>DATKNZ010000469.1:0-21597 GCA_035541055.1 Candidatus Acidiferrum sp. | reverse complement strand
GGAGCACCAGAGACATGCAAGCGAGGATTTTGCATTTTTATTTCGGGGCAAAAGGAGGCGGTTACCGTATGCAGACGGTTTTTGCGAAATTCGGAGTGGCGGAGGGTGCGGTTAAACGGCGGGAGAGGGACAGAGCCTTTGAACCCGTGGTGGCAGGAGGTCAGGCTCCGTAACTGCAAGCCGGTATACAGAAATCACGCTCAAGCCTGCGCCGGTATTTGCCCTTCAGGCGGTTGAGCGGATTGAAGCACCTTTGAGCAGCTTCCGGTAGGTCGCCCGTGGGCGCCTGCATTAAAGCGGACAGGAGCCGTCCTGCTGGTATTCCCCTCCGAATCGACAATGCCTGTTGCCGGGCACCGCAATAGCTACGGAAGAAACCAACCAGGTCGGCCCTGTCCCAATGCCCGTGCTCCACCGCGCCGGCGCCGCCCCTTTATGGAGCTAACGCGCTGGGCTGGTGTGCCGCCTTTTGCGGCGGCAGGCGCAGTTCCAACGCGTAAAGTTCTTGGACCATCTTGCGCCACTGGCCCAGAGGGTGTTCGGGTGCAAAGACATCGCGCAAGTCCGCTTTCTCTTTCCACTTGGGCAGCAGCTTCTCCCACACGCTCTGGTAATGGGCGGCCAAAGTGGCTTGGGGCGTATCAGGATCCATCAGCGCTTTAGGACGGTAGACCGTGCCGGTCGTGGCCAGGTATTTGCCTAAGCGCACCAGGCGTTTGGCCAGGGCAAAGGCGGTGTGCGCCCCGCGGGCTTGGAGTTGCTGGGCGGTGTGGCGCAACTCTTCCGGGCCGTACTGGATGACTTTCTCGGCCGCCTGCAGCACGACGTTCTTTAAGCGCTTATTGCAGCGCTGTCCGACGGCGCCGACGACGGGTTCTTTGTCCGGACCTCCGGTTTGCTTGGTCTTGGGCACCACCCCGGAGTAGGAGCAGAGTTGGCGCACCGAGTGCCACTGGCTGGGCGGCCCCAGTTCGGCGGTCCAGCCGGCGGCCAGAGTGATGCCCAAGCCCGAAATCGAAGTCAACCAGGCCCCCGGCGTTCGGGCCAGCCAGTAGGCCAGCTCACGGTCGATCCGGGCAATGCTCTGCTCCAGGTTTCGATAGAGGCCCACCAGTTGGGCCAAGCTCTGCTGCAGCATCGCGGTTTGCTCCGGGGCCGGTGGGAGGACCTGCTTAGCTAATTGCTTGAGCTGATCGGCCTTCTCTAGGGCTTGAGTGACGCCGCGGCGGCCCAACCACTGGGCCAGGCTCGGGCGGGGTCGTCGGCGGAGTTGAGCGGGGCTGAAACGATCCTCCATCAATTCGAGGCTGGCTCGGCAAAAGGGCTCCAGACCACTTTGGGCGGCCGAGAGAAAACCCGGAAAGAGCCGGTCCACGTAGCTGTGGATGCGGTTGGAGATCGCCGTGCGCATCCGCACCAGTTTGTCCCGGTCGCGGGTGGCAATCCGCAGATGGGGATAGGCTTGGGGCAGATCGCGGACCGGTTGGCCCCGCCGATGCAGACAGCAGCGGGCGATGCCTAACAAATCCAGCGAGTCGCTGGAGGCTTGGAAGTTGTCCCGCTGTTGCTTGGCTTCCCACGCGTTGACGCGCACCACCAGGAACTGCTCCTGGCGCAGATAACGCACAAAGTTCTCGGCATAAGAGGGGTAATCCTCGCCGCCAAAGAACACGTGCTCGGAACGCACTTTCCGGCATTGGGCGCAGGCCCGAACCTCCCTCAGCAACTGGGCCGCCCCCGGGGCAGTGTTCTCAATGGCAAAGCTGGGTTTTAACAAGTCTCCCACGCCATTGCAGATCAGGGCCGTATGCTGGGCTTTGGCATAGTCCAACGCCACGCACAGGACCTTGGCGGGATGGCCCGCCCTTTCGAATAATTTGAGCAATTGGGGATTGCACCGCGAGTAGATGCTAGTTTTATTTGGCATAACCGGTACGGACTTTAGGCGCGGTGGTTATTAATGGGTCACCGCCGTTAACCCCGGCCAGAAAACGTCAGTGGTAACGCACTGGCGTTTTCATTTTTGGCCGCACGGCCCAGTTGTGAAGCTGGAACCAGCAACACCCTAGGGGGCTGGTTCCAGCTTCACAACTGGACGGGTTAGAAGGTACCGGATACGGAGGGGATTGGGCGATTCATGGGCCGCGTTCGCGCGCCTATATTCCCGCTTGGCGGCTGTACTCGATTGCACTACACTCTGCATCGCAAGTTGTATTACGTGGATGTGAAGCGCTCACCGCCTCAACGAGGTTGCATAGCCTGGGTCGCTGGACTTGTCTTGTGTTTCGCGGGCCTCTCGGGGCTGGCCCGGGATGGCTCGCTGCCGGAGCTGCACACGGCGCAAGAGGTCCGGCGGCTCAGTCCGGCGGAGGCGGAGCGGTTTTACCCGGTCCGGCTGCGGGGGGTGGTCACGTTCTTCGATCAGCGGATTCCGACGGCAGCGTTCCGGTTTGTGCAGGATGAGACGGCGGGCATTTACTTCTACCCGGGGGCTACAGTGAGCACCACGAATATTCAGACCGGCCAGTTGGTTGAGGTGGTGGGGGTCACGGAGCAGGGGCAGTTTGCGCCGGTCGTGGCCGCGCGCGAGGTCCGGGTTCTTGGGGAGGGCAGGTTTCCGGCGGCGCGACCGGTCTCTTTCGAGGAGGCGACGAGCGGGCGCGAGGACAGCCAGTTCGTGGAGATCCAGGGCGTGGTCCGGAGCGCGCGCTTCGATCCGCGGAGCAAGTACTTTTCGCTGGATATTGCCACGGGGGGAGGGCGTGTGACGGCGTATGCCGCCGAGTTGCCGCCCGGCGCGGATGCAAGGCTGGTGGACAGCACGATAAAAGTGCGAGGGGTGTGCTACACGCAATACAACCAGCGGCGTCAGTTATTCGGCATTCGCCTGCTGGTGCCGCGGCGCGAGGACCTGGAGGTGGAGGTCCCAGCGCCGGTTGACCCTTTTGCCGGCCCGGCAAGGCCGATCAACGAGCTGCTTCAGTTCGCACCGGAGGGCGCCTACGGGCACCGGGTAAAGGTCGCCGGCACGGTCACCTGTCGCCAGAGCGACACGGTGTTATACATCGAGGATGGGAGCGAGGGATTGTACGTCGAGACGCAACAACCGGGCGCGCTCTCTCCGGGCGACCGGGTCGAGGTGGTAGGATTTCCGGCGCAGGGCGAATACACGCCCGTGATGCGGGATGCGATCTTCCGCAAGATCGGCTCGGGCCCGGCGCCGGTGCCGGACGAGGTGACGCCGGATGAAGCCTTGCGCGGCACGCACGATTGCCGCCTGGTGCGGATCAAGGCGATGCTGGTGGAGCGGGCGCGCAAGAGTCGGGACGAATTCCTGGTGCTGAATGCGGGGGGCTTCCTGTTCCAGGCCCACCTGGAAGGCCATACGCGGGGTGCGGTGTTCGCGCCGTTGCAGAACGGCAGCGAGGTGGCGGTCACCGGCGTTTGCCTGGTCGAGACGGGTGGCGACTGGTTTGCGGGCGAGGCGTGGCGGGCCAAGTCCTTTCGCGTGCTCATGTGCTCCCCGGCGGACGTGGCGGTGCTGCGACGCCCGCCCTGGTGGACACTGGCGCGGCTTTCGGCTGCGCTGGGCGGGCTGGGCGCGGTGGTGCTGGCGGCGTTCGCCTGGGTGGCGGTGCTGCGGCGGCGGGTGGCCCGGCAGACGCGGATCATTGCGCAAAAGCTGCAGGCCGAAGCCGCGCTGAAGGAGCGCTACGTCGAGCTGTTCGAGAATGCGAACGACATGGTATTTACGCACGATCTTTCGGGCCGGATCACCTCGATCAATCAGGCGGGCGAGCGGCTGCTGCAACGGCCGCGGGGCGAGATTGTGGGCCGGAAGCTGGTTGAGTTGGTGGTGGAGGAGCAGCGCGCGCAGGCCGAGGAGTGGGTGGACGAGGCGGTCAAAGGGACCGAGGTGGCGGCGGCGGATTGGGATTTTCTGACCGGGGCCGGCCAGCGGGTGAAGCTGGAGATCAGCGTGCGGATGGTCGAGCAGGGCGGGAAACAGGTGGAGGTGGAAGGTGTCGCGCGCGACATCACGGAGCGCAAGCGGCTGGAGAAGGAGATCCTGGAGGCCAGCAACCGCGAGCAGCGGCGCATCGGCCACGATTTGCACGACGGGGTCTGCCAGCAACTGGCGGGCATTGCCTACCGGATGGATGTGCTGGCCGACCGGTTGCAGGAGAAGGGCGACGGCGCGGCGGGGGAGGCCGAGAACATCGGGCAGTTGGTGAACGAGACCATTAGCCAGACCCGCGGCGTGGCGCGCGGTTTGTTCCCCGTGCGGCTGGAGGAGAACGGCCTGGCTTCGGCGCTCGAGGAGATGGCGGGCAATGCCGGGAGCCTTTACGGCATCCATTGCGAATTTAAGTGTGATGCTGCGCTGCCGGCCTTCGAGAACGGCACCGCGCTGCACCTGTACTACATCGCGCAGGAGGCGGTGCTCAACGCGGCGAAGCATGGCAACGCGGCCACGGTGCGCGTCAGCCTGGGCCGGGTGAACGACCGGTTTACGCTGACGGTGCAGGACGACGGCGCGGGCTTCGATGTGCGCGGCACGGGCGGGAGCGGCATGGGCATCCGCATCATGCGCTATCGCGCGCGGGTCATTGGCGCCACCTTGGATTTGAAGAGCAAACCCGGACAGGGCACGCAAGTGACGTGCCTGTTCTACCCGGCCTCGCGCGAGGCGGAGTGACCTAAATGAGGCTCCTCGACGTTTTCGTTGGAATTCGGCAGCCAAATCCGAAGGCCGAAATCCGAAGGCCGAAAGAAGGCCGAAATCCGAAGCCCGAAGCAGCAGGCTCGCTGCCGTTTAAGCGCAGCGGCGCAGAAGGCGCAGCGCGGCAGAGCCGCAACCCAACCGGGCCGCGACGAGGATGGAGGATAGAAGATGGAGGATAGAAGCCCCCTGTTTCGGCCTTCGGCCTTCGGGCTTCGGATTTCCGCTACCACGCTCATGCCTTTTTGTAACCGCGAGCCATCTCACCTGATATGAACACGAAGAACGACCTTGCTTCCAGCCCGCAGAGCGCGGAGACGCCGCGCCCCGCCTCCGTGGCACCACAGCCGGCCCGCAGCCGCATCTTCCTGGTGGACGACCACGCCATGTTTCGCGACGGCTTGCGCCAGCTCATTGACCGCGAGCCGGACCTGGTGGTCTGCGGCGATGCGGCCACCGCCGACGAGGCGCTGCGCGGCATCGGCGAGACCCGCCCCGACCTGGCGATAGTGGACATTTCGCTGGCCGGCGCGAGCGGCATTGATCTCATCAAGACGCTCCGGAGCGACTACCCGGATATGCCGGTGCTGGTGGTCTCCATGCACGATGAGTCGCTCTATGCTGAGCGGGCATTGCGGGCCGGGGCGATGGGATACGTCATGAAACAGGAGCCCGCCAAGACGGTGAAGACGGCCATCCGCAAGGTCCTGGGGGGCGACATGCACCTGAGCGAGAAGCTGGCAAGCTCGCTGGTGTCCCGCTTTATGCATGGCGCGCCCGAGCGCTCGGCCACGCCCATCCAGACGCTGAGCGACCGGGAGCTGGAGGTCTTCCGCCTGATTGGCCAGGGCAAAGGCACCCGGCAGATTGCGGCGGAGCTGGAGGTAACGGTTGCTACGATCAACTCGTTTCGCAACCGCATTAAGGAGAAGCTGGACCTGAAGACCTCGACGGAGGTCATGCTGCATGCGATACAGTGGGTGCAAGGCGAGGGAAGGCGGTAGTGTGGGGAGCTGATTGCATTAGCGCAAAGAAGGCAAAGAGCACCGCGCGATAGAGCGGCACGCGGGAAGGCCGGCTGGAGAATAGCCAATAGCCAATCGCCGATAGCCAAAGCAAATGCCAGTAGCCAATCGCCGATAGCCAATGCGAATACCAGTAGCCAATCGCCGATAGCCAATGCAAATGCCATTGGCCAATCGCATTGGCTATTGGCTATTGGCTATCGGCTATGCGCGGGAGCCGGATTGCCTTGCGCTCCGTCGCTCGGCGGCTAAGGCAGCGTCAGGATGTAGAAGCTCTCCGGGTTGGTGGCGGCGCTCGAATCCGTGTAGCTGTCCGTGCTGCCGCTAAACGAGCCGGAGGTTAGCTTCATCCATTTATTCGTGACCGGCGTGAGGGCCACGTTGGCGCTGCTCCAGAGTGAGTAGTTCGAGCCCATCGGGCCGGTGAAGTAGAGCTGGATGCCGAAACCGGGGCCGGCGTAGGTCTCGGCGGTGAACTTGGGCGGCGGCAGCAAGGCCAAGGATGCCGTCAGGCTCTGAGCATTGGTGCCCAGGGGATTGGTGGCGATCACATAGTAGTTCCCGACGTCGCCGGTGCCGGCAGAGGGGATGACGTAATTGGGGCTGGTCGCCGAAGGAATCGAGTTGAAGGGCCGCAAAGCACAGGTATTCCTGGTTGATGCTGGAGAGCGACAGCATCGCTTCGTAGGGCGCATCGGCGCCGGCGCCGAGCGCCAGCAGGGAGGGGCTGCCGGGGGGCATGTTCGTGCTGGCGTTGCTGCCGGTTCCGTAGGCCTGGCCCGCGCCCGGGATGGCTTTCAACACGCGTGGTCACCGTGTCAAGACTAGCGCGATCCTACCGCGGCTCGGGGGGCTGTCAATGCCCTTTCTGCGAATTCAAATAATCATGAGCGCCTCCGGCCAGGTCGGGTTGACCGCACCTGGCCCAGGGGTGAGGGTACTGCGTGAAAGGGATACAAACGAGGCGGGTTTACGATCCGCCCCGGCCCGATGACGGGGCGCGGTTGCTCGTGGACCGCCTGTGGCCCCGAGGCGTGAAGAAGCAGGAACTGCGCCTTTCCGGTTGGCTCAAGGAAGTGGCGCCCAGCGACCGGCTTCGCAAATGGTTCGCCCATGACCCGGCGAAGTGGGACGAATTCCGGCGCCGCTACTTCGCGCAGTTGGAGGAGAACCCTCTGGGCTGGCAACCCATCCTGCACGCCGCGGAGGAAGGCCGGGTAACGTTGTTGTTCAGCGCCAAAGACCCGGAGCGCAACAACGCCGTGGCACTGAAGGCTTTTCTGGAGGGGAAGAAGGACTGAGGCCGGAGAGTGCCCGTCCTCGGGCACAGCACTACAAGACCCCGCACCGGGCATGGCGCTTACATACGACCAGAACGGCGTCGGCCTCGTCGTCGTTCTCGTCGTCGTCCTCGGAAGACGAGGCAAAACCCGAGGAGGAGGAGGAGAACGACGACGAGGACGAGAGCCAACTTGCCTTATGCAAGCGCCATTCCCCCGCAACGGGGCTAGCACGTTGATGGTCCTGCCGGCGTCCGGTGCTGTGGCGCTCGAGGACGGGCGCTCTCCGTTCCGGAACGCACAAATAAGTTAGCCGCTATGGGGGGCTGGGGTGGGGGTGAGGAACCGCATCACGCTATCCCCGTGCTTGAGGGCCTTGAGTTCGCGCCACGGGGGGACCAGGTCGAGCGTGTCCCTTTTTGTATGCCCCAGCACGAGCACGCCACCGGCCGCCAGCACCGATGGGAGGTGCGGATCATCCAGGAGGCGCTGGGCGTAAGAAGTCGAGCGGTGGCCAATGTTCTTTTCACCGTAGGGCGGGTCCGCCAGCACCAGGTCGAACTTCTGGCCCGCGGCCGCCAATTGGGCCAGCACGGTGAATACATCTTGCACGCGGGTTTGCACCTGGGCCGGGCTGAACCCGGCGGTTTGCACGTTTTGGCGCAGCACTTCCGCATGGCGGGCCGAACCTTCAACGCACACGGCGGATACCGCGCCCCGGCTCAGGCACTCGAGGCTCAAGGCGCCTGTGCCCGCGAAGAGTTCAAGCACGCTCGCCCCGGCCAGCCGCGGCCCCAGGCTGTTGAAGACCGCCTGCTTGACGAGGTCGGGGGTCGGCCGCACTGCCAGACCCTTGGGAACTTTTAATCTTTGACGGGCGGCCTTTCCGCCGGTGATGCGCATAGCGCAGCTTAGTCCCGGTCACCGCACCAGCCAAGGGTTTCCGGGTGTTGACAGCGAGCCGGGCGGTCTCCCGCCGGGTCTCGCTGTCGGGAACCTTCTGATTGACCTTGCCCGCGCCCGGAACCAGCTAACCAGCCTTATCGGGAACGAGCGGGTTGGAGTTCCTCACTTGTTGGCAGGAGGAGCGGTCTCGGTGCCGTTCTTCTCGCCGGGCTTCTGTTGCCAGAAAGGCATGGCGCCGAAGCTCGGGTTCTGGACGGAGGGCCAGTTGTTTCCGATGCTCTCGGCCTGGCTGATGTTTTCCTTGGTAGCATTGAGCACCAGGTGGTGACCATCCGGGCTGCGCGAGAAGGCCGTCAGAGGCACCGCCAGCAGTTTCTCGCCAACCCCAAGGACGCCGCCCGAGCTGAGCACCGCGTACGAGACCGTGCCCTTGTCGAGGTTAATTACGATGTCCTTGATGTCTCCCAGGTTCTCGCCCTGTTCATTCTGCACTTCGGTGCCAATGAGCTTGCTGGCCTTGTTGAAGCGCGTAGGGGCGCCAGGGGCCATGTTTTCCGTGTTGTTCTCGTAGTTGCCGACTCGGCTCCCGGACTGGGACGAGCCCGTCTGTGACTGGTTCTGGTCGTCAGCCCGGACCGTGCTGGTTACGCCGACGCACAGGAGCGCCGCCATGCTTGCTATCAATAGTTGCTTTCTTTTCATAACTTGTTGGTATTTTGCTTTGTTCCGTGCGCGTTGCCTCCTTGAGGCGCCGCGACTGCTTCAACCTCGCGTCGGACGGGGAATAGACAATCTGGTTCCTGCCTCAGATTTTTCCTTCTCAATCGTAAGGCTTTTGCGTATCTACATGTGCGCATGCACCCATTGTGTTCAACGGGAAGCAGGGAAGCGCTGTGTCCCACCCTGGCCGGGCTGCGGCTCCGGTTAGGCCTCCTGGTCCTGGCGGTGATCGGGTGGTTCGCCGTGAACGCCCAGGCGCGCTCGCCCGCGCTTACCCTGGACCTGTTGCGGAGCGACCCCACGCTGACCCCGGAACGCTTCGCCAGCTACTTCCGCGACTTCGAGTTCAAGCTGGGCGAAACGCGCCAGGCCCCGGAGGCCTTCCTGGCGGCGCGCTGCGGTGATTGCGATGATTATGCCTGCCTCGCCTCCGAGGTCCTGCGGGAGAAGCATTACACTACCAAGCTGGTGGCCGTGTTCATGAAGGGCCAGACCCACGTGGTCTGCTACGTGGACGAGATTCACGGCTACCTCGACTACAACCTCCGGAAGCAGACCCCGGGTGTCCAACTCGCCAATGGGAAGCTGGAGGAGATTGCCGATAAAGTAGCTGCCTATTTTCGAAGCTCATGGCGTTCGGCATCCGAGGTTACCTACAATGCCGACCAGCCGCGGCTTGGACGGATCGTCTTTGCTGCCGCGCGCACCGCACGCAAGCCGGCCATGCAGGGCAGCGCCCCGGCCCGGCAGACGGCGTCGGCCTCAAAGCCGGGCCCGGCGGTCACAGCCACGGCCACGCCGGGGCTCTAGCCGCACCGCGAGCCGTCCCGGGCGGCGCTTAGCTGAAGTGTAACCCTTTGAGGCCACCACATTTGAGGAAAGGACCGCTCTTTGGTTTCCCGCCCCCGGCAATGGCCCCCAGCATACGAACGCCGGTTCCAAGCCGGAGGACCGGTGCGCCTCCAGCGATACCCCGGTGTGTCTCCCATGTGGGTCGACCCACATGGGAGATACACCGGGGCATCGCCGTAATGTCGCCGTGGCAACACCGTGCAGGCTTACGTGTAACCTGCTGGGGTACAGAGGCTTGGGTGGTGGTGCCTTAACTAAGCGCCATTCCGAGCCGTCCCCGGCCCACCGCGGCTGCATGTGGGCTGTTGCTGCGACCTGGGGACCGCACGCGGTCCGGCGGGGGCGATGTCCAGATACGCCTTGCCTCGAACGATGGTGAATGGCACCTCACAGCACCTGGTCCCAGTTCTGCGGGTCCTTGAGCATTAGCTCGCGCAGCAGGCGGATGGGCGGCGCACCATGGCGCAACATCTCGTTGTGGAACTGTTCCAGGCTGAAACTCGCGCCCTGCTGTCGGCGGAAATCCTCGCGCAGCTTCAGGATCTCCAGCTTCCCCACAGTGTAGTAGAGGTATTCAGGATCGTAGGCTCCACGGATAGCCTCCTGGCGCGCGGGCTTCGGCTCGTAGTAGCAATTCTCCTGGAAGAATTTGGCAGCCTCGTCAATCGTCATACCCTGGCAATGCATCCGGATGGACACGCAGAGGCGGCAGACGCGCAGCAGCGCCTCGTCGGTCTGCGCGAGCCGGTATTTCGCCGCCTTGACCTCCTCCGCGTGCGTGGGGTGCGGCGACGCGCTGGCGCCGAAGCCTTCGTCCACCATCATCTGCTCCGTGTAGTGCGCCCAGCCTTCAATGAACGCGTAGCTGCCGAAGATCTTCTCCAGCCGCGTGGCTGGCGAAGCCTTCAGGCAAAGGAACTGCACATAGTGCCCGGGGTAAGCCTCGTGAATTGAGACGATGTCGGTTGTGTAGTAGTTGAAGGCGGTAAGCCACTCCTCCTTCTGCTGGGCCGACCAGCCGGGCTCGACCGGGGTCACGTAGTAGTAGGCCTGGGTCGCTTTGGTCTCGAACGGGCCGGGCGTATCCATCGAGGCGAAGCTGGTCGCGCGCAGATACTGGGGCGTTTCAGTCACCATCGCCCGGACCGGTGAAGGAATCACGATGATATGGCGGTCAATGACGAACTGCCGGATCGTGTCCAGGTCCCGCGCGGTGTCCGGTATGAGGCTCTGGGCCGTAGGGTGGTCCTTCTGGATAGCCTTGAACACTTCGATGGGCTTGCGGCTCGGATCAATGCGATGGGCGGCCTTCTCGAAGACAGCCTGCTTGCTCGCCAGTTCGCGCTGACCCAACGCCAGCAGTTGTTCCGGCGTCGTGGTGATCATCTCACCGTATTGGAGCATCTGGATATACTTCTCGCGGCCCAGGGCGTAATGGTCGTCAGCTCTCGGGAGCTTCTCCTCTTTAAGATAGGCGGCATAGCCGCGCATCTGGGCGACGGCTTGCTCGTCGGCGGCTTTGAACTCGGCCATGAGCGGTTCGACTTTAACGTCTTTCAGGGCGTCCACCAGGTCCTTGCTCAGGAAGTCTGCTGCTCCCTCAGCTTCGTCAATGGCGGTCTCGACCTGTGGCCGGGGCAGGGCGCTGGCCAGGTTCGCCTTGGCGGCTGCAACCAGCTCCGGGGCCTGGTTGAGAATGGCGGTGATCGAGCGCACGCGGTCCTCGAGGGGTGCGAAGTCCCGCTTGATGTAGATATTCAGGTCCAGGGCCGACGCATAGGTCATCGGGTTTCGGGTATAAACGTCCATTTGCTCGAAGCTGAAGATCTCGCGCCGGATGGCGCTGAGCAGGATGCGGTAGTCGTAGAGCGCCGGCGTGCTGAGCTGGCTGGTGTTCAGGCCGGCCAGTTGATGCTCATAGGACTTGAGCCGCGCCAGCTCTCTCGCGAGCGATGGCTGGCTGTAATCCGTCAGCTTGCCGTCATATTCATGCAGGCCGAGATAGGTTCCGGTGAGTGGCCGCCAGGCCAGGTAACCCGCAATATAGTCGTCCGCCACGCGGGCGAAGTGCGCGTCCTCGGCCCCCTTTGTGGAGGGTGATGGGCGGTGCGGCGCGCAACCGGCGAGCAGCAGCAGCAGGATGAGCAGGAGTGATTTCACGTCGTGAATCTACTCGGAAAACGAACGAGGGAAAGCAAGAAGGTTCCGTATGCGCCGGACCGCGAGCCGTCCCCGGCTCGCAGGGATCTCCTTACCCACTTGCGCCCTAGGGGGATTTTTGGCCCGCTGACGAGTGCGGGGTCTCCAGTCCTGAAGGAACTGGGCTATTTCGCCTTCGGAGACGTTCTTCGACCGCAGCAAAGTCTGAAATTCCGCTGGCGTATTAACGGCATCCACTTCGCATTCCTGAACGCCCCACGCACGGAGCTGGGCCATACAATCACCCTCGGGGGGCGTCGTGCGAGTTAACGTAGAATGCTCCGCGCTATCTGTTTCGCAGCCGACATCGGCTTGCGTCGGTTATCTCGGCCAGTTGCCGTGGCTGCGCTTACCCATTCCAACCACCTGTCCGGTTGGCGCATGGGGCACGGGCTGGATAGGCAGCGCGCACCCTTTGCCCCGCCGTCGCGAGGCTCATGCGCGAATTTCCATCAGGCGGCCGCCAGGACCTTGACTTCCTTTTCCAGCCGTCCGCTCAGGTGTTCCTGCTCCTGTTCCAGGTCGTAGTGCGATTGCAGATTGAGCCAGAATTGCGGGGAGATGCCGAAGTAGCGGCCCAGCCGCAGGGCCGTCTCTGCCGTGATGGCGCGCTGGCCCTTGACGATCTCATTGATGCGGCGCGGGGGCACGCCAATGTCTTTCGCCAGCCGGTATTGGGTGATGCCCATTGGCTTGAGAAACTCTTCGTCCAGGACTTCGCCCGGGGTGATGTTGCTCAACAGTTTGCTTTTCATGTTCAGTGGTAGTCCACGATTTCGACGTCGTAGGCGTTGCCGTCGCGCCAGCGAAAGCAAATGCGCCATTGCTCGTTCACTCGGATGCTGTGCTGGCCTTTGCGGTCGCCCTTCAACGCTTCCAGCAGGTTGCCCGGCGGGACGGCCATTTGCCGCAGTTCCGTGGCGGCGTGCAGGGCCAGCAGTTTGCGCCTGGCCCGGCGCTGAATGTCCGGCGGGAAACGCCGGGACATTTCCGCCCGGAACATCCGCTCCGTCTCCGCGCAGGCAAAGCTCAGAATCAATGGCACATAGTAACGCCGCACGTTAATGGTGTCAACATCCGCGTCCGGGGCGCGTTCTGGTGGGAATCAGGGCATCACCAGAAAGCGTGTCGCCGCTCAGGCGCTGGCGGTTGCGGCGGCCAGGCTGGTGGCGTTCCCGGGGGTCTCGGGCTTTACCGCGAACCACCGCTCAGCATCCGCGGGCTTCACCAACTCCCGGTAGTGCCGGTGGATCACGGCGGCGCTGTTGCCGCACTCGCTGGCCACGCGGCCAGCATCGCCGGTTAGGGCAAACCGATAGCTGGCATACGAGTCCGCAAGGCGTTGGCTTTCCATTCCACTGGCTTCTGGGCCTTGATGCCACCCAATTCTGCCCATTGTAGGTGAATTGGGGGAAAGTGCGTTTGGAGTCCTATTTATGCGGGTTTGCTAAGCTTTTGACTGGAGCCAGTTCTCGGATTCGAACCGAGGACCGACGGTTTACAAAACCGTTGCTCTACCACTGAGCTAAACTGGCCCAAATCGGGGCTTCGCCTCAACCCTGTACCACCAATGCAAACCACACACGGCCCCTGCGGAACGTCTATACTTGGAAGCGCCCGGCAGGTCAAGTTCGCCGCACCCCGTCGGGCAGGCGCGCAGAGCAGAGCGAGGCCTCCGGCGACGCGTGCAACTTTTTTGCAAAAAGGTATTGCATCCCCCATTGGCCTCGCTACATTACTCGCTCCGTTTGACCTGAAAAGGCACGGACAGCATAACCTGCGGAACCGATAACTGACCACCCATCCGGGGGCAGGAATAATGGCTCCGCTCTCCAAGTAGCTGACTTGGGTTACGTGTTTGATTTATGCCAGTAAAGACATTCAGACCGCTGACGCCGTCCACGCGCTACGTCGCGTATGCGGACTACAGCGACATTACGAAGGCCAGGCCCGAGAAGAGCCTGGTGGAGATACGCAAACGTACGGGTGGGCGTAATGTCTACGGTCGTGTTACGGCCCGGGGGATTGGCGGCGGCCACAAGCAGAAGATCCGCATCGTGGACTTCAAGCGCAGCAAGCACGGAGTGGAAGCGACGGTGAAGGCCATTGAATACGATCCGCGCCGCACGGCTCGGCTGGCGTTGCTGGAATACCAGGACGGCGAGAAGACTTATATCATCGCCCCGAGCGGGCTGCAGGTCGGCGCGAAGCTGATGAGCGGCCCGGCGGCGCCGCCCGAGATCGGCAACAGCCTGCCGTTGCGCACGGTGCCGGTGGGTTTGCCGATCCATAACATTGAACTGGTGCCGGGCCGTGGCGCGCAGATGGTGCGGAGTGCGGGGGGCGCGGCCACGCTGATGTCGCGCGACGAGGGCTATGCGCAGGTGCGGTTGCCTTCCGGCGAAATCCGGCGCGTCAACGAGAACTGCTACGCCACCATTGGCCAGGTGGGCAACCCCGAGCATGAGAATGTGGTGTTAGGCAAGGCGGGACGTTCACGGCACCTGGGCATCCGGCCCGTGAACCGCGGCGTCTCGCGCAACCCGGTGGACCACCCCAACGGTGGTGGCGCAGGCAAGTCCAAGTCCGGTGGCGGCTGGCAGCAACTCACGTCGCCCTGGGGCCTGCTCGCCAAGGGCTACCGCACTCGCAATAAGAAGAAACATTCAAACCGGTTCATTGTAGTCCGCCGCGACGGACGTCCGATGACCAACGTATAAAGCTTATGGGACGTTCAATTAAGAAAGGTCCGTTCGTTGACGGGCATCTGCTCGAGAAGATCATCAAGGCCAAAGAGGCCAAGTCCAAGGCGCCGATCAAGACCTGGTCGCGCCGCTCGATGATCACGCCCGATTTCGTAGGGCTGACCTTCAACGTGCATAACGGCAAGATCTTCAACCCGGTGTTCGTGACCGAGAACATGGTCGGCCACCGCCTGGGCGAGTTCTCGCTCACGCGCACGTTCAAGAAGCACGGGGCGCACACGGCTAAGGCGGAGGCCAAGTAACCCTATGGAAGTACAGGCGATTACCAAGAACGTGCGGATGTCGGCGCAGAAAATGCGCGAGGTGGTCCGCCAGATTCAGGGCCTGCCCGCCGAGCACGCGCAGGCGGTGCTGGCGGTGGTGCCGCGCAAGGGCGCGAGGCTGGTGGCCAAGACCCTCAAGTCGGCCATCGCCAATGCCGAAGACCTCAAGGAGCACAAGAAAGAATATAACGGCTTGCGCACGGATCGCCTGGTGATCAAGGAAGCGCTGGCGCAAACCGCCTCCACCTTCCGGCGCTTCACGCCCAAGGCGCGCGGCTCGGCAGGGCCAATCCTCAAACGAAGCTGCCACATCAAGATCGTACTTTCTGACGAGTAGACTATGGGACAAAAGACAAATCCAGTCGGTCTGCGTATCGCCGTCAATCGGGATTGGCGCTCCAAGTGGTATGCCGGCAAGAAAGAGTTCGGCAAGCTCCTGAGTGAAGACCGGGACATCCGCGAGCTGCTGAAGAAGAAGCTCGAATCGGCCTCCGTGCCGCAAATCCTGATCGAGCGGGCGGCCAGCCGCTGCCGCATCACCATCCTCACCGCCCGGCCTGGCATCGTCATCGGCCGCAAGGGCGCCGAGATCGACAAGATCAAAGAGGAGCTGAGCAAGATGACCGGCAAGGAGATTTACGTAGATATCATCGAGATCAAGCAGCCGGAGATAGACGCGCAGCTTGTGGCGGAAAACGTCGCCCTGCAGCTCGAGCGCCGCGTCTCGTTTCGGCGAGCGATGAAGAAGGCGCTGCAGACCGCGAAGGACTTCGGGGCCGAGGGCATCAAGATCCGCTGCGCCGGGCGGTTGGGCGGCGCGGAACTGGCGCGGGTCGAGCAGTACCATTGGGGCAGGGTGCCTCTGCACACGCTGCGCGCGAACATTGATTATGGCTTTGCCGAGGCCAACACGGTGTACGGCAAGCTCGGCATCAAGTGCTGGATTTGCAAAGGCGATGTGAAGGCCGAGAAGCCGCAGCCGCAGCCGGCCCCGGCGAACAACTGACAGACTTAGACCGAAGGAATCCTTATGCCGTTGATGCCCGAGAGAGTGAAGTACCGGAAGATGCACCGGGGGAACCGCGCCGGCATGGCCACGCGCGGCCAGAAGGTGGCTTTCGGCGAATATGGATTGATGGCGCTGGAACGGTGCTGGCTGGATACGAAGCAGATCGAGGCGGCCCGCGTGGCCGTTGCCCGTAATATGAAGCGCCACGGCAAGATGTGGATTCGCATCTTCCCGCAGAAGTCCTTCACCAAGAAGCCGCTCGAAACGCGCATGGGCAAGGGCAAAGGGCCGCTGGAGTCCTGGGTGGCCGTTATCAAGCCGGCCAACGTGCTGTTTGAAGTGGACGGCGTTACCGAAGCGGTCGCGCGGGAGTCGCTGCGGCTGGCGGCCACCAAGCTGCCCATCAAGACCAAGTTCATCTCGCGGCACCGGGTTGGCTAAACGGATTTGCAGGTTATGAAGAAGACGAAGCGAAAAGAGCTACAAGAGAAGACAGAGGCGGAGTTGCGCGCCGATGGACGGAACTGGCGGCAGGAGATATTCAACCTGCGCCTGCAGCAGGCCAGCGCCCAGCTCGAGAAACCCGCCCGCCTGCGCACGTTGCGCCGTGACATCGCGCGTATTGAAACGCGCCTCTCGCAGCTCCGCAAGAAGGCGGCATAAACCTCGATTTGATATGGCCGAAACAAATTCCAGCTCAGCAGCGACAACCCCAGCCCCGGCTTCCGCTCCCGCTCCCGCCCCCGACGCCCGCGCCAAGCGCAAGGAACGCGTCGGCGAGGTCATCTCGAACAAGATGGCCAAGACCATCGTCGTGCGCGTCGAGCGGCGCTACCCGCATCCCAAGTTCAAGAAGGTCGTGACCGGCTACAAGAAGCTCTACGCCCATGACGAAAAGAGCGAGGCCAAGGTCGGCGACCGCGTGCGGATCGAGGAGACGCGCCCGATTTCCAAGATTAAACGCTGGCGCCTGGTGGAGGTCGTTAAGAAGAGTTCGGGAGTTGCTCCCGTCGCGGCATGATCACCCTTTGCCATTCATTTTCCACCCCTCCCGTTTCACGCAACAGGTGATTTATGTTACAGATACGCTCCATCCTCGATGTGGCTGACAATACGGGCGCCAAGCGCGCTGCTGCCATTGGTGTTCTGGGCCGCAATCAGCGGTATGCGCATATTGGCGACATCATCAAGGCGCATATCAAAGAAGCCGCGCCGGATGGGACGGTGAAGAAGGGGGAGGTGGTCAACGCGGTGATTGTGCGCACCAGGCAGGCGATTCGGCGCAGCGACGGCTCGTATCTCCGGTTCGACAGCAATGCCGTGGTGCTTATTGACGCCGAACAGAACCCGCGCGGCACGCGCATCTTCGGGCCGGTGGCGCGCGAGCTGCGCGACAAGAAATTCATGAAGATTGTGTCGCTGGCGCCGGAAGTCATCTAGGCCCAGCATTCAGGACTATGCACTCATTTCACGTTAAAAAGGGGGACGAGGCGGTGGTGATTGCCGGCGCCGACAAGGGCAAGCGGGGCCGGGTCATCGCTGTGATCGGCAAGAAGCAGCGGGTCATCATCGAGGGCGCGCGGATGATCAAGAAGCACATGCGCAAGAGCAATCAGTATCCGAACGGCCAGATCATCGAGCGGGAAGGAGAGATTCACATCTCCAACGTCATGAAGGCCGAGGACTACGACGCCCGCGCGGCCAAACACCCCGCCGCTGCTCCCGCCCAGGCATAATACTCTAGAGCGCGACCAGAAGGATTTGAACCAATGCTCCGCCAGGCGGGGCCAGCGAAATGAAAGCCAGACTTTACGAACGATACGTCAAAGAAGTGGTGCCGGTGCTCAAAGAGCGCCGCAAATACACCAACGTCCACCAGGTCCCGCGGATGGAGAAGATCGTGGTGAACATGGGGGTGAGCGCCTCGCTGGAGAAGAGCGCCGTGGACGACGCGGCGAAGGACCTGGCGCTTATTACCGGACGCAAGCCGGCCATCAGCAAGTCCCGGCACAACATCGCCAACTTCAAGCTGCGCGAGGGCCTGCCCATCGGCTGCCGCGTGACGCTGCGGCGCGATGCCATGTACGAGTTCTTTGACCGCCTGATCGCCACGGCGCTGCCGCGCATCCGCGACTTCCGCGGCCTTTCGATCCGCTCGTTCGACGGGCGTGGCAACTATTCACTCGGTGTGGGCGACCAAACCATCTTCCCTGAGATCGAACTCGATAAGATCAAGCGCCAGCAGGGCATGGACATCACCATTGTGACCAGCGCCCGTACGAACGAAGAGGCCCTCGAACTGCTCAAATTAATGGGCATGCCCTTCGCCGAGGCGAAACCGGCAGAAACCAAGCAACCGAAAGCGAGCTAAGCTCAGAGCAATCGTCAGCAAATACTGATTTATGGCAAAGATAGCGTGGATTGAACGCAACAAGCGAAAGGCCGAGACGGTCAAGAAATACGCCGCCATCCGGGCGGAGCTGAAGGCCAAGCGCGATTACGCCGGCTTGGCGAAGCTGCCGCGCGACGCCAGCCCGTCGCGCGTGGTCAACCGCTGCTCGATGAGCGGCCGCCGCCACGGCTATCTGCGCAAGTTCGGGTGCTCGCGCCTGACGTTCCGCGAATCCGCCCTTGCCGGGCTGATCCCCGGGGTAACCAAGGCCAGTTGGTGATCATGTCGGCCTTAACGCAATAAAGGATACCCCACTGTGAACGATCCCATCTCCGACATGCTGACCCGCATCCGCAACGCCAACCGCGCGTTGCTGCCGGCCATTGAACTGCCGCACTCCCGGATCAAGGAGAACATCGCCGGCATCCTCAAGAGGGAAGGCTATATCGCCGATGTTAGCGTCGAGGGCAAAGTGCCCAAAACCATCAAGCTGAAGCTCAAATATCAGGGCAAGAAGAGCGTCATCGAAGGTCTGCGCCGGGTGAGCACGCCGGGTCTGCGGCGTTACGTGGGCGCCACCGAGATCCCGCGCGTGCGGGGCGGCATGGGAGTGGCTGTGGTCTCGACCTCCGAAGGCATTCTGACCGACACCCAGGCTCGCAAGCGGAACCTCGGCGGCGAGCTGCTCTGCTACGTCTGGTAACACGGCCCGGCAATCTCTTAAGTAAAGTACGTATATGTCACGCATTGGAAAACAGCCGATCGCCATCCCGCCGAAGGTGAAGGTGGAGGTCAAAGGCCAGCAGGTCTCGGTCGAGGGCCCCAAGGGGAAGCTCAACTGGGAGCTGCCGCATCGCACCAGCCTCAAGGTCCAGGACGGCAAAGTCGTCGTGAGCCGGGCGGGAGACGACGCCCGCGCCAAGGCGCTGCACGGCCTGAGCCGCGCGCTCGTGAACAACATGGTCCGCGGCGTAAGCGAAGGCTTCGTCAAGAAGCTGGAAATCCAGGGCGTGGGTTTCAAAGCCGCGGTGCAGGGCAACGCGGTGAACATGAGCCTGGGCTACTCGCATCCGATCGTTTACCCCATCCCGGCCCAGATCAAGGTCACGGTGGAAGAGAACACGAAGATCACCGTAGAAGGCCCGGACCGGCAGACCGTCGGCCAGGTGGCCGCTGAACTCCGTGCCTTTTACCCGCCTGAGCCCTACAAGGGCAAGGGCGTCCGCTACGTCGGCGAGCACGTCGTCCGCAAGGAAGGCAAGACCGTCCAATAGAGCACCCTTTAGATGAGAACCGAGCAGAAACACAAACTGGCGCAGCGCCGCCACTGGCGGGTTCGGCAGAAGGTATCCGGGACCAAGGACCGCCCCCGGATGAGCGTGTGCTTCACCCAGAAGAACATCCACGTGCAGTTTATTGATGATAAGGCGGGCGTGACCCTGGCCGCGGCCTCGACCACGAGCAAGGCGACGCCGGACCGGGACAAGCTGGCCGCCAATGCCGCGAGCGCCAAGACCGTCGGCACGCTGGCAGCCCAGGCCGCCTTGAGCAAGGGCATCAAGCAGGTGATCTTCGATCGTGGCGGGGCGATTTATCATGGCAAAGTCAAAGCGCTCGCCGATGCGGCGCGCGAAGCGGGTCTGAAGTTTTAGTCTTACAATGGAAACAAATCCTGTACCTGAACCGACCACTGTAGAGAGCACCGAGCCTCGTCCGGCGGCGGAGCCGCGGAGCTTCAGCGAAACCCGAGGCCCGCGCGGGCCGGGCCGCGGACGCCGCTCCCGTCCCGAGCCGGAGCCGTCCTTCGACGCGCAATCGGGCCAGGAGCTGACCGAGAAAGTGGTCTTCATCAACCGCTCCGCCAAGGTCGTGAAGGGCGGCCGCCGGTTTAATTTCAGCGCCCTGATCGTCATTGGCGACAAGCACGGGCGGGTCGGTGTGGGCCTGGGAAAGGCCGGTGAGGTGGCCGATGCCATCCGCAAGGGCGGCGAGATGGCGCGCGCGCGCATGGTGAACGTGTGCCTGAAGGGCCCCACGATCCCCCATGAAGTCTTCAAGCATTATTGCGGCGCCAGGGTGCTGCTTCGCCCGGCATCGCCCGGCACAGGCATTATCGCCGGCAAGACCGTCCGCGCCGTGCTGGAATCGGCGGGAGTGAAGGACGTGCTCACCAAGTCACTTGGATCCAAGAACGCTGCCAACGTGGTCAAGGCGACGCTCGAGGCGCTGCTCAGCCTGCGGCTGCGGGAAGACATTTACCGGGGCCGTGGCCTCGAGATCAAGAAGGCGCCGGCGCCCAAGCCGCCTGAAGCTGCCCCCGCCGCGATCCCGGAAGCCGCCGCGCCGGCCTGAGTCCGGCCGGAGAGCATGCCGACAGGCGATACCCATTAACGATTTATGCGCTTACATGATTTAAAGCCCCGTCCCGGGGCCAAGCATCGCCGCAAGCGGCTGGGCCAGGGTGAGTCCAGCGGCCACGGCAAAACCAGCGGCCGCGGCGGCAAGGGCCAGACCGCCCGCTCGGGCAGCTCCATTCGCATTGGCTTTGAGGGCGGCCAGATGCCGCTGATCCGCCGTATCCCGAAGCGTGGCTTCAACAACGCCCGCCACACCACGCGGTATCTGCCCGTCAACCTCGACGCCCTGAACCACTTCGACGACGGCGCGCGCGTGGACGAAGCCGCCCTGCGCTCCGCGGGGCTCGCCAACGGCCGCAGGTTGGGCATCAAAATCCTCGGCACGGGCGAGCTCAGCCGCAAGCTGACGGTAAGCGCCCACGCCTTCAGCGCCTCGGCCAAGGCCAAGATCGAAGCCAAAGGGGGCACCTGTGAACTCATCGCTCCTCCCAAGGCCCAGCCGGCCCAGGCGGCGCCCGCCAAGCCCTAGCCGCCTCGCATGACCTCAGAAGCCGCCGTCTATTCAACTTCCCGGAATCTGGCATCCAGACTCCGGGTTCGCCCTGGACTCCCCACGTTGGAGTTCGGCATCTAACGTTCCCATGTTTTCCGCCATCGCCAATACATTCAGCAATTGCTTCAAGATCCCCGAGCTCAAGTCCCGGATTCTCTTCACCTTAATGGTGCTGGCGATTTGCCGGCTCGAGGCGGTCGTGCGCATCCCCGGCCTGGACGGCCTGACGCTCTCGCGCTTTTTTGAAAGCAAGGCCAACACCGCGGCCGGTTCCTCCATGCTCGGCATGTACAGCCTGTTCACCGGTGGCGCGCTGGAACACTGCGCCGTCGGCGCGCTGGGCATCATGCCGTACATCAGCGCCACGATCATCATTCAGTTGCTCACCGCGGTCATTCCCACCTTGAGCAAGCTGGTGCGCGAAGAAGGCGGGCGGACAAAGATCATCCAGTATGGCCGCTACCTGACGGTGCTGCTGTGCCTCGGCCAGGGGCTGGTCATGGCCATCGGCTGGGAAAACCCGGGGAAGATCTTCCAGGGCTGGAACCTGGGC
>DATKNZ010000468.1:0-8403 GCA_035541055.1 Candidatus Acidiferrum sp. | reverse complement strand
TTCCCCAAACTCCACAATGCCATGTGGCCCGGCCTCGTCGGCAAAGGCAGCCCTGGCGCCGAACCCTGTATTGACCTCGATACCATGCTCGACCTCACCGCCCACGCCCAGGTGGACGGCACCCGGTTCGACGGCGTGGACCTGTTCCTGTTCGACCCGCACGTGAGCATAGACATTGACGACGACGGCCTCAAGCGCCTGGCGGACAAAGTCCAGGCCAAGGGCTTCGTCGTCGGCTCGGTCGTCGCGCCCGTCTGGGGCCCCACCGGCGGCGGCTCCGCCATGGGCAGCGAGGAGGACCGCCAGAAGTTCGTCGGCCAGGTGCGCAAGGCTTGCCGCATCGCCCGGCGCCTGCGCGAACTGGGCGCCCGGCCTCACGGCGTAGTGCGCATTGACTCCGCCTGCAGCGTCGAGCAGTGGTCAAAAGACGCCGAGGCGAACCAGGCCAGGATCGCGCGCACGTTCCGCGAGGCCTGCGACGTCGCCGAGGGCTATGGCGAACGCCTGGCCGCCGAGGGCGAGATTTGCTGGGGCGGCATGCATAGCTGGAAGAAGGTGGTGGACCTGCTTAAACGCGTCGGCCGCCCCCGTACCCTCGGCTTCCAGGCAGACATGGCCCATACCCTTCTTTTCCTGCTCGGCTACAACGCCCCCGAAGACGCCATCCTGCCGAGCGATTGGGACTGGTCGAGCCCGCAGCTCCTCAACTCGGCCCTCAAGACCCTCACCAAAGCCCTGCGCCCCTGGACCATTGACTTCCACGTAGCCCAGAACGACGGTACGGTCCACGGCTCCGGCACCCACGACAAGACCGGCCACCATTGCCTCCCCAATGACCCCAAGGGCAAGCTCTCGATTGCCGATCACGCGGGCTATTGGCTACGCGGTGACGACGGCGCGCTCTCCAGGACCTGCCGCCACATCTGCTGGGATGGCTGCATGTTCTCCAACGATGTCATGATGAAGCCCGACACGTGGAACGATATCCTGCGCACGATGATTGCCGTCCGCGACGCCCACGGCTGGAGCGAGGAACAGCAGTCCGCCGCCGAGCCTCCCCAGCCCGGGGAAGTCAGGACCAGGAAGACCACGGTTCGCCTGCGCCCCAAGCCCGCAAAAGCGGCCGCCGGGGCGCCGAAGAAACCTGCTCGCAAACCCGCTGCCAAACGGGCCCACAAAACCGTCGCGAAGGCAAAGCCCCGACAGCCGAAGACCCCAGTCAAAGCGTCCCGTAAATCCAAGAGGCCTGGGCGTAAGTCAGGATGACGCGGACCGCAAGCCGTAGCCGGCCCGCATCGGCTGCGTGCGGGCCGCTGCTGCGATCCGGGGATGGCTCGCCGTTCGGTGGCGGTGTCCTATCCGCCCGCTAGAGCCTGAGCCCGCCGTCCGGGGCGACCTTCACGGCGTTGTTGCCGGTCAGTACTATTCTGGCAGAAGTCACCTTCGTGGGGACTTGGACCAACCAGTAGTACACGCGCGTTACGGCCACATCAGTGCGCTGCCCAACTTGCGAAAAGACGACCAACTCTGTGTCGCGCGGGCAGGTCAGGCCGAAATTGCCTTCGGCGTCCGCATAGACGGTTTGGAGCGGCGTTGCCCGGAAAGCGGCAAGGTAAGCTCCGGGACCGATGAGCCGCCGCGAGTTCCGCGGCTAGGCGGCGTGTTGGATGTTACCTCGCTCGCCCTCGAACTCCACCTTGGTGATATTATCAAAGGGCATTCCCATCTTGTTGAACCAGGCGGCGACGGCATCCTTGTTGGGAGCCTCCATCACGCAAACAGCCTTGCCTTCAGCGAGGTTGGCGAAGCTGCGATAGCCTTTGACGGTGGCGTCCTGCTGCGCGGCCTGCGCCATTTGACGCATCTGATCGGCCGAGAACTTACCCGGTGGGATGGTGTGGGTGCACATGAACTTTGACATACTGCTATACCTTTCTCGTTATGTTGTTTGCGTTCCTGTATGGAGAACTAAATCCCTGGTCGCCCGGTTCCAGGCCCATTGAGCATTTTTGCCTGCCAAGATGCATGCCGCTTTTCCCGGCGCCGGCTCATGTCAGACTCCAAGCGATTTGATCAACATCAGGACCATGGCCGCGACGACGACCACTGCGATGAAGCTGGCGGCGATGGGCTTGGCCCCAGCCTGCTTCATGGCCGCGAACTTCGTTTCCAGCCCGACGCCGGCCATGCTCATCAGAATACAAAACCGCGACGCCTGGTCGGCCAACCCGGCCAGCGTCGTGGTGTGCTCGCCGCCGCCAAAGATGGCCGGGTGCCGGACTGTCAGTTCCGGCAGCCACCCCAGGGTGTTGAGCAGCGCCATGCCGACGAATCCCAGCACGAACATCGGGAACAACTGCACATAGTTGATGCCGCGCCGGGCGTCGGCCCCGCTGCGCGCCGCCTTGCGCCGCGCATACACCAGGCCCAGGACGAACACCACCGGGGCTAGCAAACACACTCGCGTGAGCTTCACAATCACCGCCGTGTCCCCCGCGACCGGGCTGTAATCAGCGCCGGCGGGCGAATAAGCGTAGCCGGCCGCCACCACTTGCGGGGTCTGGTGAATGGCCAGCCCGGCCCAGACGCCGAACTGCCGGGAGGTCAGGTCCAGCAAATGGCCCGCGAACGGCAGCACCAGCATCGCCACCAGCCCCAGCAGGGTCACCGTGGCCACGCTGAACGCCACGTCGCGCTCCTCCGCTTCAATGGCGGGCGCGGTCGCCACGATCGCCGTGCCGCCGCAGATGGCCGTGCCCACGCCCAGGAGCACGCCCAGCTTGCGCGGCAGCTTCAGCCAGCGCGCCAGCACCGCCAGAAGCAGAAGGGCCACCGCCGTCTCCAGCACCGTGAGCCCCAGGCCGGTCAGCCCCACCTTCACCATCTCGCCGAAATTGAGCCGTGCGCCCAGCAGCACAATGCCCAGCGGCAGCAGCTTCTTCACCGAGAAGCGGATTCCCGGCTGGAGGCTGCGCGGCAGCGCCCACACGTTGCTCACCACCATGCCCAGCAGCAAAGCGACCATCACCGGCTCAATCGGATGCGCGACGCGGCCCTGGGCCGACGTGGTGCTGAAGGGCCAGCAGGGCAGCGCGTTCATCCACAGAGCCGCCAGTGAGACCCCGATCGCGAGCAGCACCCCGCCGAGGGGATGGTTCGCGGGGCGGCCCGCCGTCGTGGCGGACGGCCTGGCCGGCAGATTGACGACATCAGTGCCCTCCATACTGTCCAGCGAGGCTGCCCAGGAATACTGATGGTAGCTATTATCCATGCGGTGCGAAGACTCTAACCCATTCCGCCGGGCCGTCAAATGACCTGCCGCGTCAGCATTCGTCCTATTTCGGTACAGCCGGACACGCACTGCCTTGATTCGAGACGGCGCTGGCAGGAATTGGACACCACGCAGAAGGGTCTCCTGCTCAATCGCCGCCTGTCCCTAAGAAATACACAGGGCTCCTGGATTTGTCTCATTCGGGAACGGCCCGCAGCGAGGTGGTATGAAAGTTGCACACTCTGTCCACATTCGGGCCTGAAATGAATCTGAGCCGAAGAACCAACAGAAAGGCAGCATATATGAAACGAAATATCCGATACACGCTCATGGCTGCATGGATCAGCCTGGCAACACTGCCCGTCCTGGGAGATCAGACCAACCTGGTGCGGAACTTGGAGATCAACCTGGTGGGCTTCGAACAAGGTGGTACCACCACCGTTAAAAACGTGACAAAGACGGACGTGAACCAGTTCAATCTGGCCACGGCTGATATTGTCGCCGCCCTGGGAGCGGCCACCGGCAACAACTTCTCGAAACAGGCCGCGTTGGTGGTCATCACCCCGGTTCACGGCGCTCCGCCCAGCGTCGAGGTCCGGGATGGGGCCAATTCAGTCGACGTCACTGCCTTCTTCGCCCAGACCAGCGTGGGTCCGATGTTTGAGAGCTCCACTTCCAACAGCAAGACTGGGAAAGCCAACGGCAGCCTGTACAGCATCCAGGAATTCACGTTGCAGGATTCGCCCGATTACCAGCCGCTCCCGCTGCATTACACGCTCAGCGGTCTGGCGATCGAGAACTTCACGGTTCCTGCTATCCCGGGGCCTGCCCGCGAGCTAAGCGCGGAGGTTTCGGGCATGGGTGACAGCGAAGGCAATGCGTTGCTCTTCCGGGGAACAATCCGGATATACGGCCAGCAGGTCGAAGTCGTGCAGGGCGGCGGCGGCCCGAACACGTAGCGCACTCGGGCCGGGCGACAATCGCCGAGGCAGTACGTTCAGGACGGGGGCTTAATGTTCCCGTCCTGAACCTTGTGCCGCCAAGGAACAGCCGACCGCAACCATCGCTCCGCGTCCTCCCGGTTATCGAAGGCCACGGCATTGTAGCCTCGGTTCTGACACACGGTTTCGTAGAATCGAGTGAGATTACTCTCGTCCGAGAGCTTCGGACGAAGCGCCGCCAAGCGAGTCCCGGCGGGCACTTCAAGCTCCCGGTACGACTCCACCAGGTAGTACATTTCCACAGGCGAGGGCCACGCCGTCATATCAGAGGGGTCTATCAGCACGCAATTCGTGAGCCCCTGCTTCTGAATGGCGATGGCCTCAACCGTAGCCTCCCTGACCTCCTCGATCGTGACGTGCCCCGAATACGTAAGCACGATGATCTCCTGGGCAGCGTCGTACTGGACCTTGTGCGGCATGTCTGGCGAGCAAGGTGAACAAAAGGAATGCGGAGTCAACTTTTTGCGGCCCTGGGGTAGTTGCTTGCCGCATTCGACCGCCTGAGCAATCATTCCCTTCCAACAGATGCAGCGTCTAACCTCCACATCCGGCGCCGCCAGGCCTGGTCTGCGCCGCAAAGACCGTGTCCTCCGCCTTTTGACCGCCTCCCGGACGGCTGGGAAGCTGGTTGCTGCCCTTACGTTATTGGCGCTTCTCGGCGCTGGTGCCGGGGCTGACGAACTGGACAAGGGGTTCGCCGACCCGCCGCGCAGCGCCCGGCTGCGGGCCTATTGGTGGTGGCTCAATGGCAACGTCACCAAGGCCTCCATCACACGGGACCTGGAGGAAATGAAGGCCAAGGGCTTCGGCGGCGCCCTGATTTGCGATGCCGGCGGAGCGGAGCAGGACGGCAACGACCGCGTGCCGCACGGCCCGACGTTCTTCACTCCCGAGTGGCGCGAACTCTACAAGCACACGCTGCGCGAGGCCGACCGCCTCGGTCTGGAGATGAGCCTTAACATTCTGAGCGGCTGGAACCTCGGCGGCCCGTTCGTCACCCAGGACGACGCCGCCAAGAAGCTGACCTGGTCCGAGGCCATGCTTCGCGGTCCCGACAAGTTCGACTGGGCCTTGCCCGCGCCCAAAGCCCGCGACCACTACTACCGCGATATCACCGTCGTCGCTTACCGCATCCGCGAGGACCCCGCGGGCACCAACCGCCCGCCGCGCCAGCCCATTCGCAATTGGCCGCAGAAAGCCGTCTATGCCACCCTGAACTTCTCCGCCCCGGATACCTCGCCGCTGTTCGACGAGGCGCCCGCCGTCCCCGGCGAAGAGGACACGCACGCGGCGGACGTGCTGGACCTCACGACCAACCTCTCCACCAACGGCCTCCTGCATTGGCAGATTCCGCCCGGCACGTGGCAGGTGCTCCGCTTCGGTTGTACCATCGGCGACCACTCACGCGTTTCGACGTGCAGCGACGGCTGGCAGGGCTACGCCCTCGACGTGCTCGATGCCGGCGCCTTCGAGCGCTACTGGGACGCGGTGGTTGAGCCGCTGATCGCCGACGCGGGGCCGCTGGCCAGCCACGCGCTCAAATATCTCCACACGGATAGCTGGGAGGTGGAGGCCATAAATTGGACGCCCACCCTGCGCGAGGAGTTCCGGAAGCGCCGCGGCTACGACCCCCTTCCCTTCCTGCCGGTCATGGCCGGCCGCATAGTGGACTCCCGCCCTGTCAGCAATCGCTTCCTGGATGACTACCGCAAGACCCTGGGCGACCTGGCGATTGACAACCATTACCGCCTTTTCCGCGATCGCGCCCACAAGCACGGCCTGCAGATTCACCCCGAATCCGGCGGCCCTCACGCCGTGCCGATTGATGCCCAGCGCTGCCTGGGCATGGACGACGCCCCGATGTCCGAGTTCTGGGCCTGGTCATGGACGCATCGCATCGGCGACACCAACCGGTTCTTCGTCAAGCAGCCCGCTTCCGCGGCGCACACTTACGGCCATCCCCTGGTCGTGGCGGAAGGTTTCACCGACATCGGCCCGCACTGGCAGGAATCGCTCGCCGACAACCTGAAGCCGTCCCTCGACCGCGCTCTGTGCGAGGGCATGAACCTGCTTGTCTGGCATGCGTTCGTCTGTTCGCCTGCCGAGATGGGGGTGCCCGGACAGCAGTATTTCGCCGGCACGCACTTCAACCCCAACAGCACCTGGTGGGCGAAGTCATCCGCTTTCCTCGCCTACATCAACCGCTGCCAATTCCTGCTCCAGCGGGGCCTCTTCGTGGCCGATGCCTGCTACTATTACGGCGACCACGTGCCGAACTTCGCGCAGCTCAAGCGCGTGGACCCCGCGCGCGTTCTGCCCGGCTACGACTACGACGTCGCGACCGAGGAATGCGTGCTCAAGCGGATGTCGGTGCGCCAGGGCCGTATCGTCCTGCCCGACGGCATGAGCTACCGGGTGCTGGTGCTGCCCGGCCGTGACAGCATCTCGCTACCGGTACTGCAGAAAGTGAGGCAGCTCGTGAAAGCCGGGGCCACCGTTATTGGCCCCAAGCCGGCCCGCACCCACACCCTGACGGGCTATCCGCAATGCGATGCCGAGGTGGCCCGAATCGCCGACGAGCTGTGGGGCAACTGGGACAGCAACGCGACGGGGCAACATGGCTTTGGCAAAGGCAGGGTCTTCGGCAGCGTCCCGGCGCGCGAGGTGCTCCTGGCCGATGGCCTAAAGCCGGATTTCGACTACCGCCCCGCGGCGTCGGCGGCTTCGAAAGGCGCCGCACTCCCGCCTGTATTGGACTACATCCACCGCAGCGCGAAGCGCGCAGACATCTACTTCGTTTCCAACCCCTCCAACGCCTCGGAAGCAGCCGATTGCACGTTCCGCGTGGCCGGCAAAACGCCCGAGCTCTGGGACCCCGTGAGCGGCAGCACCCGCCCCGCTTCCGCCTGGTCGGCGCAGGACGGGCGGACTACGCTGCCGCTGCAGTTCCCGCCAAACGGCTCGATGTTCGTCGTCTTCCGCAAGCCGGCGCCTCGCTCCCTGCCGAAAACCGCCCGCCCCAACTTCCCCAGCTACGGCGCGCCGCATGAACTCACCGGCCCATGGACAGTGAGGTTCGATCCCAAGTGGGGCGGGCCGGCATCCGCCATCTTTGATGAGCTGACCAGTTGGGCCGCGCGGCCCGAACCGGGCATCAAGTACTTCTCCGGCACCGCCACCTACCGGAAGAGCTTTGACCTCCCCGAGGCGCTGCGCCCTCCCGGCCGGCACGTCGCGCTCGACCTGGGCGAAGTCAAAGAGCTGGCCGAAGTGCGCCTTAACGGGAAATCCCTGGGTGTCTTGTGGGCCAAGCCGTTCCGCGTGGACATAACCGATGCAGCTCGCCCCACGAACAACGAGCTGGAGATCGAAGTCGTGAACTTCTGGCCCAATCGCATCATCGGCGACCAGTCCCTGCCACCCGAAAAGCGCCTCACCCGCACGAACATCCGCAAGCTCACGAAGGACACACCGCTGATGCCCTCGGGCCTGCTCGGCCCCGTGCGCCTGCTCGAGGAGCAACCGTAGGAGAAAGGCCCGGCGCATTTACGATTGACGATTTACGATTTACGACCCCAGCGCCAGTCCGGGCGCCGCACCCGTAATTCGAGGGGATTCCAATTTGAAATCTCCAATTTGCAATCTGCAATTTGCAATTCGCATTCCGCACTTCGCACCCCTTTGCCACCAGGCGCATCCGCGCACTGCCCCCGAGCAGTAGAGCAAGCCTCCGGCTTGCGACCGTCCCGGCAAGCTTCCAGCTTGCCGCAGGCCTGCGGGCGGGGCGCCAACCTGGAAGGTTGGCAGGACGGTCGCAAGCCGGAGGCTTGCTCTACCATAAGGCGAGGGCACTGCACGGATGCGCCCTTTGCCAGCAGGCTCGTAAATCGTAAATCGTATATCGCAAATCCCTTTCGCCTTTAGCCGTTAGCCTCTAGCCTTTAGACTCCTTATGAAGCGAACCTCTCTTGCCTGGCTGGCCTGCGCCTCTTGGCTTGCCGTGACCGCCTGCGCCCCGATGCCCCAACTGCCCACCTTCAACCTGAACTGGCCCGCTTCGGGACCGGTGGAAGGGGCCACCAACACCAGCTTGCCCGGCCCGAGACCGGACGGCTCCGTGCTCCTTCCCAA
>DATKNZ010000467.1:0-3631 GCA_035541055.1 Candidatus Acidiferrum sp. | reverse complement strand
GGAGGCAAATACGGCACCTGCTTCGATGTCGCGGCGCTCAAGGACGGCCCCGGCTATCGCATGTGGCTGTCGTGGCGTCCCAAGCAAAGCCTCGCATTGGTAGAAAGCAAGGACGGCATCCATTGGAGCGAGCCGCCGCGCCTCGTCCTTGGCCCGCGCAAGGAGACCGGCTGGGAGGACGACATCAACCGCCCGGGGATCCTCAAGCGGCAGGACGGGTACCACCTGTGGTACACGGGGCAGGCCAAGGGGCATTCGGCCATCGGCTACGCCACCAGCCCCGATGGGATAACCTGGCAGCGCCGGAGCGACCAGCCGGCCCTAAAGGCCGAGCAAGCCTGGGAGAAGGTAGCAGTCATGTGCCCGCACGTGCTCTGGGACGCGCAGGCCCAGCTCTTCCGGATGTGGTACTCCGGGGGCGAACAATATGAGCCTGATGCCATCGGCTACGCCACCAGCCCGGACGGCCTGCGTTGGACCCGGCACAGTGCCAACCCGATCTTCACGCCCGACCCGGCCCTTGCCTGGGAGCGGCACAAGGTCACCGCCTGCCAGGTAGTGCGTTGCGGGGACTGGCACGTGATGTTCTACATAGGCTTCCGGGATGACAACCATGCCCAGATTGGCGTCGCCCGCTCACGCAACGGCACCACCGGCTGGCAGCGCCATCCCGCCAACCCCATCATCCGCCCGGGCGAAGGCCAGTGGGACCACGACGCCTGCTATAAGCCCTATGCTATCTACGACGGCGAGAAGTGGCTGCTATGGTATAACGGGCGGCACGGGGGCTTGGAGCAGATTGGGCTCGCCGTCCATCGGGGCGAGGATTTGGGGTTCTAACCTCAACGCGCCTGAGAGGCGCCAATAATCCAGCCCAGGGCATCGCCCTGCGGAAAAGCGGGACGAGAGGAGCAAGCCCTGAAAGGGCGGCAGAATCAGACCGGCCACCCCCGGCATCCGGTGCGCGCCATCCGCTTGCAGCAATTCCCTGGTCGCAGCGTGATCTTCCGCCCCTTCAGGGCTCCGGACCGCGCTCCCACCGTATTCCCAAGGCGTTTCCCTGGGCTATATTATTGCCGCCTTTCAGGCGGGCATAACCTCAGCGCCATACACGCAAACAGATACTGTCCGGAACTAACCAGCGAGATTGGCTCAGGCCTTCAGTTGCTAAGCGGAGTGCTTCGTTGCCTCCACGCTCGCTCCCGGCCTGGCGCGCGGCACGAGCATCGGCCGAAAGGCGCCCCGATAACTCCACGCCAGATAGAGCTCCAGCACGAGCACCACCGCGGGTATGGGAAAACCTGACGGGGCAAGAAAGGCGTGAAACAGGATGATATTAACAATCACCGGCGCAATCAGCGCCAGGGCCAGCGGAACAAAGCGGTTCAGCAGCAGCAACGCGCCGACCACGGTCTGGGTGGTAAAGAGGAGCGGGATCATGTAGCCGGTCTTCATCAGCGCTCCGAAGAAAGCCCGCGGCCCTTCGGGCATCGGTGGTTGCGGCAGGAAGTGAAAGAAGCCGTTCAGCCCGAAGACAAAGAAGATCAAGCCCAGCAGTATCCGCGCCGCGGTTTGCGCATAGCGGCTAATAGGCTTGCCGGGTGATCTGATCTCTGTTGCCGCGCCTTCCAAACGTCCTCGCTTCCAGCGCTGTCGCGCGCCTGAGCATAGCATCAGGGTATAAGGAAATCCAGCCGGTGAGTTGTGCAGGGCGAGCCTTGACATGGCCACCCCGCGCTGAGCCCTCAAATCCGAAATCTCAAATCCGAAATCCGAAACAATAGCAAAGGCTCAAACGAGCAATGATCCAAACCTATGGCCGGGAGGCGTTTTGAGCCTTCGGGATTTGACCATTGGGATTTGTTTCGGACTTCGGGCTTCGGATTTCGGATTTCTGCTCCAGGCTCGCACCCTTGCTGCCCGAGCCGCGCTACTATGCTTTGCCTTGCGTCTGCGCGTAGCGCCCCAGCACCCGGATCAGGCCGTCGAGCTGCGCCCGGCTGTGCTCGCTGGAAATGACGAAGCGGAAGTTGCCGCTGGCCGGACCGCCCGGATACTTGATGTAGGACGGAAAAATGCCTGCCCGGAGCAAGGCCCGTTGCAGGCGCGCTGCTTCGCTGGGGCGCTGGGGCACCACACGCACGATCGGCCCGGGCGCATCCGGCAGCGGCATGCCGGCCTCGCGCAAGGCCGCTTTCACGTAGGCCGCGTTATGCATCAACTTCGTCCGCAGGCCCGGGTGCGCTTTGAGGATGCGCACGCCCGTCAGCGCCGCGTTCGCCAGCGGCAAGGGCAGGGGAGTGCTCCCCACAAACATCCGGCTGCGGTCGAGAACGCTCTGCCGGAAACGCGCCGTGCCCAAAATCGCCCCGCCATACGCCCCGAACGCCTTGCTCAGCGTGACTGTCTGGATCACGCGGGCGCGGCTAATCCCGGCGTGCTCGACGGCGCCTTTGCCGGTGCGGCCCAGGACTCCGCCTCCGTGCGCGTCGTCCACCAGCAGCAGGGCGTCCCGGGGCAGCACCTTCAAATAGTCGGCCAGCGGAGCGGCAGAGCCATCGTTCGAGAACATGCCATCGGTGAGCACTACCAGGCTGGACTCCGGCCCGCAGCGCCGGACGGCGGCGGCCAGGGCCGCGGGATCCCGCGATTTGAACCGGAGCACCGGGCAGTCGAGAAAGCGCGCCGCGTCGGAAAGGGAAGGATGCACCCCGTCGTCAACCAGGGCGTGCGAGAAACGGCCCGCGAGGGCCTGGGCGGCGACCAGGTTAGTGACGTAGCCGGTGCTGACCACCGCCGCGCTCTGGGCGCCGAAGAAATCGGCCACCGCCGCTTCCAGTTCGCGGTAGAGCACATGGTTGCCCGTCGTCATGCGCGAAGCGGCCACATTGAGGCCGTATTTCTTGACCCCGCTCCGCAGCGCGGCCACGACCTGCGGGTGACTGGCTAGCCGGAAGTAGTCGCACCCGGCGAAGTAGGAGAGCTTCCGTCCTTGGAAGCGAACGTAGGTGCGGTCCACCTGCTGAAGCGGTTCGGGTTCTTTCATAAGACAAGTGTACAAGCGCTGGCCATGCCGCGGCAGCAAGAAATTAGCCTCAACGCAGAGACGCAGAGATCGCAGAGGGACGCAGAGAAGACAGATTCAAGTCCTCCCTCTTCTCTGCGTCTCTCCGCGCTCTCTGCGTCTCTGCGTTTGAATTCGGCTTACGCCCCCGCCGCCTCGCGCCGCGCCAGCCGCTGGATCCACTTGCCGTAAGCGTAGATCATGATCGCCGAGGCCACACCAACCCCCGCGAACACATACCATGTCACGCCGACGTGATGCGCCTGGTAGAGCGCCTGCGTGAGGTGCTCCGGGCTCTCGTGCGTGTATTGCACCAGCTTGTTGAACGCCTCGCCTATCGGCAGCGCCTTGTCGGTCACCTGCGAGGGCGGCATGCCGCGCGCCACGAGCATCTGCCGGGCGAACTCGTCCTTCGCGGAGAAGATGTGGTAGAGCTGCGGGCCGAGCTTGCCCTCGATCGTCCAGCCAATCAGGATCGGCGCCTGGGAGAAGCCGATCCACATCGCCTTCTTGTCCGGCGGAGCGATATTGCCGATGAACTCAAGGAACTTGGGGCTGGAGAGCATC
>DATKNZ010000466.1:0-2562 GCA_035541055.1 Candidatus Acidiferrum sp. | reverse complement strand
CGGGCTGCCGATAATGTAGATGCCGCTGGCCGGGGTCACGGGATAGAAGCCCAGCGCGCTGAACACATACCATGCCGCCATCTGCCCGCAGTCCACGTTGCCGCACTGGCCCCAGGGGGTGTCGTCGTAGAGCGTGGCCATCACCTGCCGCACGCGCTGCTGCGTCTTGTAGGGCGCGCCGGCGTAGTTATAGAGGTAAGCCACGTGGTGGCACTGCTCGTCTCCCTGCGAATACTGGCCGATCAGGCCGCTGATATCCGGGATGTCCGTCTGAATGGCCGAGTCCGCCTCGAATAGCGCGTCAAGCTTCTTAATGAAGCCCTGGTCACCTCCGTAGAGCGCGATGAGGCCGGGCAAGTCGTGCTGAGCGCCAAAGGCGTATTGCCAGGCGTCGGCCTCGGTGTATTCGTCCCCGACGAGCGCGTTGTCCACGAACGGCGTTCGCCAACTGCCATCGGCCTTGCGCCCGCGGAAGAAGCCCACGCTGCGGTCGAAGTGGTTGCGGTAATTCGAGCAGCGCTGATAAAAGAGCCGCGCGTCCTCGGTGTGGCCTAAGGCCTCGGCCATGCGCGCGATACACCAGTCGTCCACGCAGTACTCGATGGTCCGCGAGGTGGCCTCGCCGCGCGGCTTCGAGACCACGTAACCCAGTTCGCGGTAGTCCTTGAGGCCGTTCCGGTCCTGCATGGCCGTGTCCCGCATCGCCTGGTAGGCCGCCTCGCCATCGAAGCCGCGGAAGCCCTTGAGATAAGCGTCCACGATGACCGGCACCGAGTGGTAGCCGATCATGCACCAGGTCTCATTAGCCCAGAGCGGCCAGATGGGCGTCGTGTGCAGGCCCGACTCCCGGTATTCAGCCAGGAGAGACTGCACCATATCGTCCACCCGCTCCGGCTGGAGAAGCGTCAGCAACGGGTGCTCGGCACGGTAGGTGTCCCACAGCGAGAAGATCGTATAGTTCTGGAAGCCTGCACCGGAGTGGTTCTGGTGGTCCATGCCGCGGTAAGTGCCATCCACGTCGTTGTAGAGGATCGGCGCCTGGCAGCACAGGTAAAGGTTGGCATAGAAGGTATCGCGCACATGCGGATCAAAGGCCTTGATGCGGAAGGTGTTGAACAGGTCCCGCCACTGCTGGACAGCGGCATCCCGGGCGCAGCCGAAGTCCCAGCCCGGGATTTCGGCGGCCAGGTTCTTGCGGGCTCCCTCGATGCCTGTGCCGGAGATGCCCACTTTCAGGAGGACGACCTCGCCAGCCGTCGTCTTGAAGCTCACATACCCCTTTAGATCTCGGCCTTTGCCCTTCCGCGCTTCAGCCCCCGCAAGCCGCTTTTTGCCTTGCTCCAGGCCGAAGGCAGCGAACGGCTTCGAGCACTGCATGACGAAATAGACGGCGCGCTGCCCGCCCCAGCCGTCCGAAATGCGCGAGCCGCTGATCGTGGTATCGTTCTCGAACTCGATGGTGGCTTCGGCGGTCTTGTTGCCCACGCCGTGCACCAGGTCCAGGATGATGTGCGCGTCTTCGGCGGCGGGGAACGTGTAACGGTGGAATCCGCAGCGCGGGGTCGCCGTCAACTCCGCCGTGACCTGCGGGTCATCCAGGTACACGCGGTAGTAGCCCGGGGTGGCCAGCTCGCGGCCATGCGAGAAGCGCGAGGTGTAGCCCTTGCCGGGCGTGCCGGCATCCAGCCGCACTTCGCCGACCGTGGGCATGACCAGCACGTCGCCCAGGCAGCCGCAGCCCGTGCCCGCCAGGTGCGTGTGGCTGAACCCCCGGATGGCGGAATCCGAATAGTGGTAACCGGAGCACCCGTCCCACCCCTGGATGGGCGTGTCCGGGCTGAGTTGGACCATGCCGAAAGGCACAATCGCCCCGGGGTAGGCATGACCGTGGTCAGCCGTGCCGACCATCGGCAGCGGCATCTGCGCCGGGTCAAACTGCGCGCTGGCCGTCAGCGACGCCAGCGCCGACCCCACGAGCGCAGCAAGAATGCGGTAGGTTTTCATAATGTAAGCGTAGCCTGGTCCCTGTGCCCGACAGGAGCGCCCCGAGCCAAGTCCCGGTAAGGCGCGCCCCCGTGCCAGGAACCGATTATTTAGGGGACTTTATCGAGCGCCACGGCCCAGCGCAATCACAGAACCACGCGTGCCGGAGCGCAGGCTTCAGTCTGCACAGCGTGCGGCTGCTGGAAATCCAGCCCTTTCGAGCGTTCTGCGGGCTGAAACCTGCGCTCCTATGCGGCCTTAAACTGCCGGCCTAGTCGGGGTCGGCGGTGTGGGCGCCGGCGAGGGCGCCGAAGGAGTCGCAGTAGCGGGGAGGGGCTCGCGGCGTGCCGGGGCAATGGGTTGTTTCCTGGAGATCGGCTTCGCCGGGGCTGCCTTCCGCGGCTTTGGGGCGGCGGCGACCGCGGCGGGCTTCTTGGCTGGCGCCGCCTTCGCCTTCTGCGCCTTCTTGAGCGCCTTGGCGAGCCGCTTCTGGGCTTTGGCGAGAACCCGGGCCTGCTGGCTGGCGTATTCCTCGGCCTTCAGGGCCAGCTTCCTGGCTTGTTTGGCCAATTTACGGGC
>DATKNZ010000465.1:0-31821 GCA_035541055.1 Candidatus Acidiferrum sp. | reverse complement strand
CCTGGGTGGCGATGCCGCCCTGGCCCGGCTGCGGCGCCGTCTGGCCAAGCACCGCCTGCGGCTCATGCTCGATTTCGTTCCCAACCATACCGGGCTCGACCACCCGTGGGTTGAGACCCACCCCGAGTATTACATCCGCGGCACCGAAACAGACCTGGCCCGCGCTCCCGCGAACTACACGTGGGTGAAGCGCAGGAGCGGCGACTTGCTGCTGGCCCATGGGCGGGACCCGTTCTTCCCCGGGTGGCCCGACACGTTGCAGCTCAACTACGGCAACCCGGCTGCGCAGGAGGCCATGACCGGTGAGCTGGTGAGAATCGCCGGGCAGTGCGATGGCGTGCGCTGTGATATGGCGATGCTGGTCCTGCCGGACGTGTTCGAGCGGACCTGGGGCCTTCGCGCGGCGGAGTTCTGGCCCAGGGCGACCCAGCGGGTGCGCGAGAAGGTGCCGGGCTTCCGCTTCATGGCGGAGGTGTACTGGGATCGCGAATGGACCCTGCAGCAGCAGGGATTCGACTACACCTACGACAAGCGCCTCTACGATCGCCTCCGTGAAGGCCACGCCCGCCCGGTGCGCGAGCATCTTTATGCCGGCCTGGATTTCCAGAACAAGCTGGCCCGCTTCCTGGAGAACCATGACGAGCCGCGCGCCGCGGCCACTTTCCCGAAAGAGACCCACCGGGCTGCTGCCGTAGTTGCGTTCCTCGCCCCCGGCTTGCGCTTCTTCCACCAGGGGCAGTTCGAGGGGCGGCAGAAACGCATCTCACCGCACCTGGGCCGTGCACCGGAGGAAACGGTGGATCGTCCCATTTCTGAATTCTACGACCGGCTGCTCGCGATCCTGCGGCTCCCGGCCGCCCGGTGCGGTTCCTGGCAATTGCTCGAATGTGCTCCTGCCTGGGAAGGCAACGGCTCCTGCGACGCATTCATCGCCTACGCGTGGCAGGATTCGGGCGACGCGCGGCTGTTAGTGGCGGTGAATTACGCCGCTCATGCGAGCCAGTGCTATGTCCGGCTGCCGTTCGCCGACCTTGGCGCCGGCCAATGGCGGCTCCGCGACCTGCTCGGCGATGTTGCATACGAGCGCGAGGGACGCGACCTCCAATCCCGGGGCCTTTACCTGGACGTGCCTGCGTGGCAGGCCCAAGTGTTCGAGATGAAGGCAGGTTAACACAGCTCTTCGTGAACAAGGTGACCCCTGCGTTGCTTCGGCCGCCGCCAGCGCGGGGCCGCGCCTGCGCTCCGTTCTCGCGCGCGTCTGACTGGGAAAAGAAGCGGACGCTGACTATCATCCCGGCGTAATGAACTTCACCGTGAAGCGCGAACACGAGCCCGGCTATCCATGACGTGGCCGCTCCCAGCCCTCGCGTGGCTCCGCGCCTACGACAGGAGCTGGCTTCGCGGAGATCTCATTGCCGGCATCACTCTGGCGGCCTACCTCCTCCCGGCCGGGCTAGGGGACGCCACGCTGGCTAATCTGCCGCCGGAGGCAGGCCTCTACGCCTGCCTCTGCGCGGGCCTCGTGTTCTGGCTATTCTGCAGCTCGCGCCACACGGTCATCACGGTCACGTCGGCCATTTCCCTGCTCATCGGCGCATCGCTCGGAGAAATCGCCGGCGGCAATGCGGCGCGTTTCAGCGCCCTGGCCGCCGGCGCGGCGCTGCTGGTCGCGTTGATCGCCTTCATCGCCTGGCTTGTGAAGGCCGGGGCAATCGTCAGCTTCATCTCGGAAAGCGTCATGGTGGGGTTCAAGTGCGGGGTCGCGTTGTTCCTTGCCAGCACCCAACTGCCCAAGCTCTTTGGATTCAAGGGCGCCCACGAAGACTTTTGGACCAACAGCGCGTACTTCCTCAAACACCTCAACGAGACCAATCCCACCTCGCTCGCGATTGGCGGCGCTGCACTCGCCGGGCTCATCCTGGGCAAGGTATTTCTCCGCAACAAGCCGGTCGCCCTCTTCGTCGTGATTGGCGGCATCGTCGCGTCATCCGCGCTGGCGCTGGACACCCGTGGGGTGAAGCTTCTGGGCGCCGTGCCCCAGGGCTTGCCGGCCCTTGGCCTGCCGGCGATCCACTGGGCCGATCTGAATGACCTGCTGCCGCTGGCATTTGCCTGCTTCCTCCTGGCAGCCGTGGAAACCGCCGCCATCGGCCGCACGTTTGCAGCCAAGCACCGCGGGCGGCTCGATGCCAACCAGGAATTCCTGGCCCTGGCCGCCTCCAACCTTGCCGCCGGATTGGGCAGCGGCTACCCCGTCAGCGGCGGCATGTCCCAATCCCTCGTGAACGAAGAAGGCGGCGCGCGCACCCCCCTGTCCGGCGCCCTGGCCGCGGTCATCATCCTCGGGGTCATCCTCTTCCTTTCCCATCTCCTGCGAAGCCTCCCTCAGCCCGTGCTCGCGGCGGTGGTCCTGGTAGCCGTGGCCGGCCTGTTCAAGGTCTCGACCCTCAAGGCCCTCTGGCGCTATGATCGGATCGAACTCGCCATCGCCCTGGCCGCGTTGGTGGGCGTGCTGACGGCCGGGCTGCTTCACGGTGTGCTTATCGGCGCCGTCATCTCCATCGTCCAGGTCCTCCGCCGCGCCTCCCGCCCCCATGTTGCCTTCCTGGGGCGCATCCCGGGCACCACCCGCTTTTCCGACCGCCAACGGCATCCCGACAATGAACCGATCCCCGGGGTGATCATTGCTCGCCCCGAAACCGGCCTCGTGTACTTCAATGTGGACCAGGTCCGCGACGCCATCCTGGACCGCGTGCAGGCTGAACCGGCCAAGCCCGGCCTCCTCATCCTCGATCTCTCCGCCGCGCCGTACGTGGACCTGCAAAGCGCCGAGGTGCTCTCCGGGCTGGCGGACGAACTCACCGATTCTGGCGTTCGGCTCCAAGCCGTGGAGGCGCGCTCCTCCGTGCGCGAGCGCCTCCGGAGCGTGGCGGCCGACTCAAAGCTCGGCGGCGTCACACGGTTCGACTCCGTAGCGGACGCGGTGCGGGCCTTCCAGCAAGGCACTGAGGCCGGGATCCACTCGAGCGAAACCTGACCGATGGCCGCGCCTCTCGACAAGACCACCACTAAAACGTCGCGAGGCGGCTCCCGGTGGATTCTCTGGGGTCTCCTGCTGGGTCTGGCCTGCGGGATAACCTTCGGCGACTATTGCCGGCCCCTGATGCTGGTCGGAGAGGCCTATGTGAAGCTGCTCCAGATGACCGTGATGCCGTACATCCTGGCCTCGCTGATCCTCGGCATCGGCAGCCTGACTGCCGCCCAGGCCAAAGAACTGGCGCGCAAGGCCGGCGGCCTGCTGCTGCTCTTCTGGGCGATCGCGCTGGCGGCTGTGATCCTCCTCCCGTTGTCCTTCCCACACTGGCAATCCGCAGCCTTCTTCAGCACGTCCCTGGTCGAGCAGCCCGAGAAACAGAATCCGCTCGACCTTTACATCCCCTCCAACCCGATCCGCTCGCTCGCCGACAACATCGTGCCTGCGGTTGTTCTATTCAGCATCCTGGTCGGCATTGCACTCATGGGCATCAAAGAAAAGGCGCCTGTCCTGCGTGGCCTGGCGACCGCCTCGGAGGCCCTGAGTCGGGTCACCGGGTTCGTCGTGAACCTGACCCCGATAGGCCTGTTTGCTATCGTCGCCGCCGCCTCGGGCTCGATGAGCGTCCAGGATTTTGGCCGGCTCCAGGTGTTCCTGGTGGCCTACATCGTGGCGGCGCTCTTCCTGGCTTTCTGGGTGCTGCCCGGTATGGTGTCCCTGGCTACCCCGTTCACCTACCGCGAGTCCTGCCTGCTGGCGCGGGATGCGCTAATAACAGCCTTCGTCACCGGCAACCTGCTGGTTGTCCTGCCGGTGCTCAACAGCCGCGCCAGGGAGCTCTTCCGGGCACGCAACCTCCAGCGCGATGCGACCGACTCGTATGTGGATGTCATTGTGCCGGTCTCATTCAACTTCCCCACCGTCGGCAAACTGCTGCTTCTCGTGTTCCTGTTCTTCGCCGCCTGGTTCTCGGGCTCTGCGGTCAGCGGCGCCCATTATCCCAAGCTGTTGGCCGCCGGCCTGCTCAGCTTCTTTGGCAGCACCAACGTCGCCGTCCCGTACCTGCTCGATATGCTGCGCCTGCCGCGCGACCTCTTCCAGCTTTACCTGATCTCCGGCCTGCTGACCGGACGCTTTGCGGCGCTGCTGAGCGCCATGAACCTGTTCGTCTTCACCATTCTGGCGGTATCGTTGCTAACCGGCGTGGCTGCCGTCCGCCGGGCCAGGCTGGTCTCCTACGTGGTTGCGACTTTCGTCCTCACGCTGGCGCTGCTCGCGGGCTTGCGGCTCTACTTCGGGGCTTGCGTGAAGAACACCTACACCATGGCACAAGTCGTAGGCCGCATGCACCTGCTGAGCGAGCCCGTGCAGGCAAAAATCTATCCGTCGCCGCCTACGCCCCCGCCGCACACCCCGGGCAAGTCCCGTCTCCAGGAGATCCGCGACCGGGGCTACGTCCGGGTCGGCTACTTGAAAGACCGGCTGCCCTACGCGTTCACCAACGAGCAAGGCCAGCTTGTCGGCTTCGACATTGAGATGGCCCACGACCTGGCGCGACTGCTCAAAACCGAACTCGAGTTCGTGCCCATAGACCGCGAGCGCGTTGCCGACCAGGTCAACGCGGGGCTCTGCGACCTTCTCCTGTCCGGCATTGCGCTCACTCCCGACCGCGCGGCCGAGATGAACCTCTCCGCGCCCTACCGGGAGGAGACGTTGGCCCTGATCGTCCCGGGCTTCCGCCGCAAGGAATTCACCTCCCGCGCTGAGCTTCGCGCGCGGAGCGGGCTGCGCGTTGCCGTCTTGAGCAACCAGTATTACACGACAAAATTCCGCAATGCCCTGCCGCAGGTCGAGTGGTTGGAAGTCTCCTCGCCCCGCGAGTTCTTCGAGGACACTGCGCAGCGCTTCGACGCCTTGCTGTTCACGGCCGAAGCGGGCTCCGCCTGGACGCTGATGTACCCGCGCTTCGCCGTCGTGGTCCCGCAGCCCGGATTGCTCTCCATCCCGCTCGTCTATGCCGTAGCCCGCGGCGACCAGGAAATGGCCGACTACGTGAACGCCTGGATCGAGCTCAAGCGCGACGACGGCACCATGCAGCGCCTTTACGACTATTGGATTCTGGGCCGTGGCGCGGCGGAAAGGCAACCGCGCTGGTCGCTCATCCGCAATGTCCTCCACTGGTCAAAATAGGCAGTGGAAGCCTACGAAGGCTCGATGGAAGGCAATTAGGTCCACCCCTGTCAGGAAGCTGGCCGTTTAGGCCAAGGTGCACATCCTGAGCGGCTTCAGCGCCCATGCCGGCCAAACCGACCTGCTGAAGTGGTTCAGCGCGATCGCCCCGAGCGAACCGCGCGTGGTGCTCACCCACGGCGAAAATGGCCCCCGGGAAGCCTTGGCCGCCCAGATCCAGCAACGCTTTCATCTGCGGTCCACACTCCCGAGCATGGGCGAGACCCTCGAGCTTTAGCTCAGCAAGAGCCTGCCAGCAGGGCACTTAGCCATCCCACCTGCTCCCACATCAGCCGCGAGCTGCGCAGGGCCTGCTCCAGCTCCTCGCCACATCCCCCCGTAAACCCCCAGTAAACCCCTCGTATACCCCTCGTATACCCCTCGTATTTCAAATACGAGGGGTATACGAGGGGAATACGAGGGGTTTAGGAGGGGAATATGACGGGCTATTGCGAGCTTGCGGACCGGGTAGCCTGACGAACCGGCCCCCTGACCCGGCTTCAGGGCGTATGGCGCAACTGCTCAAACGGGAGGGCGATTGTCCTCGCGAGCCCTAACTTCCCGGGAAGCGAGCCAATTCAGGGCGCGCGGAGACGCGCCCTCCCGTCTCTGGCTCAGGCAGGGCTAGAGCTGCTCGTAAAGGATGCGCCGCACTTCCTCGATCACCGCCGGCTGGTTGAGGCAGGAGTGATAGCTGCGCACGACGAGTTCCGACTCGACGTAGTCCACATGGGCACTCGAGTAGGCGACTACCCCGTCGCGTCCGCCCTCGCGGGGATCGCCATTGCCCTGCACGGGAATGATCGAATGTGCCTTGATGGGCGGGGCCACCGGCAAATCCGCGATGGCCAGGAGCGCGGGGTTGCGGGGCGACATGCCGTCCAGGCTGGTGGGGATTCGCGCCTGCAGGAACTCGCCGGCCTGGGAGCCCTGGGTGAGCCTGAGCAAGGCCGTCCCGCGCGTCACGACGCCGCGGGGCAAGGCGACGAACTTCTGAGCCAGGCGGCGCGCGAGGCTGCCCGAAAGATAGCTGCCACGGTGCGGAGTGGCGATGAACACGACGCATTTCACAAACGGCAGCGGCTTGAGGTAGAGCGTCTGGCGCAGCTCGGTGCGATCGGCTTCAGGCAGGTCCAGGTTTTCCAGGCGGTTTGTGCTCACGACGCGCCAGAGCCGGTCGCCGGCATCCACGGCGGTGCACTTGGTGAGCAGGCCGCCCTGGCTATGGCCGATGATGACCATCTGGCGCAGCATGGCGTTAGTGCCTTGCGGGTCGAGCCGCTGCACCGTGGTCTGCAGCGCCCTGCGGAAGTCGGCTACCGAGGCGACCAGCGGATTGCCGCTGCCGTAAATGAAGCTCCAGAACTGGTAGCGCCGGCGAATAGCCGGGTCGGCGATGAGCGTGTTGCCCATCTCTGCCCACGTGACCGGGCTGGAAAACGTGCCGTGCACCAGCACGACCGGGATGCGGTCCGGGTCGTAGGGCTGGTGCATGATCAACTGGTTGGCGACGCGCTCAGGTGGGGCGAGGAAAGCCAGGTTGCCGAGCTTCCAGATACGGGCCTCGTTAAGTGTGTAGGCGCGAAAAGTCGTCAGGTCCGTTTCGAGCGGCACCGAGTTCGCGCCGATAGTTACAGCAGTGGCCTCCATCGAGAAGTAGAGTTCCAGCGAGCAGGGCTTCGCCCCCGCAACCAGTTGGGCGAGCGAGGCCGGCCCGCGCAGGAGGGCCGTGGCGGGGGCGCTGCCGGAGATGGTGAAATCCGTGCTGGGTTTCCGGGCGCAGATGAGCGGCGCTCCCACTCCGGGCTGGCGGTTGCGCACGCTCAGCCCGCGCACGCGGAACTGGTCCGCCAGCAGGATGCGCTCGAAATTGGTGAGCGCGGCAGGAAAACGAGAGGCATCAATCTGGAGCTGGATTTCACCCACGGGCAGCCGCCGCAAGCCGGCGTCGAATCGGACCACGCCATTGGTGTTGCGCCGGTCCGTGAAGGCCAAGCCCAGGCTGTAGTTGTAGAAGTCACAGGCATCGCGGAAGCGGCGGTCGAACGGGCCTGGCGGCGCTTCCTTGCCTTCGCCAAACAGGAACAGCCAGGCGTAAACCGCCGAGCCGAGGTAGTAGTCGCGCGGGTCTCGCTGGTCCCACGGTTTCAGGCTGCGGCGAATCTGGTCCCCGGCCACATAGCTCAACTCGGCGAGGGCGAACATCAGGTCCCGCTGCCCGTTGGAGAGCGCCTTTTCGTGCAGCCGCCGCACGGCTTCGTCGGGATGGCTGCCGGCGAGCCCATCCAGTTCGAAGCGATGGAGGATGGACACGGTATCGGCGCTTGGCTTGCCGGTGCGGAGGGCGTTGGCGGCCACCTGCTGGTAGGCCTGGCGGGTCGTGACGCGGTCGGCGCCGATGGGGGCCACGCAGCCGGCGAAGCTCAGCACGATGGCAATAGCCGACAGAGAGATGAGGATCCTAGGTTTCATAACTTTGCTATGCAGGTAGGGACGCCTCGCCGAGGCGTCCGCCGCCGCCATGGAACGGACGCCTCGGCGAGGCGTCCCTACCAGCGGCCTGCGGCAAGAAGTAACTGTGAGCTAGGGGCTTCACGGTTCGATGCCCGGCACCCCCTGGCGGATTAGCCGCGAGAAGTCCGGGTCCCTTTCCGCCGCCCTGGCGCGAGCATTGATATGAGCACGGTCCTTCAGCTCCGCCAGCGGGAGATTGGTCGCAATCAGTCCGCGCTCGTAGAGGAGTTGGTCGCCGTGCCCATTGGCGAGCATGCGCCAATCCCATGGCGCCCGGTCCGAGGCTGCCCGCTGGGCGCGGATGCTCGTGGTGCAATTGTCGGTGAGGGCGTTGTACCACTCCGGCTTTTTGCGCAGTTGGTTCAGGCGGCGAACGTAGTCGAGGAAGAGGGCGCGCGCCTGGACGGGTGAGCCATTGATCCGGAACAGGTACACTTCCTCGCCCTGCCGGTAGTTGGTCCGCAGGCGCACGATGTCCCGCTCGTCAGCGGCCACATAGATCAGCTCATATTGGCGGAACAGGCCCCGGACTGCCGAGTAGGTCTCGCCCTTCTGCTTGCGTGTCTCAATGGAGAAGCACAGGTAATCGCCGCCGTCGAAGCCGAAGCTCACCATGGTATGCGCGATGAGCGGCGAGCCCCAGTAAACCATGAACAGGTCCGCGCTGCGGAGGCGGTCGAGGCGGAATGTCCGGTCATAGTAACGGGCATCGAAGTCCGCCTCGGTGCGGTAGTCGCAGTTGCGGACATTATGGACGGTGACCCTGTTTCCTCTCACGTCCGCATAGGCAAGGGCGGCCACGTCCGGCTGCCACTCCCGGTCATTGGATGGCCGGAGGGTGAACCACCAGGCCAGCACGAGCAGAAAGGCGCCGGCCGTGATACCGATTTTGAGGCCTCGCCCTCTTGCTAAGATCCACAGCGCCAACAACCCTGCCAAATAGCCGCCGGCCAGCGGAAGCCGCAGCCAGGGCACGCGCACGTCGAAATACAGCGCCGCCGCCGCCCAGGCCGCGCATAACAGCAGCACGCAGCCAATGGCGGCGAGGCCCATGACGCGCGCACCCGCTCGCAGCCACCCGCGCTGCGCTCGGGTCTGGCTGCCCGTGGGGCTGGCGTCAATCACAAGGCTATTCTAAGCAGTTGCCGCACTAACCGCCAGCCCCTCCATAGGCTGCGCCGCGTGAGGCTTTGCGCTCTTTGCGGTTAGCCGGGAGTTTTGCAATTGCGGGGCGGCAGACTGGCCCTGAGACTCGGGGGGTGGCAGCGGCGGCAAAGCCTGTGTTTACTGTCTCGGTTCGAGACATGGTGGAGTTCGCCCTCCGGCGCGGGGACCTGGGCGGGGAGCGGGACTTCGTCGGGCGCGACCGGGCGCTGGCGGGCACGCGGGGGCATCAGCGGCTGCAACGTTCGCGGCCTGCCGGCTACGAGAAGGAGGTCCGGCTCAGTTACGATGTGGAAGACGCCGAGCTTATCCTGCGCGTGCAGGGGCGGGTTGACGGCGTGCTGACCACCGCGGAGGGGGTGCTGCTGGAGGAGATCAAGACGGTGCAGCGCGGCCCCGTCGCGGAAGCGGACCCGCTCCACTGGGCGCAGGCCAGACTGTATGGTCATATCTATGCCCGCGAGCACTCTCTGGAAGGCATGGCGCTGCGGTTGGTTTACCTGGACCTGGAATCAGGCCAGGTCACCGAATTCCGGGAGAGCGCCTCGGCGGCTGAAATGGCCGCCTTCTTCGAGAGCACGGTGGCCATTTACCTGGACTGGGCGCGCGAGCGGCTGCGCTGGTGCCGGCTCCGGGACGACACGATTCGCGCGCTGGCGTTCCCATTCCCCGAATATCGTCCGGGCCAGCGCGAACTGGCGGTGGCGGCGTACCGGGTTCTTGCCCGCGGCGGGCGGCTGTTTTTGGAAGCGCCGACCGGTATCGGCAAGACGGTTTCGGTGCTCTACCCCGCCGTGAAGGCGTTGGGTGAAGGGAAGCTCGAACGCATCTTCTATCTCACCGCGCGCACGGTGGGGCGGGCCGTGGCGCACAAGGCTTTTGCCGATCTCCGCCAGGCCGGCTTGCGCCTGCGCACGCTCACGCTGACGGCGAAGGAGAAGGTATGTGTGCAAGCGGGCCAGCCCTGCGACCCCGCCACTTGTCCGCTGGCCCGCGGCTACTACGACCGTCGCAAGCCCGCGATGCGCGACGCCCTGGCGCGCGAGGACATCGCCCGCCAGGCGCTGGAGGAAGTCGCCCAGGCGCACGAAGTCTGCCCGTTTGAACTCGCCCTGGACGTGTCTTCCTGGATGGATGCGATCGTGTGCGATTACAATTACGTATTCGATCCCCGGGTGTATCTGCGGCGCCACTTTGACGACAAGCCTGGCGATTACGCGTTCCTCGTAGACGAGGCGCACAATCTCGTGGACCGCGCCCGGGAGATGTTCTCTGCGGAGCTGGATACGCGCGATATCCGCGAGGCAAGGCGGGCGCTGAAGGACCACGCGCCTCGTTGCGCCAAGGCCCTGGCACGGCTGGCGGCAGCCATACGGAAGCTCTCCGGCCCGGCGGGGGAGTCCCCGGAATCTTCTGACCCCAGCGACCCATCCACCGAGCTGAATCTCTTTCCCGCCCAAAGCAGGGCAGGGGGCCTGCCTGCGCGGCCCGCCGCACACTGCACCCGTGAGTTGCCGGAGCCCTTGTTGGCCCCGCTCGAAGAAGCCCTGGACGAAGCCGAAGCCTGGCTGGCGCAAAACCAGCCCGCCGAATTTCGCGAGACCCTGCTGGAACTGTTCTTCCGCCTGCACGCCTTCCAGCGCACGGCGGGCCTGTATGACGAGCGCTACGTTACGATAGTGGAGCCGGGCGGCTCGACGCGCGTGCGGCTGTTTTGCATGGACCCGTCCCACCTGCTGCGGCAGGCGCTGGGCCGCGGGAAGTCGGCGGTGTTCTTCTCGGCCACGTTGACGCCGCTGGAGTATTACCGTTCGCTGCTGGGCGGGAGTCCCGAAGACCCTGTTCTGCAACTGCCTTCACCTTTCCCGCAGGAGAACCTGGCTGTGCTTGTGCAAGACCGTATTCGCACGCATTTCAAGGCGAGGGTGGAGAGCCTGCCTGAGGTGGCGGACGCCATCCGGTCATTCGTGCGGGGCCGGCCCGGCAACTACATGGCGTATATGCCCTCCTACCAGTACCTGGCCGCAGTGCAGGAGCGGTTCTGCGCGCTCGAGCCGGCGCTGCCGGTGCTCGTGCAACGGCCGGGCATGAGCGAGGCCGAGCGCGACGCCTTTCTGGGCGCGTTCGCCGTCGAGCATGGGCGTACGCTCGTGGGCTTTGCGGTGATGGGAGGCATTTTTGGCGAAGGCATCGACCTCGTGGGAGAGCGGCTGATCGGGGCGGCCATTGTGGGCGTGGGGCTGCCGCAGCTTTGCGTCGAACGCGACCTCATCCGCGATTACTTTCAGCAGCAGATCGGCACGGGCTTTGATTACGCCTACACGTTTCCCGGCATGAATCGCGTGCTGCAAGCGGCGGGGCGCGTCATCCGCTCGGAACAGGACCGTGGGGAGGTGCTGCTGATTGATGCGCGCTTTAAGGAGGCGCGGTATCGCCGCCTGTTTCCGCCGTGGTGGCGGACGGCGACTGTCAGGAACGTCACGCAGATTGAGGAGGCGGTGCGGGAGTTCTGGGCGCCACGCGAATAGCCAAGAGCCGCCGAGCTGGCCTTGGGCTCAGCGAAGTATGGGGTGCGCGAGGTGGGCGATGACTGCGGAGACCAGCCCGGCAGCCAGCAGGAGGCCAAAGAATTGGCCGGTGAGCCGGCGTATCGGCGTTCCGGAGCGGCGGAAATTGGACCACGCAAGCCACTGCACGAGGCATAGCATCAGGAAGAGCGCTATGCCCTGGACATCCAGAGGGCAAAGGAATCGGAACAGGAGGGCGCTTAAGGCCGGTGGTACTGTGCCGCGGGCCCCCCAGATGGCAGCGAGCGACACGACGGGGTAGGCGGTGATGAGGATGCCAAACACCGCCAGGATGGCCCGCAGCGTGGTCCGGGAGCAGGAACCCGCATACATGGCCAGACTCGTCACCAACAGTTGGCCGAGCGCGAGGCTTGCCAGGCCATAACCCAGCGGGAAATCCGGGCCGGGCCCACGGACGTGCAAGAGCGCGCGGATCACGAGGAACATGCCGCCGGGGAGCAGCAGTCCCAGCCCCAGGCTCGTGGGAAGGGTGACCAACATCTTGGCCGACCACTGCTGCCGGGCGGAAGGCGGCAGGGTCAGGTGCCATTCGGCCAGGCCCCAGCCTCTTTCCTCCGCCACGGCCATCGCCCCGGCCACTAGGGGCAGCACGAGCATGAAGGTTCCGTAGTCAGCGGCGATGATGCCCACTGCCAGCTCCCGGTAGATCGGGATCACACAACAGCCGGCGGCCGCGATCAGAATCAGTGCGCCGGCGAGCAGGAAGCTGACCTGCTGGATACGGAACTCCTTCCGGAGCAGGCTGCCGAAGGCGCCGCGGAGGCGCGAAGAAGCCCTGGCCATGGGGCGGGCCAAAGCCGCTTCCAGCCCGGCGGGGAGACTGATTTCAGGGGCCGCGGCATCGAAAACCTCCAATGCTCTAAAGCGAGCGTGGCCGCTCCAGAGAACGGCGGCGCAATACAGCGTGACCAGCATGACGGCGCCGGTTAACTCGACGGCCTCGTTCTTGAGCCACCACCCGGTTAGTAACGCGCCCAGGAGGAGAAGCAGGACCGGGAAGCCCGTTGCGACGGCCATGCCGGCAATGGCATGACGACAGACCAGCGTGAAGTACGGCGCCCCGCAGAAGGCGCACAGCGCAATCATTACCACGATTCCCGGTTCCTCACCTTCGGACCCCCGGCCGTAGATCAACCGGCATAATCCCAGCGCGGCCAGGCACGTCACGATGCCCGCTCCCAGCGCCAGCATTTTTTCGCGCCAGAGCACCGAACGTGAGATGGGTTGCGAAAGCAGCAGTGGGAAGGTGCGGTGCTGGAACTCGTTGCCGAAACAGCAGCCGCCGAGCACAAAGGCGCCCAGCACAAAGGCAACCGTGGCAAACGGAGCCGCATCGGCGCCGTTCAGCAGGAAGGGGACGATGATGAGCGCCAGCGTGCCCAGAACCACTAGCAGGAGCTCGCGCGTTTCCTTTATCAGGTTCGCACTCATGGCGCCTCGCCTCATTTCAATGCCGCCACGAAGATTTCCTCCAGCGTGAGGGCCTCCGTGGTGAGCGATTCGGGTCCCAGGGCCTGGAGCCGCTGCAGGATCTCCTCGGAGTGGCCGTTGACCGTCAACTCCAACTCCCGGCCCTCGCGGCGGACCTGGCGCGCCTCCGGGAAATCCACGGCCGGCAGGGCGGCGGGAAACCGGGCGCGAATCTTTTTGTAGCGGGAGCGGGCCTCGTCGGCCGGGAGCGTCAGCTCGGCGCGGCCGTTCTCGATGATGGTGAACTCGTCAATCAGCCCTTCAAACTCGCTGATCAGGTGAGTGGAGACGAAGACCGTGCGGGCTCCCGGGTCGGCGTCCTGGTAGGCGCCGATCACGGTTTGAATGAACTCGCGGCGGACGATCGGGTCGAGGCCCGAGGTGGGCTCGTCCAGGACCAGCAGCTCGGGCTCGGCGCAGATCGCGCCGGTGAGGGCCAACTGGGTCTTCTGGCCTCGGGAGAGCGCGCTCGCTTTCTTGCTTTCTTCGAGCCGGAACTGGCCGAGCAGCTCGCGCTCGGTCTTCCGGTTCCAGCGGGGGCGGAACGATGCCAGGTAATCCAGCACGTTGCGGACGGTCATCCAGGGGTAGAACGCCACGTAGTCCGGCACGTAGGCCAGGCGGGTTTTGACCGCAACCTCGTCCTGGGCGGGGTCCATGCCGAAGACGCGGACCAGCCCGGAGGCGGGCCGCAGCAGGTTGAGCAGACATTTGATGGTGGTGGTTTTGCCGGCGCCGTTGCGGCCGAAGAATCCGTAGCACTGACCGCGCTGCACCCGCAAGCTCAGGTCGTTGACGGCCTCGGTGCGGCCATATTTGTGGACGAGGTGAGCGATCTCAATAGCGGACGGTTCTGGGTTCACGGTTACTCCTTCGGTTCGGCCTCATGGGCCTTGTTGGTGCGTTCAAACAGCTCCAGGCGTTCCTTGACCAGCGCGAGGAACTCCTTTTCCTCGACCCGCAGGTGATGGGCCTGCACGACCGCGGCGTCAATCTCCTCCGCGAGCATCTTGAGCCGGACATCCTTGCGGAAGGGCGTATGGTTCTCGCGCAGAAAGCAGCCCCGGCCTGCCACGGTCTCGATTACTCCCTGGCCTTCGAGCTCCGCGTAGGCCTTGGCGACGGTGTTCCGGTTGACCCGCAACAGCTCCGCCAGCGGCCGGATGGAAGGCAAGGGCTCCCCGGCCCGCAGCGCCCCCGAAGCCGCCGCCGCTTTCACCTGGTCCACCACCTGCAGATAGACCGGCTTGCCCGATTTGAAGTTAAGCTGGATCAACATAGGTTTCGCCTAAGCCGTCATATTCTGTCATAGGACAGTAGGACAGTTAGTTGCTCCTGTCAACAGGCGATTTGCAATCATTTTGCCCGGCGTGCGAGACAGGCAAATCGCGGGAACCCGGGCTGCGCGGCGGGCCTGTCAGTCCCGGGCTGGCCGCTCAGCAACGTCAGTACTTGTGAGCGTGGGGTGCATTCAATGACGTGTCGCCTCAAGCCGGCAGCCATGCCCTCGCCGCACCCTCGCCGGCCCCTCCCCGTAGCATCAAGCGATGCTCCGGTGTGGGGCCGGCGCAGGGCCGGGGAGGGCACGGATTAGACCGAACCTACCGCGGGTTCGCGTAGGAGGCGGTCGGGCTGGGCGGAGCAGCCCAGTAGTACGTCGGCCCTGCGGTCTGGGTGGGTCGTGGAGTCCAGGCAACGGTCTGGGCCGGCGTATAAACGGCGGGAGCAGCCACGGGCGTGGCCGGCCGGGCCGTGTAGGCGTAATTGGGAGTCGCGTAGGTCGTATTGGGGGCCGGCAAATAGGCCGACGGGGCTGGAGCCGCACTGGGCGGCGCTGCCGGAGCCGCTTGAGCCGGGGCTGGTTGTGGGTAGGCCGGCGCCACGTAAGGCGCGGCGGTGTAAACCGGTGCGGCGTAAACGGGCGCGGCATAGACGGGAGCTGCGTAAGCGGGTGCCGCTGCATAGTAGCCGCCACAGTATCCGGGACACCCGAGGCCGACTGAGACGCCCCAGCCGCAGCCGCCAAATCCAATCGAGAGGCCGCCGCCGCACCAGCCGCCACCATAGCAGCCGCCCCAGCCACAACCTCCCCGATAGCAGCCGCCATAGCCCCAGCCTCCGCAGCCTCCCCATCCGCCGCGGTAACAGCCACCCCAGCCTCCACCATGGCAACCGCCCCACCCGCCGTGGCAACCGCCGGCATGGATTGAAGGGGTCAGCGCCAACGCCGCGGCCACACTCAGCACAATCAGGATCTTCTTCATACGCTCTCCGGTCTGTAACGTTTAAGTTTTGTTCGCCGACTTCATTGTCGTCACCCTCCTATACGGGGAAAGGCCCGGCATCTTGCAAACAGGGGCTGGATTTCGCAAGTCACTGTGGTTGTGTCGGATATGACGGCTGGGTCCCTCAAGAACCCGGGTGCGGCGGAGGTCCTTGCCTTGCCGGCGGAGAGCACGCGCGGGCGCAGCCGTCCGCTTATCTCCCGGGCTGCGCTAGCTGGCCGTCAGCATGCGCGGGCCGCTCAGGCTGTGGTTGCGGGTGAGGCTTCTGGACGGCGCATTCGAAATTGTATACGCTTTTTTGATGGCCCTGCTGCCTAATATCACTGCCTTCAATGGTCGTTACCTGCGATCGGGGCACAAGTATGGATCTGGCAACGGCTGATTCGGCATAACACGAACCTGGACTGACAACACACATTCACCAGCAAATACAATATGAACGAATTCCTCTCAACGGGCGTTTTAGCCATGTGCCTCGGCTGCATCTCATCCAGTGGCGCGCCGGACTATTCGGGCAGGCCAATCTCCGTTTACGTGACGGCGAAGGATACAGGCCAACGGCTGGCGAAGGCGGGGGAACTGCAGTTGCGAGAACTGAGCCGGCCAATCGAAGAGGAGCAAGCGGTGTATGTTGACCCGGACCATACATTTCAGAGGGTGCTCGGGATCGGCGGTGCGCTTACGGATGGCTCGGCCGAGACGTTCTATAAACTGCCTAAGGCGCGACAGGAGGAGTTTCTGAAGGCCTATTTCGATCCGCAAAGCGGCATCGGTTATTCGTTGGGCCGCACGTCCATCCATAGCTGCGACTTCTCCAGCGACAGCTACACTTACGTTCAGGAGGGCGATAAGGACCTTAAGAGCTTTGACGTGGCGCATGACCTGAAATGCCGGATTCCGTTTATCAAGGCGGCGCTGGCGATAGCGGGCAAGGATTTCACCATGTACGCCAGCCCGTGGAGCCCGCCCGCCTGGATGAAGAGCAATGGCGATATGCTGCACGGAGGCAAGTTGAAGCCGGAGTACGGCGATGCGTGGGCCAACTACTTCTGTAAATTCATCGAGGCGTACGAGCGGCAGGGGATTCCGATCTGGGGAGTGAGCGTTCAGAACGAGCCGATGGCCGTTCAGACCTGGGAATCCTGCATCTACACCGCGGGGGAGGAGCGTGACTTCCTGAAGAACCACCTCGGCCCCGCCTTGCGCAAAGCCGGCTTGAAGGACAAGAAGATCATCATCTGGGACCACAACCGCAGCCTTATGTACCAGCGCGCGAAGGAAGTGCTGGACGATCCGGAAGCGGCCAAATACGTCTGGGGAGTCGGTTTCCACTGGTACATGGGCGACTACTTCGAGAACGTCAAACGCGTCCACGAGGCCTACCCGCAAGTGAACCTGCTCTTCACCGAGGCTTGCAACTACCCCTACGACACCCTCCGCACCAACGACTGGCAGTGGGCTGAGAATTACGGGAAATCCATGATCAACGATTTCAACAATGGCGCGGTGGGTTGGACGGATTGGAACGTCTTGCTGGATGAGCAAGGGGGGCCGAATCATGTCCACAATTACTGCTACGCGCCAGTTCATGGGGACACGAAGTCGGGCGAAGTGTACTATCTGAACTCGTACTACTACATCGGTCACTTCTCCAAGTTTGTTCGTCCCGGCGCCAGGCGGATTATTGCTTCATCGACCATGGATCAGCTCCTGACGACGGCCTTCCTCAACACGGACGGGAAGATCGCCGTGGTGGTGATGAATCTTGGGGAGCAGGCGCAGCCGTTCTGCCTCTGGCTGGCGGGCAAGGGCGCCAAAGCCACCAGCCCCGCGCGTTCCATGATGACCCTGGTCTTGTGATTCCTCCCGAACGCCAAAGAGCCCGGTTTGACACGCAAACCGGGCTCTCGCCGACGGGCTGGCTAGCTCAAGGCACTGAGCGAACTCGATAGAAGGCCCTGCCTTGCGAGACGGTGAACGTGAAGCTCGCCTCGCCGCTCGCGTTGGCCTGGTTGGTCACCACCGGGATCCAGGTCACGGGCGGGGCTATGTTCGTAGCCATATCCAGCGCATACTCCGAGTAGGGGATTCCCGCATAGCTCACCTGGCCCGAGCCGCCGCCAAGCACCGGCGCGGAAACCCGATTGTAACCCGCCCCGGCGGGCGCGACATTCACGGTGACCGTAACGGTCGCAAAACCGCCGTAGCCGTCGCTGACAGTATAGGTAAACGTGTCCGTTCCGGCGAAGGTGGCTGCCGATGTATAAGTCACGCTGGTTCCATCAGTCGCGACGGTGCCATTGTGCGGGGTCGGGTTCTGGACCGCTGTCACGGTCAGCGCATCGCCATCCGCGTCGGAGGGGGCGGAGGCGCCGCCAATGATCTTCAGGCTGGCAGGCTGACCGCTGAGCGCGCTCATGGCGATGTTATTGGCCACCGGCGGATGGTTAGTCCCGACGAGGATCACCACCGCGCCCACCTGGCCCTCGGCATTGGGTCCGCCCGGACCTTGCCAGTGCCCGGTGACGGCCCCGCTCGAACCGACCAGGGCAGATCCGATCTTCGTGAAGTTGGCCAGGCTCGGATTTTGGCCGGGATCACCGTGGAGAACGATCTGGGTATTGGTGCCGCCGAAGAACACGTTCGCGTATTTAGCCGCGCCGTCCCAGGCATAGATCGCGTAGAGGGTAACTCTGGCCCCCTGCGGAAGCTCGTTCAACGCAAAGTAAGCGGGGCCGTCCGCCGCGTAGGAGTAGAGCCCGTCTGTCGTCAGCGGCTCATTGGTGTTCCCGGTATTGTAGGTGCCGACATTGGTAAAGCTCAAACCGTAGGTGGAGCCGGCGCTTGCCACGGTGGTGCTGTAATTGCCCGGCGTCAATGCCGCGGCGAGCTGGATCTTGGTGAAGCCTGCGGGGGCGGGTTGAACAGTGCCGGTTGGCGCAAAGTCCAATTGCAGCGTGTCGTTCGGAGCGGACACGACATTGACCGTGCGCGTGAGAGTTCCGGTGTTGCCGGTTCCGGTTGTTGCCGAATAAGTCACGGTGTAAGAGCCGACCGCTGTGACATCCACCGGGTTGTTGGACGACACCGGCAGGCTGGCTTGAGCGCAAAGGTCATAGGCTGTGGCTCCGGCGTCCGCATACGGGCCGCTGTTCACGACGAGGATCACCGGGTTAATGCCGTTTAGCGTCATCACGGGCAGGGCGGTGTCCGTGACGCCGGAGATGGTGGCGAAGTTGGTCGCACTGCCGAAGGCATTATGGGCGACGAGGGTGTAATTGCCCTCGTTGGCCGGGTGGACGCTAACCACCGTGTAGCTGGCATTGGTGGCCCCCGCGATCGCGTTGGTGTGGTTGTCATACCATTGGTAGGTGAAGGGCGTGATGCCGGCAACCGTCGCCGCCAGAGTCATATCGGTGCCGCACACCGGAGAGCTGGCCGCGGGAGTGATGGCAACGGAATGGGCGGGAATGGACTGGATGTTGATGATCATGCCGCCGATTTGGCCTTCCGTGGCTGGGCCGCCCGGACCATACCAGGTCCCGCTGACTGCGCCTTGGAGGGCAACGGCTGATCCCAGGAACTGGAAGTCCGCTTGCGTCGGGGGATTCGGCGAATTGGTCGTGATGCCGGTGGTCAGCAAATTCGTCTTCCCGGCATAGATGATGGTGGCTGCGTGAGCAGCGCCACTCCAGCCATACACAGCATAAATGTTCACCACTACGCCCATCGGCAGGTTGGAGAGCGAGAAGCCGGCCGGCAGGTAGGTGCCGCCAGGATTAAAATTGAGGAAACCGGCGGTGGAAATGTTGTTATAAGGCAAATAAGGGCCATCGTCCCAGGCGGTTATATTGGTGAAGTTGAGAGCGTAACCGAGCCCAGTGCCAGTTGGGTCCACGACCGAAGCATCGCCACTTGAAGGCGTGAGCAGGTCAAAGAGCTGAAGGGCGGTGAACCCTGGCGCGGTGCCGGACGCATCGCTCGTGGACTGGAAGTCCAGGTTGATCTGGTAGTCCGTCGCAATGACCGTGGGATCAATCACCACCACCGCGCGGGTGATGCTGCCCGGAATACCATCGGCGGTTGTGGCAGAGTAGGTCAGGTCGTATTCACCCACGACGTTTGGATTAACGGTGCCGTTGGTGGTCACGGCCAAGCTGTTGCCCTGGCAGGAGTCGAAGGCGATTACGCCCGGATCGTTCCAAGGGCTGTTAACCGCGAGAATCAGGGTGGAATCTCCGTTTAAGGTCATGACCGGCGGAGCGATGTCAATCATGTCAATGACTACCCGGTTCGTCACCGCCCAGCCGGAGCCGTAGGCCACGACCGAGTAGTAGCCGTTGTTGGACGGTTTCAGGTCGTTTAAAACGAGCGTCGCATTAGTGCCGCCGGGGATCGCATTGGTATGATTGTCGTACCATTGAAAGAGCGCGGACGCCGCCGACGCAATAAAGGTGGCGGATGATCCGCACGTGTTGGTGACGCCGGAAGGCAACACGGTGAGGGTGTGAGCAACCGGGGCTTGAATGGCGAAGATCATGCCGCCAATCTGGCCCTGGTGGCCCGTCTTGCCAGTCCAGGTGCCGTACACAGTGCCGGTGTTATCGGCCAACGCCGTGCCCACGTTCTGCAATGTCGCAGGCGAAGGGGAGGCGATCCCGCTTCCTAAGGTAAGTTGAGTGGCGGTTCCGGCATAGGTAATGATCGCGGCATTATTGGCGCCATCCCAGGCCCAGCAGGCGTAAAGCGTCACCAGGCTTCCGGGGGTTAGCCCACTCACTGAGAAGCCGCAGGTCACGCCGCTATTGCAGTAGAAACCGTCGCTGTCAATGGTGCTGCCACCCCCCTTGTATGAGCCGCTGACGTTGGTAAAAGCCACGGTATAGGTTGCGCCGGCAACGCTCGCAGCGGAGAAGCTCATATTGGCACCCGTGCGATTCAGTCGAACGAACCCGGCAGGCGTGGGGACGCCGTCGCTGCTCCCATTAGCCAACTCCAGATTCAGGAAGTCGCTCTGCACCACGTTGACCGTGCGGGTGACGGAATTGCTGTAGCCGTCCGCGATGGCGGAGTAGGTGACATAATATGTGCCAAGGGTGCTGGTATCGACGGTCCCATTGGTCGCCACTGCGAGCGCCGCGCTGGTGCAGGATTCCACCGCCGTCGCGCCCGGATCGCTAAAAGCCGTGTTAATCGGGACGAGCATCGGGTTAATTCCGTTCAGCGTGAGGATGGGCTGGCAAGGCTCGACATCAAAAATCATCGCCCCCACCTGGCCTTCACTGGTAAAGCCGGTCTGTCCATACCAGCGACCATTGACGCTGCCGGTCCCGTCCATCACCGCCCGCGACAAGGGAAGCATGGTCGCTACGCTGGGAGCCGCTTCCGTGCCCGGATCGGTGATGATGTTCGTTCCGTTGCCAAATTCAACCTTGGCGCCTCGACCCGAGCCATCCCAGGCATAGCAGGCGTATATCGTAACCGTGTTGCCGGCAGGAAGTCCGCTCAGGGTGAAATAGGCAGGGCCAGTGCCGGACATGTTGTAGAACCCGTCTGCGTTCAGTGTCCCTGTGCCGCCCCAGGTTCCGATGTTCGAGATACTGAGCGTGAACGCCGTGCCGGCGACGTAATCCCATTCGTAGTAGCTTCCATTAACTACCGAGGCGTTATTCAGACCCACCTTCGTGAACCCGGCGCCGTTCGAGGCCAGCGCATTGCCGCCGAAATCCAACTGTACTGGCTGCGCGTAGGCGCTCGACAAGAAGCCCAAACCGCAAATCAAGCTGCTGATAGCGAACCTCATCTTCCAACGCATACGACGACCGGCAGGGGTCTCTCTTGTCGTGGTTCTCTTAATTCGGGTAGTATCAATATTCATTCTGTGTCCTTCGGTTAGTTCAGTTCGGACCCACCTCTGGCTCGTGGTTGGCTCGCCAGACGCGGGCGACATCGCGGGCGATCATGGTCCCGACGGCGGGCCGCGTCAACTGTAAAATGGGACAAGCCGGCTAGAGTCAGCGCGTATGCATGAAGGTTCAGGTGATGTTTGGGCGGCGGTGGGTAACAAAGGCAAAGGCCTTAGCCAGATTGTCCTCGCCCCATGGGTGGGGGTTTCTACCGCCAAAGCGGCTGTTTCAGGCTATTGAATGTCTATACTGGGGCGGAGCTGCTTGTGCCCGGCTCCGCCCCGTGCGCGGCGATTCGTCGGCTATCTGTGCGCGCCGTGGAAGCCGCCCCCGCCGTGATAACCGCCCCAGCCATGGTAGCCACCCCAGCCACCGTGCCAGTGTCCATGCCACCCTCCCCAGCCGTAGCCGTAATAGCCTGGCCAGTAATTGTAACCGTAGTATCCGGGCCAGTAGGGGTAACCGTAATAGCCGTAATAGCCTGGGTAGTTGTAGTTATAATAGCCTGGTGCGGCTACCCCGGGCGAATAAATCCCTACGCCTCCCCAGGGGCCCCCTATCCCGAAGCTCAGCCCAATGGCTGCCTCCGAAGCTGTGGCCAGCCCCAGCGTTAACGCGAGAATCATCAACATCTTCTTCATATAGATTAGACGAAAGGCGCTCCACGCGGGTTCAGGGGGCTGGGATTATTTCCGCTAGATTTCTATTGAATATACGGGCGGCCCTGGCGTCTTGGGCTGGCTGTGCTTAGCCGAACTTTCCTTACGCAGAACCGTCCTCGGGAGGGCGAGCGTCCTCGCGAGCCCGGATTTCCCGGCGTCTGCGGAGTTCGGGCTCGCGAGCACGCTCGCCCTCCCGGGTTTTGAGACAGCCTGGGCTTAAGCCAAAAACGGGGGCCGCATGGCGCGGGATCGCATGCGGTTGGCATGGGCGTCGCCCACAAACTCGGCGTTGACCAGGTCGAAGGTCACGTCGCGCTGCAACTCTTCGCAGATGTCGGCGGCCAGGCAAATTTTCATGGAGCGATACATCACGTCGGGGCTGGCCACCGTTGCCCGGCGCGAGCGGATGCAATCCAGGAAATCCCGCACGTGGCTCAAGGGCCTGCGGGTTCGCACCGTGTAATCGGCCAGCACCTTCTTGTATTGGCTTAAGAGTGCCGGCGAAGAGACGTCCGGGCCAGTATAGCCGTCGGCAGCGGCGGTCCACCCTTCTGGGCCGTCGAACCGCTCGCCACAGGCGCCATGCCAGAACTGGCACGGGTCCCACACCGACCCCGCAACGCGGAACAAGACGAGCTTCACCTCTTTGGAGAGCCGCACCTCCATCGTTGCATCGGGCCCCGCGTACTGGAACTGAATGGCCCCCACATTCGTCATGTCCAGCCCGGCCAGGGCCTGGGCTACGGTGTGCGCGCCCCACATGGCAACATCGGTGGCGAAATCGTAGTAGTGGTACCAGCCCCCGCCGTTCACGTAAGCGGAGTTGTAGGGGCGCCACGGAGCCGGGCCAAGCCAGAGGTCCCAGGCCACTTCCTCGCTAGGGGGTTCGGGCTGGGCCGGCAAATAATCACGTCGGGCCCCGTCGCGCCAGCGGCAATCGGCGTAGGCGGTGTGAATCGGCCCCAGCCGGCCGGTGCGGGCCATTTCGATGGCGAACACGTGGTTGGGCTCGCTGAGCCGCTGCGCGCCGGTCTGATAGACCCGGCTGTAGCGCCGGGCGGTGTCCACGACCATTTGTCCCTGCGCCATGGTCAGGCAGGCCGGCTTCTCGCAATACACGTCCTTGCCGGCCTGCATCGCCAGGGTCGCCGCCAGGGCGTGCCAGCGGTCGCCCGTGGCGATCAGCACGGCGTCCACATCGGTTCGCTCGGCCAGGAGCCGGCGCAGGTCGAAGTACGCCGCGCAATCCGTGTTGCCGTATTTGGCATCCACCCGCTTCTTGGCCGCTTCGCGCCGGGTCTTCACGACGTCGCACACCGCGACCCACTGCACGTCCGGCTCGTTCAACATCGCGGTCTGGTCATAGGAACCCCGGCCGCCGAGGCCGATTCCCGCCATCACGATGCGTTCGCTGGGGGGAACAGCTCCGCCGCGGCCCAGCGCGGAGGCGGGGATATACCAGGGGAGGGCTGCCGTGCCAGCGGCCATCGCGCTGCGTGCCAGGAACTGGCGGCGGGTGAGGTCGGGACCGGGGCCGTTGCGCTTGGGGCAAGTCATGCGTCCTTACGTTTAACATCGCTCCGCTGGAAGATGCAACGGCATTCGCTGCACAGCGCGGAAAGTGTTGTCTCAAGAGACATGGCCCGGCAACTTCAGCGGAGGTAAACATGAAGCATATTGCGTTCAACCTGCTCCTGCCCGCGGCGGCCGTTTGGTTTGCTCTCGCAACCCCCGGCAGTGCAGCCGATTGGTTTCAATACCGCGGGCCGGAGGTGAGCGGCATTGCCCCTGAACACGTGCGATGCGCGTTCCCGGCGGGCGGCCCCAAATGCTTGTGGCGCGTGCCCACCCCGGCGGGCTTCAGCTCCTTCGCTGTGGCGGGCGGGAAAGTCTTCACGCTCGTCACACGCGAGGTGAGTGGGGGCCCGGCAGAGGTGTGCCTTGCCCTCGACGCCAACTCCGGCAAGGAGCTTTGGGCTGTGCGCGTCGGCCAGGCTAAATACCCTGGCGGCGGCGACAGCGGCACGGAGGACAACCGCGGCGGCGATGGACCGCGTTCGACGCCCGCCGTCAGCAGGGGGCGGGTTTACGTGTATTCGTCCGACATGGGTTTACAGTGCCTGGACGCGGCCTCGGGCAGGCGCATTTGGGCCAAGGACATCATCCGGGAATTCGGCGGCGCGAACCTGAAGTGGAAGAGCGCGATGTCGCCCGTGCTTGATGGCGGCCTGGTGTTCGTGGCCGGCGGCGGGGCAGGGCAGTCCATGCTGGCCTTCAAACAGGAGACCGGCGCCCTGGCCTGGAAGTCGGGTGACGAGAAGCCGAGTTACGCCACTCCTACCCTGGCGACGCTCCAAGGCGTGCGGCAGGTCATCTTCATCATGGAAAGCGGACTCGTCGCCGTGGAAGCCGCCACCGGCAAGCCGCTTTGGCGTTTTGCTTTTCCCTATCGCGTGGCGACGGCCTGCTCGCCGGTCGTGGCGGGCGATGTCGTGTTCTGCACGGCGGGATACGAAATCGGGGCCGCGGCCTGTCGCGTCAGGCGGACAGGTGCGGCATTCGAGGCGCAGGAGTTGTGGCGCGTGAAAGGCGACCAACCGCTGGGCTCGCTGTGGAGCACGCCGGTTCAGAAAGACGGTTACCTGTATGGGATAATCAGCTTCAAGCGCTTCGGGAGCGCGCCGCTGAAATGCGTGGACCTGAAGACCGGCGCGGTGAAGTGGGAGCAGCCGGGCTTCGGCTCAGGGCAGGTGATGCTCGCGGGCGATTACCTCGTGGCGCTAAGCGACGCCGGCGAAGTGGTCATCATCGAGCCGTCGCCAGACCACTACCGCGAGCGGGCGCGCTTCAAGGCGCTGGCTGGTAAATGCTGGAGCAGCCCCGGCCTGAGCCAGGGCCGCCTTTACGTCCGCAGCACGAAGGAAGGGGCGTGTTTCGATCTGTCCGGCGCGGATTGAGGGAGGGACGTCGCACGGCCCTCAAGTTCTTCGAGATGGGGCGGCTCACTTCTGGGCAGGCTGCCGAGATATGCGCGAAGCATCGTGTGGGTTTCCTCGTGGCCGCCAGTCAGACCGGTACGCCGGTCGCTGACTTGAACGCCGAGGATCTCCGCCGTGAGGTTCACCATGCCGGCGCGGCCTAGACCGGCTGGAACGATCGTCTGCAACGCCGGCCCAATGATTGCTCTTGCGGGGATTCACCAATTGGCACCTCTGCACCCCCTCTGCTTGGGGGCGTTGGTCAGAGATCCTCTCGGGTTAGCCCTGTCCGCCGGGCAATTCTCGCCAGCATGCGGGGTCCGATTTCCTCGTTCTCATGGAAGGCGAAAACGAAGTCTGGCCAACCTGGTCGCGCCAGGACTTGGTGTGACCCGCCGCCCCGGCGCTTAATAGTCCATCCTATCCGCAATAGAGCCGCCAGCACCTGCCGCGCTTTGGCCGAGCCCCAGTGACTCATGCCGGAATCGAGAAGACCTCCACTAATTCTGGTATGCTCTCGCCGTGCTCGAGCCGATCCGCCATGACGCGCAATGCCAAGGCTTTCACGCGCGCAATCGCTTCTTCGCGTGTTTGGCCGTACGCCATGACGCCTGGCAGTTCTGGCACCTCGGTCAACCAGCGGCCATCGTCTTCACGCTCGACTTCTATTCGCAGATTCACCCCTCGAACATATCTCACCAAGATGCCACCTGTCGAGCCGCACTCGGAGACCCGCCACGTGCGGGCTGGTCATTGGCAATAGGAGAGGGCTGCCTCCGGGCGAGAGCCAGCGCAGGGGAACGGAGACCTCAAACTGCGACCCGCGGACGGCCGTTGTGTGCGGAATGACGCCGATCAGTGCCCGCTCGCTATCGCCATAAGGAGCGCTGATAACCAATGCCGGGCGGACCTTCTGCGTGATGCCGAAGTCCACCTGCCAGACCTCGCCCCGCTCAGGTGCCCTCGTTCTCCTCTTGATCGAGTGCGCGGAACGAAGCGGCGGCCAGCTCGGCGAGGTCCTCGTCGGTTAGGTCCTCGGACATCGGCACGCGCTCGCAGAGGCGGCGCCGTAGCTCCGTCTGTTCCGCTCGCGAGAGACGCTCGACCTCGCGGAGAATCTGGGCAGCCTCTTGAGTCATATTAATAGCGTACCCACGGCGGCTTACCACGGCGAGGCATAAGGGGTGTGCCGGGGTGGGCGCATCCCAGTTTCTCGGGAGGTCGCACTTCTCGATAAGGCGCCAGGGCTCCGCGGCTTTCATTAACACCCCGCTTCAGCGGGGTGACAGCAGGTGCGACGGCGCACGAACCGCTTTAGCGGTTTCCCCGCTCCAGGAAAACCGCTAAAGCGGTTGGAGGGTGCATGCGCGCGATACACCTCGCTGAAGCGGGGTGTTAATGAGATCGGACGTGCGGGTGCCCAAAGAGTGAGTTGCGCCCTCCCGGGGTTGCACCCTTCCCCCTTGCCGCTCGGCGCTCGGCTTGTATAGTGCGCCGATGCTGGACATCAAATTAATTCGCGACCGGCCGGACTTTGTCCGGCGGCGGCTGGCCTCGCGTGCCGGAGGGGACGAGGCGCACGTGGATGAGATCCTCCAGTTGGACGAGCAGCGGCGCAAGGCGCTGGCCGAAGTGGAGGCGCTCAAAGCGGAGCGCAATCGCATTTCCAAGGAAATCGGCGCTCTAAGGGCACAGGCTAAGGCGAGCGGCTTCGCAGGCATAGGCATGTCCATGTCCGGGCAAGTCTTCCCCAAGCAGATTGAAGCTGGGCTGCTAAACGAGAGAATAGCTGCGCTGGATAAGCAGGCGGCGGAATCCGAGTCGGCGCGGAACCGAATCATGCTGGGGTTACCAAATTTGCCGCACGAATCGGTACACGAAGGAAAGGGCGCAGAGGAAAACCGGGAGGTTCGCGCTTGGGGCAGGCCGCCTGAGATGAGCTTCCCTCGAAAGAAGCACGTCGAGCTGTGCGAGAAGCTCGGCCTGGTGGACTTTGCGAGGGCGGCCAAGTTGTCCGGCAGCGGGTTTGTGCTATATACGAATTGGGGAGCGCGTCTGGAGCGGGCGCTGATCCAATTCATGCTGGATTTGCATACGAGCGAGCACGGGTACACGGAGGTGTCGCCACCTTTCATGGTGGGCCCGCAATGTTTGGAGGGCGTGGGCCAGTTCCCCAAGTTCCGGGACCAGTATTACGGCGTGGCCGAAGGCGATGATCCGGAGAAGCTGCACAAGCTTTACCTCATTCCGACCGCCGAGACGCCCGTGGCCAATATCCATCGCGAGGAGTTGCTGAAGGAGAGCGACTTGCCGAAGAATTACTGCGCGTACACGCCGTGCTTCCGCGGCGAGGCAGGCGCGGCGGGGGTGGGCACCCGCGGCATCATCCGGGTGCACCAGTTCGACAAGGTGGAGCTGATCAAGGTCACCAGGCCGGAGGAGAGCTACGCGGCGCACGAGCAAATGCTGAAGGACGCAGAGGACGTGTTGCAGCGGCTGGGGCTGCACTATCGTGTGGTGCTGTTGTGCACGGGCGACATGGGCTTTTCGGCGGCCAAGACCTATGACATCGAGGTGTGGGCGCCGGGGCAGGGGAGCTACCTGGAAGTGTCGAGCGTCTCGAACTGCGAGGATTTCCAGGCGCGGCGCATGAACCTCCGCTTCAAGGCCTCCACGGGCGAGAACAGGTTCCCGCACCTGCTCAACGGGAGCGGGACGGCCCTGGCGCGGCTTTTCGTCGCGCTGGTCGAGACGTTCCAGCAGAGTGACGGCAGCATCCTGATGCCGGCGAAGTTGCAGCCTTACCTGAAAGCGGAGCGGATTACGGCGTGAGAATCCTGCTCGCCAGCAGCGAGGTCCACCCCTACTCGAAGACAGGCGGGCTGGCGGACATGGTGGCCGCGTTGGGCAAGACGCTGGCGCGCAAGGGCCATCGCGTGGGCATCGTGACGCCGATGTATGCGGGCGTGCGGGAGCGGGCAGCGGGTATGAAGAAGGTGAACCTTCCCCTCACGGTGCCGCTCGGCGCGGAAGAGGTGACCGGGGCGGTCTGGTGCGTCGAACCATTCCCCGGGCTGACGATTCATTTTGTCGAGCAAGACCGGCTCTTCGACCGCAAAGAGATCTACGGTGAAGGAGGCGGCGAGTATCCCGACAACGCCGAGCGGTTCATCTTCTTCTCCAAGGCCGTGGTGTGTCTGGCCACCAGCCTGCAGTGGAAGCCCGAGGTTTTGCATTTGCACGACTGGCAGGCCAGCCCGGCAGCATTGCTGGTCCGCGACATGAAAAGGCAGGCGAAGCAGGGCAGGGGACCGGGCGTGTGCCTCACCGTGCATAATCTCGCCTACCAGGGCCTCTTTCCTGCCGAGAAGTATGGGCTGCTGAATTTGCCCGGGGACTACTTCAATCCGCGAGGCGTGGAGTTCTATGGCAAGCTGAGTTGCCTCAAAACGGGTCTGGTTTACTCGGACGTCATCACGACGGTCAGCCCGCGTTACGCGCGCGAGGTCACCACGGAGGAGTTGGGCTGCGGCCTGGACGGCCTCTTGCGTCAGCGCAACAGCTCCCTGGTGGGCATCCTCAATGGCGTGGATTACGAGGAATGGAATCCCGCCACCGACCCCTTTCTCAAGCACCACTACTCGGCCGGCAACCTCAGCGGCAAGCTGGCGACCAAGCTGGCCCTGCAGGAGGAGTTTGGCCTGCCGGCGGACGCCACCGTGCCGCTCTTCGGCAGCGTGGGCCGGCTGGCGGAGCAAAAGGGGGTGGACATCATGGTCGCCGCCGTGCAGGAAATGCTGAGCACCAGAATGCAGTTCGTGCTGGTGGGCAATGGCCAGCCGTATTTCGAGAAGGCCTGCCGGGACTTGGCGGCCCAGTTCCCTTCCCAAGTCGGCGTGCGCATCGGCTTCGATGAGGGGCTGTCGCACCGCATCGAGGCCGGGGCGGACTTCTTCCTCATGCCCTCGCGCTTCGAGCCTTGCGGCCTGAACCAGATGTATGGCCTGCGCTACGGAACGATCCCCATCGTGCGCACCACCGGCGGACTTGACGATACCGTCATTGACGTGCGGGAAGACCCGCAGAAGGCCAACGGCATCAAGTTCAACGAATACTCGACCGCCGCCCTCGCCAAGGGCATCGCCAAGGCCCTGGTGCTGTTCCAGGAAAGCCCGTTGCTGCAGCACTTCCAGCGGAATGCGATGGCGGCCGACTTTTCCTGGGACCGGACGGTTGGCGAGTACATCAAGGTTTACCAGAGGGTCATGCCGGCCTACTGAGGTCGGGCGACTCGGTCCGGTCTATGGCCAATGTCGGCGCCGGCGTGCTCGGGATGGCCAATAGCCGATCGATTACCCCACTCCCGCTTATGCTACTGGCGCTCATCGCCGTTGCCTCGCCGTGGGCACCCCGGAGCATCAGCGGATGCTACGGCGTGCGGACGGCGTGGACACGGTGCGATCCTGATGGACACGAGTGCGGCTGGCTGGGTGCCCGTGCGCCGTTGTAAGTAATGTAGCCGCAGCTACTTACAGTGTTGTGCGTGGCGCCGACATCTCGTGTGACCGGTTTGGAGAGGATCACGGCCGTAACATCTTGAATCGCAACTCCTTAGCACAATAGCCGTCCGCCTGAGGCCGATCGCCAGGCGCAGGTGAGATGCAGGTGTGCTGCCGGTGATTGCCCCATGTGTCTCCCATGTGGGTCGACCCACATGGGAGACACACCGGGCATACACCGGGGCCTCAGCGGGGTGCCGGGCGCGTTGGTTGGGCGGGGATTCGGCTTTCCAAGGGGGCCGGCTTGGCGTAGATAATGCCTCCCGCTTTTGCGGCGATGGCTATGAAACCCGAAATCGAGCTTTACGATACAACCCTGCGCGATGGCAGCCAGGGTGAAGGCATCAATTTCTCCGCGCTAGACAAAGTGCGCATCGCGGAGAGGCTGGATGCGTTCGGGATTCATTACATCGAGGGCGGCTGGCCGGGGTCGAACCCCAAGGACATGGAGTTCTTCAAACAGGCCGCCGGACGGAAGTGGAAACACGCCCGGATTGCCGCTTTTAGCATGACCCGCCGCAAGGGCGTGGCCGTGGAAAATGACGACCTCATGCGCCAAATCCTTGAGGCCGAGACGCCCGTGGTGACGATTGTCGGCAAGAGCTGGCTGCTGCATGTGACCGAAGTCCTGCGCGCCAAGCCGGACGAGAACCTGGCCATGATCGGCGACACGATCCGCTACCTGAAGGATCATGGGCGGACAGTCTTCTACGATGCCGAGCACGCGTTCGACGGCTACAAAGAGGAGCCCGAGTTTGCCCTGGCGACATGGCAGGCGGCGGAAAAGGCCGGCGCCGAGTGCATCATCCTGTGCGACACCAACGGCGGCTGCCTGCCCGAGGAGATCAAGCGCATCGTTACGGCGGCCAAAGACAAGCTGTGCACCCGGCTGGGCATTCACACGCACAACGACATCGGCCTGGGCGTGGCAAACGGCCTGGCGGGCATCGAAGCCGGCGCGACGCAGATCCAGGGCACGATCAACGGCTACGGCGAGCGCACGGGCAATTGCAACCTCACCAGCGTCATCCCCGTGCTCCAGTTGAAAATGGGCAAGCCGGTATTGCCGGCGGCTTCGCTGCCCAAGCTCAAGGAGCTTTCGGAATTCGTGGACGAGATTGCCAACGTGCGCCATGACCCGCGCCAGCCGTGGGTAGGCCAGACGGCCTTTGCGCACAAGGGCGGCATGCACGTGCACGCCATTGACCGGGTGGCGCGCAGCTACGAGCACAGCCAACCGGAGGCGGTCGGGAACTTTCGCCGCGTGCTGGTCAGCGACATGTCGGGCCGCACGAACATTCTCCTGAAGGCAAAGGAACTCGGGTTCAAGCTGGAGCCGGATGCCCCGGCCACGCGCACCATCACGGACCAGATCAAACGGCTGGAGAGCGAAGGCTACGAATACGAGGCCGCGGAGGCTTCGCTGGCGCTGCTCATGGGCCGGACGCTCAAGCAGCAGGAGCTGCCGTTCTCGGTGCGCGGCTATCATGTCTCGATGCGCCGCGATGGGGCGGACTCGGTCTGCGAGGCGACGGTGAAGGTGCGCGTGGAGTGCAAGGAAGCCCATACCGCGGCCGAGGGCGACGGCCCGGTGAACGCGCTCGACAAAGCCCTGCGCTCCGCACTGGTGGAGTTCTATCCGCAACTTAAGAACGTGGTGCTCACCGACTACAAGGTGCGCATTATCGAATCCTCGACCGGCACCAGCGCGCGCACGCGCGTGCTCATCCAATCCAGCGACGGTAAGCGCGAGTGGGGCACTGTGGGCGTGAACGATAATATCATCGAGGCCAGCCTGCAGGCGCTGGTGGACAGCATGGAATACGCGCTGCTGCGTGGGTAAGGCGGGAGAGGCGTGTCTATGTCTGAGATCCCCAAGGCCTACGAACCACAAGCCGTCGAAGAGAAGTGGTATGACTTCTGGCTGAAGCACAATTGCTTCGTGGCCAATCCGGCTTCTCCCAAGCCGGCCTACTCCATCGTCATCCCGCCGCCGAACGTGACGGGCATGCTGCACATGGGGCACGTGCTCAACAATACCATCCAGGACATCCTGTCCCGCAAGGCCCGCATGGATGGGAAGGAAGTGCTCTGGCTGCCGGGCACCGACCACGCCGGCATTGCCACGCAGGCCGTGGTGGAGAAAACGCTGCGCAAGCAGGGCCTCATGAAGCACCGCGATGACCTGGGGCGGGAGAAATTCCTCGAACACGTCTGGGCTTGGAAGGAGAAGCACGGCGGCATCATCATCCAGCAGCTCAAGAAGCTGGGGTGTTCGTGCGATTGGACCCGCGAGCGGTTCACCATGGACCCGGCCTACTCGCGCTGCGTGCAAAAGGTCTTTGTCGAACTGTACAAGAAGGGTCTCATCTACCGCGGCAAACGCATGGTGAACTGGGACCCGGCGGCCCGCACCGCTCTCTCCGATGAAG
>DATKNZ010000464.1:0-10887 GCA_035541055.1 Candidatus Acidiferrum sp. | reverse complement strand
CGCCATGCTCGGCGTGCGCAGCAAGACCGAGTTGAAAGAGGCATTCTCGCCCCCGGGGATGTTCTGGATCTGGTCCTGGTTGATCGTGTAGGTGCTCGCCCCCAACGAGGGCATGATCTGGTTCCGCGCGGTGTCCAGTTTTCCGAATACCGTGACGTCCTCCAAATGCACGGCATTGGTCCCGCTGCCGGAGTTGGTGCTAGCGGGTACAGGCGGAGCGTTGGTCGTCTGGGCCACGCTCACGCCACTGCTGCCAACCAGGGCCAGGCAAATGGCCGCCCGATACAGCCGGTGGTTGCAGGACGCAGTTTCATCTCGTGCCGGCTCCCGCCGGCGGAAGGAATAGGCATTTTTCATACAATCATTAGTTCATCTTGCTATTAAGGCCAATGGTTTCGTTCGCTCGTATCGAGCCGGGTAAAGGCTCCGCAGAACGGGATTGCCCCGGCGGGGTTAGCTACGGGAAACAGGCGGGGCTCCGGCGCTGGTTCCAGCGCAAGAGTTACGCCACAGCGATGGAACTAATGAGGGGCGGCGCGCGGCTGGGTGACAGCCGACAGTCGCCGGTCGGGATGAAGCGGACTTCGAAAGGGAGGAGCCCGTCAGTCGGCGTCGGCACTGGCGCCGGCGCAATGACCGGCGCGAACCCAACCAGCAACGGATGATGCTGGAGTTGGGTTATCAGGCATGTATGAGTCGCACTGCCTGAGTCTTCGTGCAGCCAATGATGAAGCTCCGGGAAGACCGTGAGTGAGAAGGTCCCCAGCCAGAGCGCCAGCATTGGCCACACGACCGCAAGGCCGCGGGCATGGCGCTGGTGCTTCGATGCTGTCCAAGACTTCACACTGTCCTTACATTCCGCTATGCTCGATTTAGCGCAAGCCGAATTTGGCTTGATTGCTCGATTGACCCTTCCGGGGGCTTAGGCAATGGACTTCGCGTCCGACGCGGGTGCCGTGCGCCCCAGCAAGTCGACAAGCTCCTCGCCGACGGTTTGCATGTAGCCTACGCACTGCTTGTGCAAGAGGTCACGCTCCTTGAAATGGCGCCGCCCTTCCTCGGTCTGGAGATTGCAGCCCTGGAGCAGCACCCGGCAGCGGCAGGACCCGTGACGCTTCTCGAACCGATTCAGCAGCTCCAGCGTCTTTTGGTAGGTCTGTTCGGTGGCGGAGCGGTCCTGCTGCTCGCCGCGCCCATACTTCAGGCCCAACGCCAGAATCCCGCCCGTCAGCGCACCGCAGGTCTGGCCCCGCCGGGCCACGCCCGAACCCAGTCCCGCGGCGACCTTGAGCGCCGTTTCCCCCGGCAGACCCAACTCCGGCCCAAACGCGTACAACACCGCCTGGGCGCAATTGTAACCTGCCAGGAATGTCTCCTTCGCCACTGGACGGCGCAAGCCGGAGGCTTACGCTACTACTTGGCGGCAGTGATGAGACGCGCACGGCAACCAGATTACAACGCCTCCAACGCCAAGCGTATTTGCGTCCCCTCAGAAGTGGTAGCTGACGATTACCTTGAACAGCACCGGCGCGGCCAGTTGATTCCCGACAAAGTCCTGGTACACGGGAAACTCCGCATCGGCGTAGATGTCCACGGGATGCACGTGGACATTTATGCCCGCGGAGAGCAGGAGGCGCTGAAAGCCCGAAGCGACAGGATTGGCCGCATTGGCGCCGCTATCGCTCGTCCGCTCGGAAAAGATGGCCTGCGCTACCGGGGACACTCTCACGCTCCCGAACGACAGCCCGTTGTAGTAAATCCCCGTAGCGGCGTCCAGCTCCAGGCCCGGCTGGTACTGGTCCTGCGTCAACACCGGCAAATCCAGCTCCGCCTGTGCGAACCACACCCACCGGGAGTTGGCGTCCAGGTTGTGGTAATAATAGCCGCCCAGCAGAAGGTCCGTGCTGCCCGTGCCGAGTTGCGAGTCGCGGTCCACGACATCGGGATCATAGCTCCAGTTGCCCGTCGGCAGCTTGAGGCCGAGCGTCACGCCGGCCGACATATCGGGAAAGAACCCCGTATAGATGCCCTGAAGCCGGATGTCCCCAAGCTGGCTCCAGTTGCGGGTTACGACCGCGCCGGTGTCATCGGCGGTCCGGAGGTGTCGAAAGTCATAAGGCACTTCGAGCTGGACCCCCCCAACTGGGGCTGAACATGTATTGCAGGCCGAACGTCAGGAACTGGGTCTGGAGGTCCTTGTCATCGTTGTCGGCGGCCGGCGCCTGGGACGTGCCGCTCCAATTGCGGTCCTGGTCCTGGTAGTCGTAGCTTAGGAAGGCCATTGCCCCCAGCTCCTTCGGGAACATAGAGCTGGTGCCCACGTCGAAAACGTCGCATCCACAGGCGCACGCCCGGCCCACGCTCGGCACGAAAAGGCCTGCCAATAAACCACCGCCGACTCCGATCATTTGTCCGTTAAATCTTGTCTTCATCTTCAAATCCAAAGGTTGCGAGACCCCGCACGAGAGCGGGTCTCAGGGTGATAGAGGAACAGGGAAGGGCACGCGCCTCACGCGCCGACGAAGGGAACTGGTCTAGGCGTGAAGTCGCCTGGGAGGAGGGGTGGGAGGAGTGCGGGAGAGCGCGGAAAAGCACTGCTCCGGCCAGTGCACCTCCCAGTAGTCAATGGGAGCCGAAAACACAAATGCTGCCTTGGAATAGGAGAATTCAAACTTCTTCCCCGGCAGAGGGATGCTCGACGTTCTCTCGGAACGTTTGCCCTGGGCGATTTGCTTGCAGAGCGGGCAGGGATGCTTGCCGTCAAAGGTTTTGACTACCGCATCCCCGATCGGCGCGTCCTGCGCGCAGCTCACCAACATTCCCACCCAGGCCACGGTCTGCAACAAGCCCCAGTGCAGGCCCAGGGAGCAGGCCAGCGCCGCAACCAGCGCTACTCTGGGCAGCCGGGAAATCATGGGTGCAATCTGCGGACCGGGAGCCCAATGTCAAATTGCGTGCGTGTTTGGCCCGGACGGTCCCTGGCCGCGCTGCGCGGCCCGGATCACGGCACGCAGACAACCGGCAACTGGCCCCCGGAGCCGCGCCATGACCGCCACTCGGACATGACCATCCGGCCTTCGTTGCTGTCGCTCGGATACCATTGTGCCTCTTCCACCCGCTTCACCAGGGTGTTGGTCCGGAAGAAGGCGCTCTCGCGCGGGGGAACAGGCTGCGTGAAAGGGCGTCCGGAGGCGTGCGCCGCGCGGGCACGGTCCAACAACTCCTTGAGCGCCGGCGTGTGCGTCTCCAGGTAGGCAATCCGCCGTTTGCGGGGGTCGTTCTGCTCTCCGGGGAACGCCACAACGACGGCCCGGACGCCGTCACCGCTCGGCCCGCCGACGCCTTTATCCGGCGGAACGGTATCCCGGGCGGCTGCATAAAGGCGTCGTTCACTCTGGTCGTAGAACCAGACCTTGGCGCCGTCCTCGCCGCTTTGCCAGGCACCCTGGAGGTGCTTTGCGACGAAGCCGATGCCAATGGCCGCCAGGATGACGGCCCCTGCGAGCTTCACCTCTTTGCTGATTCGAAGCCCCATCTTACGGCCTGCCGGGAGCGGTCCGCATGGCGGCTCCGGCCACGGGGCTGTGCGCCGTGAGCCGCAGCGACCACCAGCACTCGCCCTGGTCGCAGCGGATATCATTCGCGTTATACGCCGCCGCGTGCCCGTCTGCGAAGACGTAATTCGCCTTCCCCTCGTGGCGCCGGCACCCGTAGTCGTCCTGCAGGAGGCGGTTGAAGCCCGCGTCGTCCTCCGCCCCGGGCACGATGTCTTTGATCCACCAGTTATCGTCGCTCCACTGGGCGGTGCCGCTGCCGCCGTCGCCGAACCAGATCAGCTTGGCGGGGGATGTCATCTCTACAGTCTTATGGAGACCCTCGTAGTAACCCTGATTCGTCGGCCGCCCAAACGGCATCGTGCTGACCCTCGCCTCCGGATCCGGATCATCCCTCACCGGTATCCAATGCCCTCCAGCCACGCCGATGCCGCTGGCGTTCCACACCTCGTATGGGCTCGGGTAGCCATACAGATGGCGCCAATCCACGCCCGGCCCGAGCGAGAACCCGCCAAGGGCGGCGTCCGACGCTGAAACCCCGTCAGCATAGACGGCCACTCGCTCGGCGGGACAATCAAAGACGCGAGGCGCCCTCCCGGCGTAGTCCCAGAGTACCACGCGGAATGTTGTCTCGCACGGCGAGCCATCCGGCCCCGGACGTACATCCTGCAAGGGATTCATCCACTCGTTGAAATCCACAGTGTAAGCCATGGCCGCTATGGCCAGTTGCCGCTCGTTGGAGCTACAGAACGCGGCGCGCGCCCTCTCCTCCGCGCTGCCCAAAGCCGGCAGGAGCAGACCCGCCAGGAGCGCGATGATGGCGATGACCACCAGCAGCTCGATCAGCGTAAAGCCGCCGACAGCATTCAGGCGTCTTGCAACACTCATAATTCGCACATTCGACAGCGCCTCGACGCCCGCCTCACGCAGGTTCCAAAGCGGCTGAGCAGAAAAACTGCACTCGGGCCGCACCGGCGTCAAATCGCGGATCCCAGCCGCAAAGAGGCTGAACTCACGAAGGCCGAAGCGCCTGAACAGGAGCGCAAGCCTTGGCTAAAGCCGTCACAATGCAGTCGGAATTCAACGCAAACGCGCAAAGGAGCAAAGACGCAAGGCAGGTAAGGCCTCCTTCGACGCCCCCGATAATGGCAACTAAACGGTTAGGTCCGAGGTCTTGGACTCAGACGTCCAAAACCTTTGCGCCTTTGCGTTAAAAGTCTTCTGCATAGATACGGCTAAAGCCTGCGCGCCTATGCGTGCGCTGGCGCCTTTCTTGTTTACGCCCAATCCCGCAGAGCCATGAGCCCCCTTTGCGCCGTGACACAGCCGCGCGCCTCAGGTCTAATGTGCGTTCATTATGGTTAGCATAATTCACAAGCTGCCTCTGCACTGCAATAGCCGTGATTGTTCGCAGGCTGCGAACGATTTGCCGGCCCGTCGCGAGCGGGGGACTGCCATCCACCATCTTCTATCCTCCATTTTCGTCGCGGCCCGATTCGGTTGCGGCTTTGCCGCGCTGCGGGCATTTGCAGCCCTGCGCTCCGGCGCCATAGCCTGCACCATAGCGTCCGCCTGCCTGGCCGCTGCCCCGCCTGCCCTGACCGCCGAGCCCGGACTGGTCCAGGATGGCTCTATTCCTCTGCCAGGCGTCGAAGGCCGGCTCGATCACCTGGCATACGACCCGGCATCGCAGCGCCTGTTCGTTGCGGCACTGGAGAACCACACCGTCGAGGTCGTTGACTTGCTCCGCAAGAAGCGAATTCGCCAGCTCACCGGCATCAGTGAACCTCAGGGACTGCTTTACGTTCCCGAGCACAAGCGGCTCCTGGTCTGCAGCCGCGGCGACGGAACCTGCCGCAGCTTCGACGCCGACACCTTCGCCGAAGGCCCCTGGATTGACCTGGGCCGCAACGCCGACAACATCCGCTACGATGCCGCCGCGAAGGTGGTTTACATCGGCTCCGCCGGCGAGCCGGGCACAGGCCTGATGTCGGCCATTGACCTCGTCTCCCTGCTGCCGGCGAACCAGGGTGGCCGGCCGGCTGAGCCGCGTTCCCCGGCGGACTTCCTCCTGGACCGCCCCCGGCAGGCCGAGCCGAAGATGGATATCGCGCTGCCATCTCACCCGGAATCCTTCCAGCTCGATCCGGCGCACCACCGCCTCCTCGTCAATGTGCCGGATGCGCACCAAATCATTGTGCTCCAAATCGGCGACCAGGGCTTCACCAATACGGCTGCGTGGCCGGTCACGGTCGGCGAGAAGAACTTCCCCATGGCCTTCGATCCCGTCTCCGCCCGGCTCTTTATCGCCTGCCGCATCCCGGCCCGGCTGGCGGCCTACGACAGCTCCACCGGAAAGCTCCTCGCCCAGGCACCGTGCGTCGGGGACGCCGATGACACCTTCTACGCCGCGACAACCAGGAAGCTCTATGTCGTCGGCGGTGACGGCTTCGCGGACGTCTTCCAGGTGGCCGAGCCGGGGACGCAATTAACCTTGCTGGCGCACGTCCCCACCGCCTCGCGCGCACGCACCGGCCTGTTCATCCCGCAAACGCAAACGCTGGCCGTCGCCGCTCCGCATGTTAATGACGGCCCGGCAGCCGTCCTCCTGTTCCAGGCGCGCTGATACGACGGCCGCCTGCGGTCGTGGACCTGATCCTCAGTTCACCCTGTATAGGGTGACAAAACCTGTTACTTGCTCCCGCACCAGTGGAAGTTGTTCGACATCGAGCACATCGTCCCCATTCTCCGGCGGTTGTTGAAGCAACCACGCCAGATGCCCGCTAGATTGCTCCGAGGTATTGCAGGTGCAGCGTGCGTGCCATCCCTCCCATTAGCGCATTCCCCGTCCAGTGGAAAGAAAGGGTGGCACTCTCATTAACTGATAAATATCAAGGGCAGTTGAGACAAAGGTCTCCGCGTTACACAGGGCAGAAGTCATGTTAAGATGACGTTGTTCACGCTATGAATAATGCTGCCATAGTTTCGCGGGCATCGGGCCGGGGCCAGCCGGGCGCGGACGCCCTGGTGCCGACAGCGGTCGCCGGCTTTAAGCCCACTCAGGAGGGACATCGCCGGCTCTATGGCGCCTTGCACGACCTGGGCTTCACGGTCGAATGCCACGATTTTGAGCCCGTCAGCCGCTTCGAGTGGTCGCGCTGCTTCATCCCCGGCAGCCTCGAGCTCTGCCTGAACCTGGCCGGCGAAGGCTCTATCGAGCATGCGGGCCGGAGCATGAACTTCGCCCCGCTCACCTCCGGGTTCTTCGTCTCCGGAAAGAACGAGTTGCGAGGCTGGCGAAAGCCCGGCGGGCGGCATCGGTTCCTCATGGTCCGGTTTGCTTCGCGCTTCCTGCGCGAGCACCTCCTGCCATCTGACGGGGCGCTTCACCCATTGGTCGAACGCTTCCTCTCTCAGGCCCCGCGAGCTGCCGGTGTGGGCGAGATTCAACGCCTGACCACCGACCAGGAGCGATGGATCGCCCTGCTGCCACATCCACCGACCCCTCAAGCTGCGCGCCGGCTTTGGTATCGGAGCAAAGTGTTGCAACTGATGGCAGAATTCTTCTTCATCCGGCGAGGCGAGGATGAACTGCTCTGCGACAGGCAAAAACGCCTGGCACGGGAGCGGGTGGACCGGGTGATCGGCCTGCTAAAGGAGCATCTGGCCGACCCCCCGGGTCTGGATGAAATCGGGCGCGAGGCCGGGTGCAGTCCGTTCCATCTCAGCCGGACCTTCTCCCGGGAAACAGGGATGACAATTCCTCAGTATTTGCGCAAGCTGCGCATCGAGCGCGCGGCTGAACTGCTGCGGACCGGCAGATACAACGTTACGGAGGCGGCGCTGGAGGTGGGCTACTCCAGCCTCAGCCACTTCAGCCAGGCCTTCTGCCAGCTCATGGGCTGCTGCCCGGCGCTGTATCCGCCCAAACGGCTGTCGGAAGAAGCCTAGGGCCTGGGGCTGGTTCACTGCACCGGCTGGCCGTTGTAGGTCCAATGGATGTCGGGACGGCCCGGGTCAGCCGCCTTGGTGACCGCGTTGGAGCAAATGTAGGAGTATCTGAAATACGCGACGTGCCCGTCGGCAAAGTTGAGATTGGCTCCCGCGTTGTGGCGCGAGGAGATTTGCGCGGCCCAACAATGTGAGCAGCCGACTTCATTGGCCGGGTTGGAACCGTAGAAGGGCGTCTCCGTCGAATGGGCGCGCACATCTGAAAGGAACACAAAGGCGGCAGTATTCACCACCGCCGTCGCGCGGAAGTTGATGCCGTACGCCGCGCCCGCCAGACCGGTGACGCCCTTGTAGTTCATTCCGTAATGGAAGACGATGCGGTCTAGCGGATCAAACTCCGACGGCTGCGCGGCGGCCTGGGCACACGTGAAAATGGTTTTGTTGTTCACGAACCCTGCGGGGTCGCTGGCGTATTGCCAGAGCGGCTTTCCGCCGACATAGACGGGCAGCGCATTATACCAGGCGCTGTCGCCCTGGCCGGAAGCATGGAATGCGGCTAGGCCGCTCCAGTGCGGCGTATCTTCGTTGTAACCAGCCGGAGCGCCCGGGGTGCCGTTGGGGATCTTCGCCAAAGGGAACACCTGGCCGTTCTCCTCCAGATACATGGTCATTGCCAGGCCCCATTGGCGCAGGTTGTTGGCGCAGGCGGCACGATGGGCTTTGCCCTTGGCCGTGGCCAAAGCCGGCAGCATCAGACTCGCGAGAATGGCAATGATCGCAATGACGACCAGCAGCTCGATCAAAGTAAAACCTCTGGCACGGCTTTTGTTCATAGGCCTTTTTGCCAGAAAAGTTACTGAAGCCGTCCGGCGCCTGCTGTCGTTGGCTTGCCTTTCTTTGGCGGTGCCTTGCGCTCAGCTCGAGGTCAGAACGTCGCTCTGAGCCGAATGCCGGCACCTTGACGGTGCCGTCCTTCGCGTTTTTGGAGATTAAGCCAGCCTAGTTAGTTAGGCAGGTATTCGCGCGGATCCGTGATCTTGCCGGTCAAGGCGCTGGCAGCCACGGTGGCAGGGGAGGCCAGGAACACCTGCGATTCCTTGTGGCCCATGCGGCCCGGGAAATTGCGGTTGGTCGCGCTGATGCATTTCATGGGCGCGTTCATGCGGCCAAAGGTGTCCACCGGACCGCCCAGGCAGGCGGCGCAGCCGGCGTTCTCGGTCATCTGCACACCGGCAGACACCAGGATCTCCCAAACCGTCGTGCTGTCCCAGCGTGCGGTCTGGAGGTCGTGAACGATCTCGGGCGTGGCGGGGACGCCGAAGGTATCAATGGCCACCCGCTTGCCTCGCAGGACGCGTGCGAATTCAAGGAAGTCGCTGGTCTTGCCACCCGTGCACGAGCCGATGTAGGCGCGGTCCAGCTTGATGTGGCCCAGCTCCTTGGCGAGCTTGCGCCGGCCCGGGTTGGGATGGCAGGCAACGGTCGGCTCCAGCTTCGAGAGGTCCAGAGTGTGCTCATAGACAAACTTCTCGGCCTTGTCGCGCGCGACCGGCTCGTAGCTCGCCTTGGTGCCATTCAGCTTGCAGCGCTGGTCCACCAGGGCCTGCGTCTGGGCGTCGAACTCAAAGATGCCGTTCTTGCCGCCGGCCTCGATGGCCATGTTGGCGATGGTCATGCGGTCATCCATGCTCAGGGTGGACGCGCCCGGGCCGTCAAACTGCATGGCCCGGTAGGTTGCGCCGTCGAAGCCGATCTCGCCGATGCAATGCAGGATGATGTCCTTGCCCATGACGCCGGGCTGCAGCTTGCCCTCGAGCCGGAAGTGCATGGTCTCGGGCACCTTCAGCAGCAACTTGCCGGTGCCCATCACAAATCCGGCGTCGGTGTTGCCGATGCCGGTGGCGAACTCGTTGAAGGCGCCCGCCATGCAGGTGTGCGAGTCGGTGCCGAACAGCACTTCACCGGGGCGGGTATGGCCTTTCTGCGGCAGCGCCGTATGGCACACCCCGGCATAATGCGAGCCGTGCTGCCGCTTGAGCATGCCCTTGGACGAGTCGAATACCCAGTGCCCGTTCGGGTCGTCAATGACGTCGTAGAAATACGTGATTCCCTGCTCCCTTACGAAGTCGCGCAGGATATCCACGTTGCGGTTGGACAAGGAATCCGCCGTGAAGATGTAGTGGTCGGGGATGATGACGATCTTCTGGCGGTCCCAAACCTTGGCCTTCTGGCCGAACTCGCGCTTGAAGACGCCGATGGTGCCCGGCCCGCAGACGTCGTGCGTCATGAGGACGTCGGCCTTGACCCACACGTTGTCACCGGCCTGAACGGAGGCCTTGCCGGCTGCGCGGGCGAGTAGCTTTTCTGTCAATGTCATAGGTCAGGTAAGAGCCTACTTGAGCCGGAAGGGCAGTTCAACTGGGAAGCAGCACGTGGGGCGGCGCCAGGCGCAACTCGGCACCGCCACCGAGCCGGAGCGTCGGCATTTTGCCGGCTTGGAATCGTCCGGAACGGGTAAGCCGGCAAAATGCCCGCGCTCCGGCCTGCCGTCAATACATGCGCACCCGGTAGAACCGCCGCGAACCAGCACCCGTGGAGTCGAACGCCGTCACGGGCGAGGTGCCCATGGCAATGGGGCTGCCCAGGTCATGCCAGGCGTCCTGGCTCAGATTGGTGCTATGCTGAAGCTGGCCTGTGAGCCCCTCGCAACCCGGCCACGAGAGGGCCAGCGTATTGCCGCTGAGCGTCGCGCACACCACCGGCGGCAGGTCAATCCTGTAAACCACGCCCAGGCCCAAAGCCCCGCCGTTGCTCGTGGTGCCGTAAAGTGTATTGCCCGACAGCACCAACCCGCCGCTCGGCCCGTTGCCGTCGCCGCCCGTGAACTGCTTGAGAACGGTGCAGCAGGAACCGTCCACGTTTACCTGGAAGACGGTGCCCATGTTGCCAGCCTGTGAGGTTACTCGTGACGCCAAAGCACTTGAGGACGGAGAATCGCTGCGCGAATGAAAGCGACGGCAAGGCCAGGCACAACACGAGGGCGAGCAATGCCGCCTGCCCAGTCCCATGACCCGAAGCCGCATTCATTGGTTGAGCTTGCGGGCTACCGGCAGGAAGTCAATCCTATTTGAGGCATAACAACACGGGACCGGACATCTGAGTGTTTATGTCCGCCATCCGCAGAAGGAGACAGCAAATTATCCGCGGCGCGAGCTTGGCGGCTGTTCGATGTGCCGGGCCGGCGCCAGGGGCGCGCGCTCCCGGGGTAGTCACCTACCTTGTCGGAATTGCTCCAAATCTGGTATACAGGCGGAGTTACAGAAATTGGCTCGCGAAGGAAAGGCGTCGGCGTGTGCAATGGGAATCGTCCGGCGAGGCGTAG
>DATKNZ010000463.1:0-8165 GCA_035541055.1 Candidatus Acidiferrum sp. | reverse complement strand
CCGAGGCCGTCCTCAAGGAGCTGAAGGAGAACCCACACGCCGAGCTCGCGTGCGTGTTCAAGAACGACGGCGGCGGGAACTGCGAGTGCCCGAGGTGCAAGGCGCTAAGGGACGCCGAGGGCTCGGACATGGCCTGCCAGCTCTTCATGATCAACCAGGTGGCGGAGGCCGTCGAGAAGGAGTTCCCGCGGGTGAGCGTCGACACCCTCGCCTACCTCGACACGATCGGCGTGCCGAAGACCGTCCGGCCCAGGAAGAACGTCGTCATTCGCCTCTGCAACGACACCGTCGGCGCGTGGACGCACCCCTTCACGCCGGCCGAGCAGTGCGACGTGGCGAAGCTGGCCGAGGGTTGGTCGAAGGCCTGCGGGCGGATCTACATCTGGGACTACAACGTCAACTTCAGCCACTACCTGGCGCCCATGCCGAACCTGGACGTCATGGCCGCCAATATCCGCTTCTGGATCAAAAACCACGCCGAGGGTGTGATGCTGCAAGGCGGCTACCAGGGACCGGCCGAGCGCGATCAACTCAAGAGCTGGGTCAGCGCCAAGCTGCTATGGAACCCGGCGTGGGATGAAAAGGCCCTGACGCGCGACTTCATCGAAGGCCACTATGGCCAGGCGGCGCCGGCCCTGGAGGAATATGAAGCCCTGCTGCAGCGGCTGCGGACAGAACACGCGAAGGACTTCGCCGCGCCCCCGGGCGGCATCCGCTACCCGATGGACGCGCCATTCCTGACCAGCACTTTCGTGAACCAGGCCACAGCCATTTTCGCCCAGGCCCGGGCGCTCGCCGGCGGCGACGACGAGTTGCTGCGGCGTGTCGAGCGCGCCGAGTTGCCCATCCTGTATGTGCAGTGCGCGCGCGGGCCGGCATTTGTGGGGAACAGCTACGCGCAGGTGGTGGCCGAGTTTGAACGCATCGCCCGGCGCGAGAAGATCCAATACCTGGAGGAAGGCAGCACCGACTTCGAGCGTAAGCTGGCCGGCTACAAAGCCCTCATCCCCAAAGCGGCCCCCGCACACTAAAGCCGCGGGAACGGTCCGCTCGTCCTCGGGGTTACGGCCATCGGCAGCTCCTGCGGGAGCCACAAACCACACGCACCGGATGCGGGCCGTAAGAGCTGCAAAACCCGGCAGTTTCCATGCCCGCACGGGAGACACACCCGAGACACGCCCGAGACACGCCGGGGACACACCGGAGACACACCGGAAGTAGGTTTTGGACGCCCTTTGGCGTAACCTCCTGTCCTGACCAAGCTTAGCCCAAGCCATGCTGGGTTAAGGCCGGGAGAAAGCGAATCAGAATTGAGTGGCTAAAATGAGCCGCCTCTGCCATTGAACCGGTCGTTTCATGGTTCTATGACCAGCCAAACCCAATTGATGGCCGCCCCGGACATCGCGCCCCTGATTCGTTCGCTCCGCAGCGTCCGTGTCATCCTCGATACGGACCTCGCAAAGATCTACGGGGTCGAGACTCGCGCACTTAACCAGGCGCTGAAGCGGAATCAGCACCGCTTCCCGGAGGATTTCGTCTTTGAGCTGACGCGCGAGGAAATCCTGGGGATATCACAAAGTGTGATATCCTTGCAGAAACTCAGGTTTTCCCGGTCCGTACACGCCTTTACCGAGCACGGCGCGCTCATGGCCGCCAATATCCTCAACAGCCCCCGGGCCGTCGCCATGAGCGTGTATGTCATCCGCGCTTTTGTCAAATCGCGCGAGGATATTGCTGCCAATGCGGCCATTCTCAGACGCCTGGCGGAAATAGATAAAACACTGCTGGTTCATGACGTGACGCTGCGAGAAATCCTCCAGAAGCTCCGGCCCCCGCTGGAACCGCCTCCGCAGCCGCCCAAACCTCAAATCGGCTTCCACGTGAAGGAAGACGCCATCCCTTAACGCGTCAAGAGGCAGGGCAAGTGAATAACCGCAAGGACTTTGGACTCAAGACACCAGACTCTAGACTCCAACCTTCGGACCCCACTATCCAACCTCCATCCTCGCCCAGGTATGGAGTCCCGGCTTGAGCCGGTGAGCCGCAGCCAAACCTGATGACGTTGGAAATGCTCTATGCGCTCGAAAAAACGGACGCCCGACCGGCTAAAGCCGGGACTCCGTACCTCTAACCATGTCCGCGCCGCGTTACATCTGGCGGCAATTGACGCCCAAGCAGCGCGAGGAAGTCCTCGCGTGGCGCAAGAATAACGACCGGCCTTGGCATTCTCCGCCGCACCGGCCCAATTACGGCCACCTCCATTTCCTCGTTTCCGCCGCTTGCTACGAGCACGCTCACCACATCGGGTTTTCCCCGGAACGCATGGACGGTTTCTCCGCCTCCTTGCTGGACGTGTTCCAGCAGCATGCCGCCCGGACTGTCGCCTGGTGCGTGTTGCCCAATCACTATCACGCGCTGGTCGAGGCGCCGAACATCCTCAAGTTGCTGTACGAGTTGGGACGGCTTCACGGACGAACCAGTCACGCCTGGAACGGCCAGGAAAACACGCGCGGCCGCCAGGTTTTTCACCGCGTCACTGAGCGGTTTATGCGCTCCGAGCGGCACTTGTTCGCCACCGTCAATTACGTTCACAACAACCCGGTGCATCATGGTTACGTGCGGCGGTGGGCAGAATGGCCGTGGAGTAGCGCCGTGGAATATCTCGAACTGCTCGGCCGTGCGGAAGCCGAGTGCGTGTGGAAGGAATACCCCATCCGCGACTACGGCAAAAAATGGGATGAAGCCGGGATTTAGGTATGGAGTCCCGGCTTTAGCCGGGGAAACCCACGCAAAGGCGTTGGGTGCCAAAGCTGCCGAATCGCCCGAGAAGGTGAACGCCCGACCGGCTAAAGCCGGGACTCCATGCCACGCGATCTCGCAACATAGGTTTGGAGTCCCGCCTTCAGGCGGCTGGGCGCACGTAAAGTTCTAGCCTGCATCATGCTGGTTCAGTTTTCGTGAGTCTGTTTCGCGCCCGTCGCAGCGCGAGGCCGGCACTGCACCTTTTGGCCCGGCCAGCCGGAGGGCGCATCAACAAGCTCAAAGCCAACAGAGTTATGAAAGATTTCATTGCGGAACCGGAGACCTTCAACCGCATCAAGCGGGAGATCCTCTCGACGGTGGAGGCGATGCGGAAGGCGAATCCGGAGGCCGCTGAATATCTGGAGGCCCATCTGGTGTTTGACGATCAGGCCATGACGTTCCTGTACACCGGCGATGACCGGCTGAAGATGACGAGGGTTCCGCCGGAGCCTTCCGCCGGATGACGAAGCTGCCCTCGGCTAGCCCATCCAACATCCGCCCTCGCCCAGGTATGGAGTCCCGGCTTCAGCCGGTGAACCCCACCCAAACACGATAACTTTGGGAATATTTAACCTCTTCGAAAGAACGGACGCCCGACCGGCTAAAGCCGGGACTCCATACCACTGAGCATATCCGCAGCGGGTTGCTTCTGGCCGCAATGGATCCCCACGCCGCGCAGGGAGGTTCTCGAGCCGCGCGATTTAGCGGCGGAGCCCCAGAAGAGCCTGCAGGAACTGTAAGGAATGTTGAGGAGCGCGTCGCCTGGTCCATGCTCGGTGACCTGGTCGCCATTTAAAAAGCCACGCAACCTTACCGGTTTACTCGGTCCAAATAGAGCAACCCCGAAGCAAATCCTGAGAGACGCCGGCGTGGCGGCACCCGCCTGTTACAGGTGGATTGACCCAGCCCCGGGCGCTCCCTATCCTCCGCGCATGCGAACGAAAGACGGCTCGTATCCTGTGCCCGCCCCAGCTCGCGCGGCACGGCTGAAGGAAGACGCTCCCAAACCCGCCGGACGGCCCTCCTCGCTGCTGGACACCCGCGTCATCTACTGCGGCGACTGCCTGGAGCAGTTACGCAAGCTTCCCGACGCCTGCGTTGACCTCATCTACAATGACCCGCCCTTCAAAGACGACCACGCCGTGATCGTCCCTCTCACGATGCAGGAGATACTGGACGAGCAATTTGCGAGGAAACTGGCGTGAAGCCAGTCGTCCAGTTTGATGATTTCGGACCTTGCGAGATGTGCAGGGAAGAAAAAGCCATTACCAAGAGCGGCATCTGTTCCAAGTGCTTTACAAGGTTGCTCGAAGATCGTTCAGAGCCATCTATGCTGAACTGGCGGCTCAAGGCACTGGCAAGGTCTGAAACGGGGGTAATCCAATTCGCGAAGCGAATCGCCCGCGGACAAACATCTCAGAGGTCCCGCCCTTTTCGGTCTAAGCTGGAGGAGTTGGCACGACGTGACGAGAGCGAGGACCGCACTAGACTTTATCACCTTTCTGAGGCCACGCCAGACGAGCTGACTGAGACCCGAGCCAGCGCTCCATACGCCAAGGATGTTTTCGAAATAACCGACCAGCTCTTCAGAAGGATACAGGCCAAGCCATCCCTCCTTTATGAAATGCCGCCCGAGCGTTTCGAGGACTACATGGCCGAGCTCCTGCTGAAGATGGGCTTGCACGATGTCGAAGTTACGGGCCGAACGCGCGATAAGGGACGGGACATTCGCGCCAAGCTTAAGGTGAGCATCGGAGAGCTCTTGGTCATCGTAGAATGCAAGCGCTGGGCGGCTGCACGCAAGGTCGGCCTTGGGATTGTAGAGCGGTTCCTGTGGACCATACGTGAAACCGACCGAGCCTCGTGCGGGCTCCTTGCGACCACATCCTTTTTTTCGGCCGATGCGAAGGCCAAAGCCAGAGAGTTTAAATACGAGCTGCACCTTGCAGACTTTGAGCAGCTCAAGAAGTGGACCCGAGACATCGGAACTTGGCAGAAGGCCGAAGGCTCTGAATTGTGGCTTCCGCGGACGCCATCGACTCCCAATCCGTTGGGGTGAAAATCCCCCGGTGAGCGTCGCCGGGTCCGGTTCAAAAAGGGGCGAGACCTCGAGCGGGTATCATTCCTGACCTATCACAGCGCTCAGCGGACATGGCAACACAATCAGCCACCTTACCGCCGCGACGGCCACGAATCTGCATTCTTGGAGGATATTATCTACTGATCGCGTCGGTCGTTCTCGCAGTATATGGGCGCTGTCGCCTGCGACAGGCCGTGGAAGGAGTGAACCGCGTGATTCAGAAGGAAAATGAACAGCGTGAGCGTAACCGCCTGTTGCAGGAGTTGCGGTCGGGGCCAAGCCACGACTTCGAAAATGACAAGGTACTCCAGGGCTACTCCAAACCTCCACACCCTCTTTGGGTTCTACCGTTTGGGGCTAGCAGGGCACGCTTCCTCGATGGCCAAGTTGGCCGGATGGGCCAATTCCAAGTCATGCCTGTGTCGGTCCCCACTTTTGATAGTTTCAAGCAGAGCAGCGCTGCCAAGCACGTACGGCCGAAGGATAGTCGGAGCAGAAGACACTGAATGCCAGAGCTTGAGGGGTGAAGGCGAAGGCGAAGGTCCGGTGTCTAAAGTCAGGAGTCGGAAGCGTCAAAATGGGACACTGGGCAAGGCATTCGGACGCTAAACGCCCATGCTGCGGGCTGGCAGGTTTAATGCGTACGGTCATGCGGGCTGCCTTGGACCGATTCGGCTGCAGCCCGTGAATGGCCGATGAAAACGGCGAGAGAATTGCGAACGTTTGGGTTCCTCGAAAGGTTGCGAAGTGATGCCCCCGTAGTGTAACCAGCTTCCCCCTGGTACTGGCGTTCCTGATCGGGCATCCTCCCGCCAGCAGCCAGGGGGGCGGGCAGCCGGGCTAATCCAGGCCGGCTGCCGCGTGACGCCGCTCCGGGGTCGCACCCGGGCGGTTCCTGGATTGCACGTGCCGCTGATCCGGGCGCGGCAGGGAGTTGCGCCCGGGGGTAAGGGCAATGCGGTGGGTTGGCTCTTGGCGGCATAGCGCATTGCCGCGAGAAAGGCCGCGAAAGCGGGTGTTAGATAGTGCGCAGGCCAAGCTGCTGCTAGAGCTTCTTCAGGACATTCCGGAGAAACTGACCGCCGCCCAGCGTTTGCTCGCGCAGGAGCTTTCCGCGGACCCTCAACAGAACCAACCCACCAGCCTGGTGCGCGCCGCTGCCGGGCCGCCCGGCGCAGGCGCGCTCGCTGCCATCATCGAGGGCGACCCGAGGAGCGGCTCATTCTGCATCCGGGTTGTCCCGTCCGGCGCAGGCGGCCACGCCGCACCGCCGCAATCCACAAATGCCGGCCCCGAGACGCTGGGCATCGCGGCCAAGGTGTTCCAGCTTCTCAACGCCTTGGACCCCGACAACCGCGCGCGGAGAGCGCCGCCCATCAAGGTGTTTCTGCTTCGCTTCCGGCACAATCTTACGCGGCCAGAGATTGCCCGCGCCTGCGGGTGCAGCACGGCCCTGGTGGGCCTGCGGCTGAGGGCCCTCCAGCGAAAGCTGCCGTGGCAGCCACAGCAGCTTCGGGAATTGTCGGCGCAGGTCGAGGCGATGCAGGACGCCCTCCAGGACTCCAGGGCGAGGAGGATTTACCGCAAGGGGGCGGTTTACGGGGATGAAGAGGAAGAGCCGGGGGTTGATTAGACAGGCGGCTGTCGTTCCGGCCCTCGCGTGGCGTTTGGAGTCCACCCGTTAAAGGGTGTTCGGAAAACGCCGGCATGGCGACGGGCCGCGGTATGGAGTCCCGCCTTCAGGCGGTTTCCGCGCCGGACCGCCTGACGGCGGGACTCCATACGAGTGAGCCGCGCCGGCATTTTGTACGATGTTTTGTACCGTACAAGACCCCCACGGAAGGCCTGCCAGCATTGGAGATCTCCACTTTAAACCAGGCTCCATTTTGTACGGCCCTCCCGTAGTTAGAGGCCGGTTGCGTGAAGCCAACGGGCCACAAAATGAAACAGAACATGAAAACGAAATTACCCGCAGCTAAAGCAAGCCATGTCCCGAGCCGCGCGGATGTTCCGCCTCGGCGATCGCATGGAATTCCTGTTCGCCCGGCTCAGGGCGCCGCAGCGCAGGCTCCAGGGTCTGAGCCGTCGAGAGTGCGCATCATCTTGCGCCCTGCGGCAGTGGAGTTCCTTTCGCGCTTCGTGTGCGGGGCCCTGCTGCTGGCGTTCCTGGCGACCGGTTGCGCAGGCCCGAGGCCGCTCAAAGGCGGAAAGGCCACGACGGCCCGCAAGCCGGCGGGCGTCATCGAGCAGACCCTGGCGCAAGGCGAGAATGCTGCCCAGTCCACCAGGCAGGACCAGGAGACCATCAAGGTCCGCACCTATACCCTGCCGGCAGCGACGCGAATCGAGCAAGGCCCCGCGTCTGCGCCCGTGGGGGCTGCGGACAGGAATGTCCGCGCTCCCAGTCGCGCTCAGCCGTGCAGCGAACCCTCAGCCCTCAACTCTCAACCCTCAACCCTTTTCGAGCCCTCAACCGCCTACATCCTCAGCGCGCCGATGCCGGTGGTCGAGCGGGAGGAAGTCCGGGCAAAGACGGAGTTGGGTGCGGCACAGAAAGACACGGCGCGCGACCTGGCCGCGAAGCTGTCCAGCCTCAAGGGCATTGTGTGGGTGGGGGTGGGGCTGTTCGTTTTCGGCCTGGCGTCGCTGGTCTATCCGCCGCTCAAGGTGATTGTGGCGAGCGTAACCACGAGTGCGGCGCTCATGCTGGGCGGGGTGGCGCTGATGGTCCTGCCCACCATGGTGGTTGGGAACGAGCTGCTGATCCTGGGTGTGGTGGGGCTGGTGGTAGGCGCGTGGTTCCTGGCGCATCGGCATGGGCAATTGAGCGGGCTGGTTGCGGCGGTCACGGGAAGCACCCCGGCTGCCAGCGCCGGGACAAGTCCCCCGAGCGGCGCCGCGCCGGCAAAGGCACCGACGAGCAGCGGAACAATTACGCCGTCGCCGGCCACTGCCGCCCCGAAGTCCTGACCACGTCTTATGCATCACGCCACACTTCCTGAATGGCCAATAACCGATGGCAAATGGCAGATCAGCCAACTCGTAAATCGTAAATCACCGTCACGCTTCAACGCTCCAACGCTTTAACGCTCCACGAACATGAGTGCCAATCTTAACCCCCCAATCCCCGCCTCGCGCAGCATTTCCGGCGAGGGCTGGGCCGCCATCGCCGGGGCGGTGAGCGCGGCGCTCCTCCTGGCCAAGAAACTCGTCAGCCCCAGGCCTCCCAGGCCCGAGCCGATGAGCCGGTCGGATTTCTATGCGGAAATGCTCGCCATCCGGG
>DATKNZ010000462.1:0-7360 GCA_035541055.1 Candidatus Acidiferrum sp. | reverse complement strand
ACTTCTACATCAACCGTGCCGGATCGGGCCTGCCGGCCAGGCAGAAGGCCGTTCTCCAGCGTGCCAAGGATGAACTCCGCCGCGAGTTTCACCGCAGCCGAAAAGGACCCAGTCCTCCCGGCCGCCGCCGCTCACTCAGGCTTTCATAGGTGCTTCCATTGCGCCTGCGAGCCTACCAGGGCGCGCTAGCGTTTTGGAGTGCGGCACTCCAAAACCTTGCGCTCCATTGGCGCTCATTCGCCTCCATTAGCGGTTAGCTTCGGTGTGCGGATAAGGCTTAAGCCTCCTACCGCGCACGCAACACCGCATCATGCACGGCCGCATACAACGCAGCCAGAATGAGCAGCGCCAATATCGCATAGATTGACCTTCGCAGTGTTCTCTGGGCCGGTGTGTCTTTCGCCGGGTTGCGGCCAAGGTCCCCTATCTGGCGCGCCAGGCACAGAAATACGACCACTGGGACGATGAGCAGGATTTGCCAAAGGCGCATACAGCCGCTGCTTAACGATGCCGTCTCGTCATTTACAGAATCATGAGCATGGCCGGCAAAAGGAGAACCACCCAGCCTAGAATGCGAACCATAGTGCCAGGTGAAGGTGCGGTGATCCCTATAGTACCCGCCGGCCCGGTAAAGCCACCCATCGCATCGCCGAACCAGATACACGCCAGTGGAAAAATCGCGAATAACAGGGCCAGGAAAGCCTGCTCGCCGCTGGCAGTCACAAGCGCAGCAACGACATAGCTGGCGGCAACTGCGCCTGATGAGGCCCGATTCCAGTCCAATAGCATACAAAGCCTAACGAGCGCTGGCCTCCATATCGGACGTAAGGTGATACGTCATGGGCCGAGCATAAGGCTTCCCAAAACTGCCGTCCACACGTCCCCGCCAGGGAAATGCATATTTACCCTGGACCAAACCCGACCACGCGGACCTTCCCCCACCCACGAGGCTTTTATGCCGGCTAACGTTCCCTACCGGCCAGTTGCGCAATCCTGGGTCAGCTATCCCCAGGCCCGCTGAGCGTACCCATAGCCGCCCACAGCCTGTATACAAGGGATGCACAAAGGGTGCTCACCGGGTGCACACGGGTTAGCTGGGTGTGCAGCTCTCGTGCATCCGGTGTGCTCCCCTTGTACACACTGCGAGGTACGCGAGATGATGGCGGGGTGATGGCCTGTTGAACCTGCTGCGGCGCAATGGGTTGTGCCCGATCAGGTGCCGATTGCGGGGTCGGGTGGGATTCGGCCGGGGGTGAGGGCGGCGGGACGATGGCGCTGAGGACCTGGTCTCGGTCTTTCCAGCCGTTCTGCTCCTGGCAGGTGGCCAGGAAGACCTTCTGGACCGGGGCGGGCTGGCCGAAGCAGGCGGCCTATGGGGCGATGAGGACTATTTGCGTGGCTTCACTCGAATCCGAGGGCCGAAATCCGAAGGCCGAAGGAAGGCCAAAACCCGAAGGCCGACCGCGTGGCAGGGGCGCCTTCTGATTTCGGGCTTGGGCCGGCTTTCAGGCCTCGGGAGAATAGCCGACAGCCAATTGCCGAGAGCCAATCTGGATTGCTTGCGGTCTTTGCGGTTACTCGGCATGTTTCTCCTTGAGGTTTCGTGGGGGGGTGTCTAGAACTGCGGCGAAAGAACGCAGCCATGAGCACGCCCGCTGAGAATCGCCCCCTGGATAGCACCGTCGGCCAACGCCTCATGTCGGTGGATGCCCTGCGCGGGTTCGACATGTTCTGGATCATTGGCGCGGACTCGCTGGTGTACGCGTTGCACCGGATGAGCCCGTCGGGGCCGACCACGTTGCTGGCGGACCAACTGGAGCACGCCGAGTGGGCCGGGTTCCATTTCTACGACCTGATCTTTCCGTTGTTCGTGTTCATCGTGGGGGTGTCGCTGGTGTTTTCGCTGGGCAAAACGATCGAGCGGGCGGGGCGAGGGGAGGCGCTGAAACGGGTGTTCCGGCGGGGCATCCTGCTGTTTGTCATCGGGATCCTTTACTCGGGCGGCGTGAGCAGCGCGTGGCCGGACATCCGGCTTATGGGGGTGCTGAACCGCATTGCGCTGGCTTACCTGTTTGCGGGGCTGCTGTTCTGTTTGTGCAAGCCGCGGGCGCTGCTGGGCATCTGTATCGGCATCCTGGTCGGCTACTGGGCGCTAATGACCTTCACACCGATCCGGGACATCCAGTTGACCAAGAGCAACCTGGCCGAGTTGGCGGACAAGGCCGGCGACCCGCAGACAGCGGCGCTGTTCAAGGCGGACTCGAATCCGTCGGCGATCAAGGACAGCCCGGAGTGGGCGGCGGCGGAGAAGATGTTCTATGCCACGACTAACCGGGTGAGCGGGCGGTTCGGCCAAGGGCTCAACCTGGCCAACCACATTGATTTTATGTATCTGCCCGGGCGCAAGTATGACACGTTCTTCGACCCGGAAGGGTACCTGAGCACGATCCCGGCGGTAGCTACATGCCTGCTGGGCGTGTTCGCGGGGCTGCTGCTCAAGAACCAGGGGCTGGCGGGGAAGCAGAAGGTGGCGTGGCTGATCTCGTTCGGCATCGCCGCGGCGGTGTTGGGGTGGCTGTGGGATTACCAGTTCCCGGTGATCAAGAAGATATGGACGTCTTCCTATGTGCTGGTGGCCGGGGGCTACAGCGCCATCCTGCTGGGGGTGTTTTACATGGTGGTGGATGTCTGGCAGGTGCGGGGGTGGTGCCAGCCGTTCGTGTGGATGGGGATGAACTCGATCACGGTTTACCTGGCCAGCAACGTCCTGGGCGGATTCCGTCGCGTGGCGCTGCGGTTCGCCGGGGGCGACGTGAAGGGGTTCTTCGACGCGCACGGGACGCGGGGGTGCGGCGACCTGGTGATCTCGATCGTGGGCCTGCTGCTGGCGTTTTGGTTTGTGCAGTTCCTCTATAAGAGGAAGGTGTTCCTAAGGCTGTAGGGAGGCCGATCGGACGGATCAGACCGATGGGACTGATCGCTCGGATCGGCTAGAGGCTCTTCATCACCCGCGCGGCGGCGTTGACCGTGCGCTCGATGTCCGCCTCGGTGTGGGCGGTGGAGAGGAAGCCGGCCTCGAATTGGGAGGGCGCCAGGTAGATGCCTTCGGCGAGCATGCCGTGGAAGTAGCGCTTGAAGCGCTCGCCGTCGCTCTTCATGGCGTCGGCCAGGTTGTGCACGGGCTCACCAGTGAAGTAGCTGCAGAACATGGAGCCACAGCGGTTGAACTGCACCGGAACGCGCGCCGCTTTCGCGGCATCCCGCAGGCCGGTTTCAAGGGCGGCGCCCAGTTCTTCCAGCCTGGAGTAAGCGTTGCTGGCCGCAAGCTGTTCCAGGGCTGCAATGCCTGCGGCCATCGCCACGGGATTCCCGCTTAGCGTCCCGGCCTGGTAAACCGGGCCCAGCGGGGCCAGGCAGTCCATGATTTCCGCGCGTCCCCCGAAGGCGCCGACGGGCAGGCCGCCGCCAATGACTTTGCCGAAGCAGCTCAGGTCGGGCCGGATGCCGAAGCGCTCCTGCGCGCCGCCTTTGGCCAGCCGGAAGCCGGTCATGACCTCGTCGAATATGAGCAGCGCGCCGTCGGCCTGGGTGGCCTGACGCAGGAACTCGAGGTAGCCCGGACGAGGCAGGTAAAGGCCGGCGTTGCCGGGCACGGGCTCGACGATAATGCCCGCGACCTGGCCGTGATTGGCGGCGAAGGCTGCCTCGACGGCGCGGGTGTCATTGTAGGGCAGCACGATCGTTTGCTGCGTGAAGGCAGCCGGCACACCGGCACTGTCGGGGTTGCCGAAGGTCAGCGCGCCCGAGCCGGCCTTGACGAGCAGCGAGTCCGCGTGCCCGTGGTAGCAGCCATCGAACTTGATGATCTTGTCGCGCCTGGTGAAGCCGCGCGCCAGACGGATGGCGGACATAGTGGCCTCGGTGCCGGAGTTGCACATGCGCACCTTTTGCACGCTGGGCACCCACGAGCAGATGAGCCGGGCCATGGCGACCTCGAACGGGTTGGGGATGCCGAAGCTGGTGCCACGAGCCGCGGCGGCGTGCACGGCCTGGATGATCCTGGGGTGCGCGTGGCCCAGAATGGCGGGGCCCCACGTGCCGACGTAGTCCACGTAGTCGTTGCCATCCACATCCCAGACGTGGGCGCCCTGGGCGCGGTCAACAAAGAACGGCTGCCCGCCCACGGCGCGGAAGGCGCGCACGGGCGAGTTCACACCGCCGGGAATATACTTCAGGGCTTCGGCGAAGAGTTGGTCGGACTTGGTCCGCGCGATCATGGCTTGAGGCTAGCGGCTGAGTCAGGGAACGCACGTGGAAAGTGGGGAGCGTCCAGGCTGTAAACGCGATAATGCAGGGGCTGCTTCCAGAGGTATTCCCGGCCGGGGAGGACTTCGACCGAGTAAGCCGCTGGGCGGCAACGCGGCTTGCCGGCGTACAGGTCGAGCACATCCTGGTTGCGCTGGAGTAGCGGGCTGGCGACGAAGCCGGCGCACAGCATGGGGGCCGGAGCCCGCCGCCGGGTCAGGAGGCGTTTGCCCGGCTCGGGCCAAGCCGTGAGCCGGACTGTGGGCGAGCGGTAGAAGACCTCGCGTAACAGCCCGGTGGTCGAGGGCTCGAGAGCGATCTGCAGCCAGAGGTTGGTGTCGCCGAAGCCGGACACGTCTATGCGTTCGCCGAGGAGCACGTTGCCTTCGCGCACTAAACGCATGGCGCAGGGAGCAGCGCTTCGGGCTTTGAGCAAGAGGAACCCGCCTTCGCTGCCGGCGGGCTCGTAGTTGAGCAGCAGGTGGCGCAGCGCCAGTGAGTCTTCCAGGGGGGCAAACCGGCGGTCCTGCGGCCCGAGGTTGAAGATCACGTACTGCGGCGCGGCGGGCGAGAGGTAGAACTGCTCGTTCAAGGCCATGAGCTGAGGCGTGCAGGCAACGTAGCTTTGGAAGACCGGGCGCGGGTGGAAGTTCAGATCGTTAAGCACGGCATAGGCCTGGTTTTGCCCAAAAACGTCCACGGTGGCCTTGCCGATGCGCTTGGAGATTTCCGGAAGCCTGGCCTCATCGCGCCGCTCGGCGACGATGGCGTCCATCCGGCGGCAGTAGTGGTCCGGCCTGAGCACTGAGCGCAGGTTGTAGGCGAAGGTGCGGAAAGGCTGCTGCAGGGACTGGGCCGAAGGCAGGAAGAACAGGGTTTGCAGCGTGAGGAGAGATATGAGGCAGGCGAGCAGCCCCGCGGCCCCCGCCGCCAGCCGCAGGCGCGGCCCCGCGCCTGGCAAGACCAGCACCGCCAAGGCCAGGACCCCTATGAACGCGAAGAAGTGCACGGGGTGGTACACGTCGCCGCGGGCCAGGCCGTGTTTCCAGGTCACGAATACGCTCCAGGTGAGCCATGATAAGAGCAGCGCCCGGGACCAGGTGGGGTGTGGGGAACATCCAACATCCAATCGGCGTCGAGGGCTCTGGCATTGGATGTTGGATGTTGGATGTTGGATGTTGGATGTTCCCATGCAGGCGAGGCTCGCGGCCGCGAGCGCCAGCATGAGCGCGGCGACTCCCAGCGGTGTTAATCCCGGCATGCCTTCCCACCCCAGGCCCTGGCTGTAGCCGCGCACCAGGGCTAGCGCGTTGACCAGGTAAACGCCCACGTTTCGCAAGTCCTGGCCGGAAGCGACCCAACCCAGTACGGCACACATCGCGAAGCCCGCCAGTATCCCCACAGCTACTCTCAGTTTTCCCCGCAGCGCCAGCGTGCCGGCCAGCAGCACCAGGCCCGTGCCCGCGCCAAAGAAGATCGAGGCTTTGACCAGGGCGCCGAATGCGGTGAGAACCGCCAGCACCGTCGCCACCGGCGCGAGCCGTCGCCCGGATTCGACAAAGCACAACAGGCCCCAGCAGAGGAGACCGACATAGAAGAGCAGGTCGGTGCGGGTTTCGAGGTTAGCGGCCGCGAAGACAAAGCTGCCCAGCAGCAGGCAGCGGCCGATAAGCCCCAGCCGCCAGGCGACAAGGCAAACCCCGAGGGCGGCAGTGAGGCTCAGGGCCGCCTGCACGGCCAGGCGCAGACCCGCCTCGTGGGGCCAATAGTAGAAGAAGACCAGGTAGCCGAGCGGCCCGTAGGTATAGACCAGTTCGGGGCCGTACTGGAGCCGGTGCTGGTGAGCGTAGTTCAGCACGGCACTGAGGGAGGTATCGGTGTCCACCTTCAGGTCCAGCGGTGCCCTCGACAGGGGCATCACCGAAAGCGCGATGAGAACGGCGACGAGAATCGGCAGGATGGGCCGCCAGCGTGCGGCTGGGCCGGGAGAGGGCGTCTCGGCGTTCAATGATGTTTCCATCAGGGGCGCTGGGAAGTGTGACGCGCGGTGAGAGGGCGTCAAGGAACTTAACGGCGCGGTGAGAGCCTGGCGAGGCACGGCCAGAAATCCGAACCGGAGGGCGCACGGACCGCTCTGCAGGTTCGGATTTCGGCTTTCGGATTTCTTTCGGCCTTCGGCCTTCGGGCTTCGGATTTGCCCTGCTTAGCTCAGCGCGCCGGCTGGAAATGAAAGAGCTGCGCGCCGTGAGCCGGCAGATCGAGGAATAGCCCCTTGCTTACCAACTCGGGGCCGGGCCGCTGGTACTGCTCTGTGCCTGCGAGGTCTTTCATGACCCAGTCGTGATCGGCCAACTCCGGCACTGTGAGACGAGTGGAGCACTGGCTGCGATGCGGCGCCAGGTTAACCACGACGAGGTCGAACTCCGGGCCCTGGCTCTGCCATTGAACGATGACGTAGTTTTGGGCGGTGGGATTGTCCGCCCAGGCCGGGTTTGGCTTGAGCAATTCGCACTGGCCGCGCCCGACCGCCGTTGCCGGCAGCAGCTTCAGCCACTGCTCGTAAACCTGTTTAATCTCCGGCCGGCACGGCTCGGCAGGGCGCCGCGCAAGTTGGACGGGAATTCTCACCCGTTCTCCGCGAAGCTGGCCTTCATAGAGAAAGCGCAGGCCGGGCAGGCCGAGTATGACCAGCGCGGCCGCCCGGTGCTCCTCGGGTGACAGGATGGGGGCGATGCGCGGCTCGTCGTGGTTCTCCAGGAAGTGGGCGCTGGCTGCCACGGCCTTCGCGCCCATGCCGAGCAGATGATGCTGCACGCCGGCGGCATCGCTCGAAACCAGCCGGTCGTAGAGCGTCTTGTCGTAGGTGTAGTCGAAGCCCAGCGCCTGCAGGCGAGGCTCGAGGCCCCAGTAAGCCTCGGCCAGGAACAGGAAGCCGGGGTGGGCGTGCTTGACCGCATTTATGGCCCCCGGCCAGAACTCCTCCAGCGGGGGCGGAGCCGTGGCCGGGAAGCGCTCCCAGGTCTTGGCGAATACGTCATTGAGCAGCAGCATGGCC
>DATKNZ010000461.1:0-5602 GCA_035541055.1 Candidatus Acidiferrum sp. | reverse complement strand
CACGACATCAAGCGCGCTGTGGACCGCGATTCCCCCATCAACAAGGCTAACGTCGCCAAGACCTGCGGGAAGTGCCACGTCAAGATCGAGGAAATCTACGATCAGTCCGTGCACGGCCAACTGCTGGCCAAGGGCGAGAAGAACGGTCCCGTTTGCATTGACTGCCACACCGCCCACGATGTCCAGCCCCCGGACCAGGGCAACTTCAAGGCGCTCAGCGACCAGCGCTGCGGCCGGTGCCACGAAGACCGCCTGGCCCATTACCGCGATACCTACCACGGCAAGGCCATGGCGCTGGGCAAACCCAATGTCGCCCCCGCCGTCGCCGCCTGCTACGACTGCCACGGGCACCACGACGTGCTGCCGCCCTCCGACCCCCGCTCGCGGCTCTCCAAGGCGAATATCGTGGCCACCTGCGCCCAATGCCATCCCGGAGCCAACGCCAAGTTCACCGAGTACAAACCGCACGCCAATCCGCTGGACGCGAAGAACTACCCGCTCCTGCACGTCGTGTTTCTGGGCATGACCTCGCTGCTGGTCGGAGTGTTTGTGTTCTTTGGCGCCCACACCCTGTCATGGCTCTACCGGGCGATCTACTTGTACCGGCACGACTCGAAGAAATTCCGCGAGTCCAAGATCGCCACGCAGGTAGGCGGGGAGTGGTTCACCCGGTTCCTGCCCTTCGAGCGCTTCCTGCATTTCCTGGTGGTCACCAGCTTCCTGCTGCTGGTCATCACCGGCATGCCGCTCAAGTTTTACTACACCAACTGGGCGAAGACCCTGTTCGAGATCATCGGCGGCGCTGAGACCGCGCGCGCGCTGCACCGGTTCGGCGCCCTGGTGACGTTCACCTACTTTGGCCTCCACGTCGCCTCCCTCATTGGCCGTTCCTGGCGCGGCCGTGCCCAGATCCGCGATCCGCAGACCGGCAGGCCCAGCCTCAAACGCCTGTGGCACGTGCTCTTCGGGCCGGATTCAATGCTCCCCACCCTGCAGGACTGGCGCGACTTTGTGGCCCACAACAAGTGGTTCTTCGGCCGCGGCTCCAAGCCGCAGTTCGACCGCTGGACCTACTGGGAGAAGTTCGACTACTTCGCCGTGTTCTGGGGCGTAGCCATCATCGGCGCCTCCGGGCTGATCATGTGGTTCCCCACCGTCTTCACCCGGTTCCTGCCCGGCTGGATCATCAATATCGCCCTGATCATCCATTCGGATGAGGCCCTGCTCGCCGCCGGGTTCATCTTCTCCATTCACTTCTTCAACACGCACTTCCGCATCGAGAAGTTCCCGATGGACACCGTGATCTTCTCCGGCCGCGTCTCGGAAAACGAGATGCTCCACGAGCGCCGCCGCTGGTTCGACCGCCTCAAGGCGGAAGGTCGGCTCGATGAATACCGCGTCCGCGACGAATGGCTGCGCTGGAAGAACATCGCGCGCTCCTTCGGCTATATCTTCTTCGGCCTCGGGGTGATCCTGCTGGTGCTGATCCTCTACGCGATGGTGACGCGCCTGACGCATTGAGGCGGGGCCACGCCGCGGGCGGTAACTGGAAATCGGCGGGCGGTATCCAAATCCGAAGCCCGAAGGCCGAAGGCCGAAAGAAGGCCGAAGCCCGAAATCCGAAGGACCCCATCTCATTGTTCCTATGGGAGCCGAGTGGGTGGAGGCGCTGTATTCCTGGCATTCGGCCCTGAGGGTGGTCTCGGTGCGCATCAGGTGTCCGCATCGCGGCCGACTGGCTTCGGACTTCGGATTTCGGCCTTCTTTCGGCCTTCGGCCTTCGGGCTTCGGATTTCAGCCGCTACACCACCCCCCTCGTCCCGGCAGGCGCGCGATCACGGCAACAGGACCACACGGTAGAAATGATGAGCGGCAGGCGCCGGGTCCGTCGTCGAGGCTAGGCTGCCGCTGGCGATGACATCGGGCGGCAGGTCCGACCAACTCACCGAGCTGATGTCCGGCTTGTACTGCACACGGTAGGTGCGGCCGGTGATAGCCGACCATTGCAGCGTAACGCCGCCCCCGGCAGGGGTGCTCGAACCAAACAGCGGCGCATCCCCGTGCACGCGCGCCACATACCATGCAGGCGAATGATTTATCGAGGTGAAGCCCCCGCCGAGGACGACCTCGCCATCGGGCTGGCGGACGATGGAATAGACGTATGGGTAGAGCGGGCACAGCGCGCCCGCGCCCGGGTTGAAGGTGGTGTCCAGGCTGCCATCGCTGTTCACTCGGGCATAATAACTGCGGCCGATCCCATGCACCTCAAGGAACTCACCGCCGATCAGCACCTTGCCGTCGGGTTGGGGCGCTACGGCGTGAATGGCGACGTTCCCGCCGTCGAGGCTGCCCGTGTGAAAGTTGGTATCGGCGCTGCCGTCGGCGTTCAGGCGCGCGAGGTTTTCAGCGGCGACGCCTCCGTAAACCTCGAACCGCCCGCCGATGAGCAGCTTGCCATCCGGCTGCAAGGCGAGGGCGTAGATCTGGGTGGGAGATCCCTGGCTCGCGCCCCCGCCGCTATTGAACGTAGTGTCGAGGCTCCCATCCGCGTTGACCCTGGCAATACAACCCAGGTTGGTGCCGTTGTAGGCGGTGAAGTCGCCGCCGATGACCACCTGGCCATTGGTCAGCACCACGATCGCACGCACAACGCCCTTCGCTCCCGCGCCGGTGGCAGCAAAGCCCGTGTCCAGGCTCCCGTTGGAATTCAGTCGCGCGAAATTGCCGCGCGCTGTGCCATTGACCTTGCTGAAAGAGCCTCCGATGAGGAGTTGGTCGCCGGCTTGCACAGCCAGCGCGTCCACGTAGGACCCTGTCAGGACGGGGTTGTAGCCGTCGTCGAGGCTGCCGTCGGCGTTCAACCGTGCCAGGGCATTTTGCGTCAGGCCATCCACGGTCGTGAACAGCCCGCCGACCAGCACCTGGCCGTTGGACTGCAATGCCAGGGCTTCAACGTTTGCCGTGGCGAGACCGGGACCGGCGCCCGGGTCGAAGCTGCCGTCCAGGCTCCCATCGGCATGAAGTCGAGCAATGCGGCTGCGGGCGGACTGCGTCACGTTCGTGAAGTTCCCGCCGATGAGCAGCCTGCCATCGGGTTGCCGGAGCACACAGTTGACGACCGCATAGGGCGTTCCACCCGTGTTGAACCCAGCATCCAGTGAACCGTCCGTGTCGAGCCGAGCAGCGTAGTTGCGCTGCACCCCACTAACTAGCGTGAAATCGCCCGCGAGAAGCGCCTGGCCATTCGGCAACAAGGCCAAGGCTTCCACGGCGCTGTTCGGGCCGGTGCCCGGATTAAAGCCGGGGTCCACGTTGCCGTCGCTGCGCAGCCGGGCGATGCGGCTATGGTTCGTGTTATTGACGACCGTGAAGTTGCCGCCCAGGAGCAACGTGCCATTGGACAACGGCAGCACCGCGTTGACGGCCCCGTTGGCGGAAGTGGCGAAACTCAAATCGAGGCTGCCGTCGGCATTCAGGCGGGCGATGTCGGTGCGGTTCGTGTTATTGACGCGATTGAAGCTGCCCCCGATGACGATCTGTTGGGTATTCGTTTGCACGGCTATGGCCATAACCGTCCCGTTGACCCCGGCTCCGGGGTCGAAGCTGCTGTCGAAACTCCCGTCGGCGTTCAGGCGCGCAATGGAATTGATGTTGGTGCCGTGAATGCTTTGATATATGCCGCCGACCAGCACCCTGCCGTCGGGTTGCAGGGCCACGGCATAGACGGTGAAGTTGAGCCCGCCCACCCCGGGGCTCGGATCGAAGCTGGAGTCCAGGCTGCCGTTGGCGTTCAGGCGGGCGATGCCGATGCGGTTTGTGCCATTCACCGAGCTGAAATTGCCCCCCACCAGCACCTTGCCATCGGGCTGCAGGCAGAGCGCAAGGACTTTAGGCGAGATAGTGCCGATGCCTTGCCCGGGGTCGAAGGTGAGGTCGAGCGTTCCGTCCGCGTTGAGCCGGGCGATATTCGTGCGGCCTATACCGTTGTAGGTGTTGAAGGTGCCGCCGATAATGACCTTATCATCCGGCTGCACCGCTAGCGCATAAACGGAGCTTAGCCCGGGCGTGTAACCGAAGCCGGGGCTCACGCCCGTCCCGGTATTGAAGGTCGCGTCCGGGCTGCCGTCCGCGTTCAGGCGCGCCACGCCGGACGCGGGAGTTCCGAACGCGCCGCCAATCACCCATTTCCCGCTCGACTGCATGCCCACCCCGTAGGCGGTGAAATCCACGCCGTATCCGGCATTGAAGGAGAAATCCACCGTGCCCGGCTGGGCGTGGCTGGTCGAGATCACGAGCAGGTGCGTCGCGGCGACCGCCCATAACGCGAGAAGAACACGCTTCACGGGAGCAGGCCTGAGCCATTGGTAGGGACGCCTCGCCGAGGCGTCCGTGGTGTGGCGGCGGCGGACGCCTCGGCGAGGCGTCCCTACCTTGCAGACCGTCGCCGTTCCGAGCGCGGCGAGAGAGATTTGCGTTAGGGGATTCCTCGAAGTCGCAGATACCTCCGGCCGTTTCAGGCGGTGCAGCACACGACGCCGGCAACCGAGGGCGGTGTCGGCGGTTCCGGCGGCGCCACGTGGGACGCTATTGAACGAATTCATCGGCTCTGGACAAGCGTTATCAGACCTGGTTGCGCCCCCACGACTTTGCTTCCGATTTGAGTGCATCAATCATAATGCAGAGCATGAGGTTTTCAACTGACACTTCCCCGATGGACACAAGCCAGTCGCCGAACCCGGGGGTAAGGCGGTCGCCGAGGCACCGGCACGGAAAGAGGCGGCCCGTTCTGCCGGTCCGCTTGCGACGAGCCGTCCAGGGGTCTTCCCCACCCGGGACGTGCGCTCAGGCTCCCTCAAACGCTGCGCCCCCGCCGTGGCGGAGGGCGGCACGCCCGTGGCGGGGACGCATGAGCTGCTCGGCACCCACAACCCTGTGCCTACCGACCCGCCGACCAAGGGAGCCCCAGGCTAGCCGAGGGTCGCCGGCATCGAAACAATGGGGAGCGGGCTTCTCGTCTGCAGTTTATGCTGCCACCCCGCCCCAACCGCCTATCCGGTAACGTTAACGTAGCTCGTAAACCGTGCCTGATAGCCTAAAAGTCCGGTATGACACCGCAGGCCAAACTCCCCGTCTCCTGGCGCTCCTCTCCGCTATTTCGCGCTGTGTACAAGGGGTGCACACCGGATGCTCACCGGGTGCGCACCGGTCAGCCGCGTGTGCATCCGGTGTGCATCCCTTGTGCACCCCTTGTACACAGCCAGTGAGTATGGCTGGGAAGGCTTGGGGCGATGCGGCGGGCAGGGTTGGCCCCTTCAAGTTATCAGTGGGGTGGGGCGGGCAAGCCCGAAGGCCGAAAGCCGGAACCCGAAAGCCGCAGGCGGAAGGCGCTTGGGGCGGGAAAGTGGAGTCCTTCAACGCAGAGACGCAGAGAGAGCTGAGAGACGCAGAGAAGAAGGGGCTGGTGGTTCGAGCACCTCTGCGTATCTCGGCGCTCTCTGCGTCTCTGCGTTGAAAGAGCGACCAGCCGGCGGCTTCGGGCGTCGGTTTGTGGCCTTCCTTCGGCTTTAGGGCAGGTCGGTGCGGCCCATGAGGTAGCGGTCGC
>DATKNZ010000460.1:0-6866 GCA_035541055.1 Candidatus Acidiferrum sp. | reverse complement strand
CAGGAACAGTTGGACTGGCTGGGCAAGGCGCTCGACGCCAATGCGGATAAGCCCGCCCTGGTGCTGGTGCACCATAACCCCGGCGCTTTTGCCACGATCGGAGGGCTGAAAGATTCCGAAGCGCTGTTTGGCGTCATCCGCCCGCGCAAGCAGGTCAAGGCCTACATCTTCGGCCACACGCACTTCTGGAACGTTTACCAGGACGAGAGCGGCATTCACCTGATCAACCTGCCCCCCGTCGCCTATGTGTTCATCGAGGGCGAGCCCTCGGGATGGGCGCACGCGCAGTTCCAGGCCGACGGCATGCGCCTGGAGTGCCGCTGCCTCGATACGACCCACCCCTCGCACGGCCAAGTGCACAACCTCCGCTGGCGCACCTAGGGGCAGATGCGAGCCATCGGCTACCTGGCGGACGAGACGGCGGCCCGCACGTTCGGGGACTACCTCTACGTGCAAGGCATCGAGAACCAGGTCGAGCACCATCAGCCGGAGGGCTGGGCGGTCTGGGTCAGCGACGAGGACAAAATCGAGCAGGCCGCAAAGCTCCTCGCCGCCTTCCGCCAGAATCCCGCCGATCCGAAGTACCGGACCGAAGGCAAAGCTGCGGCTGAGATGCGCGACAAGGAGAACAAGGGGGCGGCCGCCTATCGCAAGAAGGTGCGCGAGCGCCGCCACCTCTTCCGGCCGCTGGCGCAATACGGCTTTGGCCCGCTGACCTTTGTCCTCATCGCGATCAGCGTCGTCGTGGCTATCTACTCGCGGCTCGGCTCGGACCCGCAGGCCATCATGCGTCTGTTCATGACCGATTTTAACATCCAGGGCAGCTACCTGGCATGGAATCCGACGCTGCCGGAAATCCGCCACGGCGAAATCTGGCGGCTCCTGACGCCGATCTTCATCCACTTCGGCGCGCTGCACTTGATTTTCAACATGCTGTGGCTGCGCGACCTCGGCAGCATGATTGAAGGGCGTCAAAGCCCCTGGGTGCTCGCGCTGCTCGTCGTGGTCATCGGGGTGGCCTCGAACCTGGCCCAGTTTTACTACGGCGGGCCGCATCTCCATTACGGGGGCCCGGACTTCGGGGGGATGTCCGGCGTCGTCTACGGCCTGCTCGGCTACATCTGGATTCGAGGCAAGTTCGACCCGGGCTCCGGCCTGTACGTGCACACCTACACGGTAACCATGATGATCGTTTGGTTCTTCGCCTGCTTTACGCCCCTCATTCCGCACGTGGCCAACGGCACGCACGCGGCCGGGCTGCTGATGGGAACCGCCTGGGGCTATCTCAGCAGCCTGCGCTATCGTTAACTTGCCCGGTGTGGCCCTTATGAGGGTGTTTCGAGTCCCCGGTGTGTCTCCCATGTGGGTCGACCCACATGGGAGACACACCGGGGACTCGAAAGGCCCTCACCAGCCTCACATCGGCCACCTCTGCGAGTCCCGCTTCGGCTGGTGACCCTGTCCGTGGAAACGGCGTCGTAGCTCGAGCCCACAACGCATTGGGGTACAGGCTCTTATATGAAAGCCGCTCCGCCAAGTAAGCTTTCCGCTGGACGCTGAGCCTCCAAGAACCCAAGCTTTTTTGCGCCGGCAGGGCGGCATAGGGCCGTCGCGGCCGGACAGCGAATAACATGTCACATATCTCCCGCCGCCAATTCCTGCGCAATTCCACTCTGGGCGCCGCGCTCGCACCGGTCGCTCTCGGCAGCATTGCCCCGCTTTTCACGCGCTCCGCTCGCGCCGCCGAGCCGGGCGCCAACGACAAGGTCCGCCTCGGCGTGATCGGCTGCGGCGGCATGGGGCAGGGCGACCTCGAATGCTTCTTCCTCAACCCGGAGGTGGATTGCGCCGTGGTCTGCGACGTGGACGACGCCCGTATCTCGAAGGGCGTCGAGATTTGCGAGAAGCACCGCGGGAGGAAGCCTGACACGACAAAGGACTTCCGGCATGTGCTTGACCGCAAGGACGTGGACGTAGTGCTCATTGCGACGCCCGATCACTGGCACGCCTTGCCGACCGTGATGGCCTGCCAGGCAGGCAAAGACGTTTACGTGGAGAAGCCGCTCGCCAAGACCATTGACGAAGGGCGCGCCATGCGGGAAGCCGCCCGGCGCCACCAGCGCGTCGTGCAGATGGGCTCGCAGTGGCGCAGTTGCAAACACATCATCGAAGCGGCGGAGATCGTCAGCTCAGGCAAGCTGGGCAAGGTCAGTGTGGTGCGCGGCTGGGCCTACCTCGACTGGCTGGCGAGCATCGGCAAGCCGCCCGACGGCAACCCGCCTCCGGGCGTGGACTACGACCGCTGGCTCGGCCCCGCCCCCCAGCGGCCCTTCAACCCCAACCGCTTCCACTTCAACTTCCGCTGGTTCTGGGACTACGCCGGCGGCCTGATGACCGACTGGGGCGTCCATCTCATCAACATGATGCTCATGGGCACGGGGCAGGACGCGCCGAAAAACGTTTTCTCCAGCGGCGGCAAGTTCGTCTTCGACGATGCCTCCGAGACCCCGGACTCACAGGTGACGGTCTATGAGTTCCCCACCTACACGCTCATCTGGGAGCACAAGGCGGGCCTGAACAACGGCCTCAACGGCCGCTCGTGGGGCGTCGAATGGAACGGCACCGAAGGCAACATCATCCTGAACGACGGCGGTTACCAGCTCATCACCGAGCCCAAGCGAGCCAACCTGGATTCGATTAAGAAGCCCGGCAGCGGCGACCCGCGTCCCGCCCACGTGCGCAACTTCCTGGACTGCGTGAAGTCCCGCCAGCAGCCGGTTCTGAACCTGGAAATCGGGCACCACGTTTCGACTGTGGCGCACCTGGGCAACATCGCCTATCGCACCGGGCGCAAGGTCACCTGGGACGCTGCGAACGAGAAGATCGTCGGCGATTCGCAAGCGGACAAGCTGGTCGGCGTGAAATACCGGAAGCCCTGGAAGCTGCCGTACGCCATGCGGGCTGCTTAGGCAGGCTCTAACGAGGGCCGCATCTGGTGCCAGAGAAGTCAGCTCCTCGCGCCGGCGCCGCCGCCGCTTATGCCGGCTTGAACCTCCCCCGCGTCTGGGGCACAATTTCGGCATGAGTTCGTTACTGGAGCGCATCACGATCAGTCCTGACGTTTGCCATGGCAAGCCCGTTATCCGAGGGTCGCGGTACCCAGTGGAATCCATGCTGGAGTATCTTGCAGGCGGGGACACGATTGACGATCTGCTGGCTGAGTTTCCAGATCTGCAGCGTGAGGACTTGCTCGCCTGCCTGGAGTTTGCTGCCGAGTCCTTGAAGCTGAAGACGCAGCACTTGGTTCTGGCATGAAGTTCCTGCTGGACGCACATGTTCCCCCCGCCTTGTGCTCCCTGCTGCAAGCCGCTGGCCACGAAGCTAAGCACACGCGCGACCTGCCAACCCGGAACCGGACCCCGGATCACATAATCAACGACCTCTCACAGAGCGAGCGAAGGGTTGTCGTCTCGAAGGACACCGATTTCTACTATTCCCATTTGCTCCATCACAAGCCTTGGAAGCTGCTCCTGATCCGTACGGGGAATATGAGCACCCGGGATTTGAAGCGCCTCTTTCAGAGGCATTTGTCAGCCATCATCGGGTTGCTCGAGACTAATTCAGTCGTCGAACTTCATAGGCAATCGGTTCGCGCAGTCGCCTAGACCGTGCAGATCGGGCGGCAGACGCTCCGGCAGAAACGGACTAGTATTCGCGCTTCTTGGTAATCCCGGGCATCGGCTGAGGATACTTGCCGTCAGCGTCGGCCTTTAGCGGGGCAGGCGATTCCATCGTCAGCTTATCCACATCCGGCGCGAACTCGTGCTCGCAGTTAAGCATGTCCTCATACATGATCTCCTGCCCTGTGTGCGCGGCCATGCGGCCCATGCTCGACACCAGGCTCGCTGCGACCCCGCGCTCCACCTCGTTGTAAGGCTTGTCGTTGCGGATGGCGTCCATGAGGTCGTTCCATTCGTTGAGATAGGGGTCGCTCTCCTCGGGCGCTACCTTGGAGGACCAGATCATGTTCGAGCGCTGCGCGTTCTGGCCCTTGAAAGTCATAGAAGGCGCCCCGCAGTCGCTGCTCTTTGAAGCGATGGCCAGGCCCTTGGCGCCGTGCACGTAGCTGGAGTAGATATCGTTGCAGCCGTTGATGCACCGGCCATCCAGATACATCTTGCTGCCGTCACCGAAGGTGTATTCCACCGAATAGGTGTCGAAGTTCTGGTCCACGTAGGGCTTGCCGTCCGGGTCCTGCTTGTAATGCTTGCCGCCCAGGGCCTGGGCCTTGATCGGCCAGGCGTCCTTCATCCAGCATAGATGATCAATGTGGTGGATGTAGAAGTCATTGAAGCAGCCGCCGCTGGCCCACAAGAAGGCGTGGAAGTTCCTGATCTGCCAGAGCAGTTCGCTCGGGTCGCCCGGCCACTTGAGTTCGAAGGCGTGGCCCACGGGACCGTGCATCCGGTAGCCCCGCATGCAAATCACGTCGCCAATCTCGCCGTTCTGAATCCGCTGGTGCAGTTCCTGCAGCGCCCGGCTGTGGCGCGACATAAGGCCCACGCCCACCTTCAGGTTCTTGGCCCGCGACTCCTCGGCCAGCTTCAGCATCTTCTTGCTCGTCGGGCCATCCACCGTCACAGGCTTCTCCATGAACACATTCAGCCCCTTGGAAATCGCGTAGGTGAAATGGACCCAGCGGAAGGCCGGCGGCGTGGTCAGGATCACAATATCGCCCGGCTTCAGGCAATCCATCGCCTTCTTGTAGGCGTCGAACCCGATGAACTTGTGGTCCTGCGGGACCTCCACCTTGCTTTTCTGAGCATTGGTGACGTTGTCGTAGCTCTCGTTCAGCCTGTTCTCGAACACATCCGCCATGGCCACCAGCTTCAGGGGGCCGCCATTGCTGCTCAGGGCATTGTTGGCGGCGCCGGTGCCGCGGCCGCCGCAGCCGACGAGGGCGATTTGGATCAGCTCGGTGCTGGCGGCGTGCACGTGCGGCAGGGCAACGCCCGCCAGGGCGGAGGCGGCCGCAAGGCGGCCAGTGGTCTTGATAAACTCGCGGCGAGTTGTGTGCGAAGAAGGCGTGTCGTTCATATTGCTTATATTCCGGACGAAGCGCGCGCCAAGTCAATTCAGGAAATCAGCACCCATGACTCTCCTTGCGCTTTGAGCCGGCCGCACTACCATCTACGGTCATGCACTATTTCCGCTATGCCGGGAGCAAACTGCTTTGCGAAGGCGTCAGCGTCGAGGCGCTCGCGAAGAAATTCGGAACGCCCCTCTACGTCTATTCGGAGCGCACGCTCACGGGGCACTACGAGGCCCTGGACACGGCGCTGGCCGGGCTGGACCACCTGGTGTGCTTCGCCGTGAAGTCCAATTCCAACCTGGCGGTGCTGCGCGCCCTCGCCGCGCAGGGCAGCGGATTCGACATCGTCAGCGGCGGCGAACTGCGGCGAGTCATCGCGGCGGGCGGTGACCCCGCAAAATGCGCCTTCGCGGGCGTGGGAAAGACAGCGGACGAGATCGAGTTTGCCCTGCGCAAGGGCGTTTACACGCTCAACGCCGAGAGCGAGCCCGAACTGGAGCGCATCAACGCCGTGGCGGCGCGCCTGAACCGGAAAGCCCCCGTCGCGGTTCGGGTGAACCCGAACGTCGAGGCCCACACGCACAAGAAGATTACGACCGGCACTTACGAGAACAAGTTCGGCATTGCGCTCGAGCAGATCGAAGGCGTGTATGCGCGCGCGAGCAAGCTCAAGAACTTGCGCCTGCGCGGGCTGCAGATGCACATCGGGTCACAGATCACCGAGGTCAGCCCCTTCGAACAGGCGGTGGGCAAAGTGCTGCCGCTGGTTTTGAAACTTAAAGAACGGCATGCGCTGGAATTCCTGAGCATCGGCGGCGGCCTGGGCATCGTTTACAAACCTGCCCTGGCGAGCGGCGCCCCGGCCTGGTGGCAGTCGGCTGCCGCGAAGGGCATTATCACGCCCCAAAGATACGCGGCGCGGCTCCTGCCGCTGCTCAAGCCGCTGGGCCTGCGCATCCTGCTTGAGCCGGGCCGATTCATCTCGGGCAACGCCGGCATCCTGGTCACGCGAGTGGAATACGTGAAGCGCACAGGCAGGAAGAACTTCCTGATTGTGGACGCGGCCATGAACGATCTTATCCGCCCGGCGTTCTACGACGCCTACCATGAGATCCTGCCGCTGCACCGGAAATCCGGCGCGCTCATAAGCTCCGACGTGGTCGGGCCCATCTGCGAGTCGGGCGACTTCTTCTGCCAGGACCGGCCTTTGCCGAAGGTGGCGCAGGGCGATTACCTGGCCCTCATGAGCGCCGGCGCCTACAGCTTCGCCATGGCCTCGAACTACAACACCCGCAGCCTGGCCGCCGAGGTCATGGTAAAGGGCAGCCGCGCCGCGCTGGTCCGCGAGCGCCAGCCCGTGGCAGCCATCTGGAAGGGCGAGAAGACTGCGCCCTGGCAAAGCTAGGCCTCATCCATGGCCGCGAACTGTTTCACCCGGCTGGTCCTCGGATCGCCGCCGCGCGTGGCGCTGCCGGTTGCGACATACCCGGGACTGGCCCTGACCGGCGCGACCGTGCGCCAGGCCGTCCAGGACCCACAGGTCCAGTTCGATGCCGTGGCTGCGTTGCATGCGCGCTACCACACGCGGTTCGTCTTGTCCGCTATGGACCTGAGCGCCGAGGCCGAGGCGTTCGGCTGCACCCTCCACGTTGCGGAGAACGAAATCCCCTCCGTCACCGGCCGCCTGGTAACCAACCTGGAACAAGCCGCGAAGCTGCCAGTGCCGCATCCTGGAGACCGGCGCACGGCCGTTTACCTGGAAACGGTGCGGCGG
>DATKNZ010000459.1:0-18675 GCA_035541055.1 Candidatus Acidiferrum sp. | reverse complement strand
CGCCGCGCATTTCGTCCTCGCGACCGGTTCCGGCGTGAACCCGCCGCCCTTCCCGCAACTGGCCGATGTTGGCTACCTGACCAGCGACACGGCGCTGGAGCTGGAGCGGCTGCCGCGGACGCTGATTGTCCTGGGCGGTGGGCCGGTGGCGCTGGAGTTTGCGCAGTTCTTCGCCCGCTTTGGTGTGCGGGTCACCCTGATTCAGCGCAGCCCGCATTTCCTGCACGAGATGGATGACGATGCCGCGGAAGTGCTGGAGACGGTGTTCCGGCGTGAAGGCGTGGCGGTTTATACCGGAACGCGATTGCTGGACGCCCGCCGCGTGGGGGATGGCAAGGAGATTGTATTCGAGCATAACGGCCAGACCGTCCGCGTCAGGGCGGAGGAGATTTTCTTTGGGCTGGGGCGACGGGCGAAGGTTGCGGGGCTGGGGCTGGATCGCGCGGGGGTTGCATTGGAGTCAGAGCGCATCGCCACTGATCCGCAGATGCAGACCAGCGTGCCGCACATCTTTGCGGCGGGTGATTGCACCGGCCTGCATGAGATCGTCCACATCGCCATTCAGCAGGCCGAAGTCGCCGGCCACAATATCGCGCACCCCGCCCGCCCGAAGCGCATGGACTACCGGCTGCTGACCGAGGTGGTCTTCACCGAGCCTCAGATCGCGGTAGTCGGGCTAACCGAGAGGGCCGCGCGCGCGCGCAACGTGCCTTATTCCGCGGCGAGCTATCCATTCAACGATCACGGGAAGTCGCTGATCATGGAAGCCAAAGACGGGTTCGTGAAGCTGCTTGCCGATCCGCGGACAGGGGAGATCGTGGGCGGGTGCTGTGCGGGGCCGCTCGGGGGCGAATTGGTGCATGAGATCATTGCGGCGATGCACAAGCGCATGACCGTGCACGAGCTGGCCGCGATGCCGCATTACCATCCCACTCTGGCCGAGATCTGGACCTACCCGGCGGAGGAGCTTGCGAGCCAATGTGAGCGCGGCGGGCTCTCGGGGTAAGGACGCCTCGCCGCCGCGTCCGTCTTAGGTCGGCGGCGGACAGCTCGGCGGAGACCATCTGCCTGGCCTAACTCGTCTTCTTGTAGCTGGTGCGGGTCTTGAGCCAATCGAAATCGGTCCCGGGCACCGCCGGGATGGGAGCTGGCAAGCGTTGCTGCTGCACCGGGCGCACGGTGCTCGGGTCCTGCCACCGATGCCGTTCCTCGTGGCCATCAGCGAAGGTGAGGCAGGCCCCGCCGTTGTGATATGAGGCCGGCAGGTTACCCCAGGCTTCGTTCTCGAGTTTATTCACGAAGAAGCCGTCGTTGATGGTGTCAGCGTGCTCATCGAGGAAGACAAAGATGCCGGAGGGCCCGCTGACATCGGCGAGCTTGTAGAATTGCACGTAAAGCGGATTGAAGCGATTGGTCAGCTCGCCCGGGTCGCCCACCTGCGCGTTCATAGACATGCTGCGGATGCGGGGACCGTTCGGGGCGGGCACGCGGTCCGCCGGGCACTTGTAGATTCTCGTGGAGCGATTGGCGAAAGGGCCGAGCAGGGAGTCGGAGAGGTAAACCAGGTTGGTGTTATCGTCGCTGCTTTGCCAGTCCTCGACGTTGTTGGCCCAGGTATTGCGCCGCGCCAGGGTCTCGGGCACGCCGTGGTTGTTCACGAGCAGGTCGCCGTTCTCCTCGGAGTAGAGCACCCAGGCGAGTGAGAGCTGCTGGAGGTTGTTGCCGCAGGTGACTTCCTCCGCCTTCGCTCTGGATTTGGCCAGGGAAGGCAGCAGCAGCGCGGCCAGCATCGCGATGATCGCTATAACGACCAGCAGCTCAACCAGTGTAAAAGCGGCACAGCTCCAGGCAGTCGAAGGGGGAGGTCGCCGGGGCGCGCGTGGTGCCTGGAGCATGCGAGGGTTACGCATCGGCCTGTTGGGGGTTGCTGGGGCGTTGCGTGGCCCCTCAGCCCATCAAAGCCATTTGCTTGGGCGTCAGCAGCCACTCCAGGCTGGCGCAGCGGCCTGCCTTCAAGTGTTCGACGCTTAGCTTGCAGAGGCCGCCTTTCTTCATCACTACGGACATCCCAGTATCGCCGGACACCAGCCATGAGATCATGCCACTCAGGTAGGGCTCATGCCCCGAGAGGAGCACGTTTTCCGGCACAGGCTTCAGCGCGTTGATGAGTTCAACCAGCCGTCGTGGGGCCCCCCCCGGGGTCAGCAGGTCCGTATACTGCACCTTCTTATGAGCGTCCAACGCCTCCGCCACGATCTCCGTCGTCTGCTTGGCGCGGGTGTATGGGCTCGAGAGGATGAGGTCGAAAGATAATTCCATTACCTGCATGGCCTCGGTGACCTGCTGGAGCTTGCGCTCGCCCTTGGGCGTGAGTGGGCGGTCGGCGTCATTGGGGTAGTCGGGGGAGCCGTGATCCACCGCAATGCCGTGCCGCAGGATGTATAGGTTCATTGGTTAGCCGCTTTCGCTTTCATCTGAACCATAATCCCGGCGGCGGGGGTGAAGCAAATGTATGTATGCCGCTTCGGCCTGGCGCATCGCCGCACCCAGCAGCACCAATCCAAAATCCGAAGCTCGGAATCCGAAACAAATCCAAATGCCTCAACAGGAAAAGGCCCCAGACGCTTGGGCGGCGGAGGTTTTGGACATTTGACCTTTCCTATTTGGTATTGTTTCGGATTTCGAGCCTCGGACTTCGGATTCGGGTGGCTGGCGCACGGTGGTCCTGTGCAGATGCGCTCGCCTCGGCGGAGGGATCGCCCCTGAGGTTCCAGCCCACCCTGGCATCGTAATAGCGGCCTTCGGCGCTGCCATTGACGCTCAAGGGGATCGCCAGATGCAGGGTGGTGCCCTTGCCCGGACGGGGGAGGATGGTGAGCTGCCCGTTGATCAGCCGAACGCGCTCCTGCATGCCCAGCAACCCCAGGCGTTGCTGCCCGCGAACGGGCGGGCCGTCAGGCAGGCGGAAGGACTTGCCATTGTCGGAAATGGTCAGGCAGATGCGGTCGGGCAGCTTGCGGAGGACGAACTCGACCCGGGTAGCCTTGGCGTGTTTAGCGACGTTGGTCAGGCTCTCCTGCATGACCCGGTAGAGGGTGGTCTTCTGGTTCTCGTCCAGGTCCTCGGCGGCTTTTGTGGCGCGGAAGCAGACGCGCAGGCCCGTGCGCCGCGCGAAGTTCTTGAGCCACGACCGCACGGCCGGCAAGAGGCCCAGTTCGTCGAGGCTGGTGGGCCGAAGCTCACGGGCGAAGTCGTGCAGCGACCCCATGGTCTCTTGCAGCAGGCGCTGGGCCTCATGGATGCGCTTGCGCCGGAGCACGCCGTTGCGGCTGGACGCGTCCAGGCTGGCCAGCGTGATGCTGATCGCCGTCAGGGCCTGGCTGGTCTCATCGTGCAGTTCACGGCTGATGCGTTTGCGCTCCTCCTCCTGCGCATGGAACACCAGGTGGGAGAGTTCGCGCAGGTTCTGCTGCATGGCGCAGGCCCGCTCGAAGAGCGTGCGGAAATGCTCCTCGCTGTCCCGCAGGGCGTGCTCCGTTTTGCGCCGCTCGCGCACCTGCTCCATGAGCTTCTCATTCATGACGGCCAGTTCGGCATTCCGTTTTTCCAGGGCGTTAATGGCGCGCTGCAGTTTGGAGTTGGTTTCACGGAAGCCGCGCAGCGTCGCCTCAAAGGGGGCCAGCGTTTCGAGAAAGAAATCCTCCGCCGTGCACAAGGCCTTGGAGGATGCCTTTGCCGGAGCCGTTCGCTTGAGCAACTTGCCGAGCGAAGCCTGGTGAACGCGCGCCATGTCCAGCACGCCAAAGCCGCGGGCGATGGCCGAGCGGCCAAGGCCGTAAGCCTGGGCCAACAGGGCTTCGTGCTCGCGGCGCGAGAACCTCCGCAGCGCGGAGGAATACTGCCGCGCGAGGTTGCTGAGACCGTTGTTCATTCGTCCACCCCCAGGTAGCGGGCCACCACGACGAGCGCGTCGTCGTTGCCCTTCCAGTGCCGGTTCATAATGTCCGCGGCAATCCGGGCTGGCGCGTGCCACGGGTTGATGTCCTCGGCGAAATTAGCGTGGATGCCGTCGGTCGCCAGCACAAGGACGTCCCGCGGGGAGATATCCAGGCTGGCCGGCCGCAGCAAAGGCAGCCGGTAGCCCAGTATGCCGCCTTGCAGGAGGATGCTTTCCGAGCGCGGCGCGCCGTTCGGCTGTGCGCGAATGAGCCGCGCCTCGACGTTGCCCACGCCCAGCCAGTCCAGCCGGTCCTCCAGGATGCGGAACCAGACAAGCGTCGCGGACGCGCCGCGGGTGTGTGTGAGCCCTTCGTGGCACCGCGCCATGAGCGTGAGCGTCGCCTCGCCGGCGTAGGCCTCGAGGATGCGCGCCGCCACCAGCGCCGCCTCACGGGCCGGCTGGCCGTGTCCGGCGCCGTCCACCGCCGCCATCAACACGCCTGCCTCGCATTCCCGGACGACATGGACGTCGCCCGAGACTGCTCCCTTGGTCATTGGCCGCGAGCTGGTCGCCCAATCAATTGCCAGCCCCATTCTCGTTTCGGTCGAGTTGATCATGATGCAACCACTTCTTCATGGTGACTACCGTTCCTTTGCCCACCCGGCTTTTGATATTAAAATCATCCATCAGCCATTTGGCGCCGGGAAGCCCGACCCCCAAGCCGTTGCGGGAGGAGAAGCCGTACTGCATGGCCTGGGAGACGTCGCGAATGCCCGGGCCGTCGTCCTTGGCGACGATCAATATGCCGCGCGTCCGGCTCTGGTGGATGGAAGAGAAGGTGATCGTGCCGTGCTTGGCGTGGTCTACGATGTTGCGCGCAATCTCGGATATGGCAGTGGCCATCATCGTCAGTTCCGACCCCTCGAAGCCCAGTTCCATGGCCAGCGCGCGCCCCTTCTGGCGGGCGGCCACAATGTCCGCCACAGAACTGACGGCGACTTCGGTCTTATACGCCATTGGCTCCCCGCAGTTTCATCACGCGGTCGAGATGCGCCAAGCCCTCCTCCAGGTCCAGTTCGGTGCCCACGCCTTCCAGCGTCAGGCCCAACTGTACCATCGCAAACGCCACGTCCGGCTGGATGCCCACGATGACGGTTTCCGCCCCGCGCAGCTTGAGCATGTGCGCCACGGAACGCAGCGTCCGCGTGGCAAAGGAATCAATGACATCCAGGACGGTGACATCAATGATGACGCCGCGGGACCGGAATCGGCCGACTTGGTTCGAGAGGTTATCGCGCAGGTCGGTCAGGTCCGCGTCGGACAGAGCGGCCTGCACGCTGGCGATCAGGTAATCGCGCTGTTTGAGGATGGGAACGGGCATGCTAAGGGAGGCCCCAGGCCATCAGGTTGCAGGCGCCTCCTGGGCCGGAGCTTTGCGCCGGAGGAGGAGTTCCGCTTCCTCGATCCCGCTTTGCAGGTCGCCCACGGAATGCATCTTGCTCAGGTCCACGCCCAGGGTGACGAGCGTTTGCGCGCTCGCGGAGGACAGCCCGGTCAGGATGACGCTCGCCCCCATGAGTCGCGAGGCTTCCACCGCCTGCACCAGGTGGTTGGCGACCGTCGCGTCAATCGTCGGCACGCCCGTCACGTCCATCACCACCACCTTGGCCCGGTGGTCGCGAATGCCATTCAGGAGCTTTTCCGTCAACTGCCGGGCGCGCTGCGAATCAATCACCCCGCTGATCGGCAGGATCAACAGCCGCTCCCGCACGGGCAGCACAGGGGTGGACAGCTCGCGAATCGCCTCCTGCTGCTGGCGGATGATGCGCTCGCGTTCGCGGACGAAGCTCACGGCCACGGTGTTGGCGATCCGGTTCGCGGCAGGCTCGTAGGCGTCCAGCACCCGGTTGAACAGGTCGAAGTCATGCTGATACTTCTTGAACAGGGAGCGGGCCAGGACATCACGCAGCAGCAGCACGATGCCGATCACTTCGTGCGTCTCGATGCCGCGCGGGATGATGCGCTCTGATAAATCGCGCGCATAGGCCTGCAGCGCTTCGACAATGCCGGTCTCCAGCACCTCGACGTAGTTGTCATAGACGGCGGTCGCCTCGGAGAACACCTCCTCCTGGGTCATCTCGCTGAGCAGGTGGGCATCGGTAATACGGCGCGCCCATTCCTCACGGAGCTGCTCGCGATGCTCCCTGAGGTGGGAAACCAGTTCGCGCAGCAAGGCGGGCCGCTTCTCAGCAAGATGCATCGTCCCGCGCCCGCCCTGCCTGCGTAGAACTTGTGCATCGTTTCGCGGCGTCTTTCGCTTCATGGTGTTGGCAGGGATGAAGTCCGGGGCGATATTGAACACGTGGCAGGCAGCGTGCCTGCCGCGGAGTCGGGCTCCCGGCCCGGCGGGGCGGCCCCGCACATGCCGATCATGCGGGAGAATTCAGGGGCCGGCCCGGGCGGCGGAACGCCGCCCTCTACGGCAGGCAGCCTGCCTGCCACTGAAAAGTCGTGATCTTTCGCTCTCATCCCTTCGGTGATTGCGCTACGGTACGGCTAGAATCCTGCACGCGCAGGTGGGTGCTTACCCTATCCAGGGATTGAGGGTTGAGTTGCAAAATGGGAGGGCCGAGGAGCGGACTGGCTGCGCGTTGCGGGTGCCGTGCCCACGCAAGGCGCAATACGCAACACGTTTCGGGTTTAGGTCTTCGGCCTTCGGCTTTGCGCAGAGGGTGGGCACCCACCCCATTTACGGGCAGTGCGAGGAGGGTATTTTGGGCGCATATCAGGCCGTGAGCGAACCGCTGGTCAGCATCATCATGCGCTCCTTCAACGAGGGCTGGGCTTTGCGCGACACACTGCCGGCGCTGCGGGCCCAGGACTATACCAACTGGGAATTGATTGCGATTGATTCCGGGTCCACCGACGGCTCCGTCGAACTGCTCGATCGCATGGCCCCGCGCCACCTCATTCGCCTGGCACCCGAGGAGTATAATCCGGGCCGGGTGCTCAATCGGGGCATGGCCCTGGCCCGCTCGCACCTTGGCATCTTCCTGAACGCTGACGCGACGCCGCAGGGGCCGAACTGGCTGCGGCCGCTGGTGGCCGGGCTGTCTAAGCCCGGAGTGGCGGCGGTTTTCGGACGGCAGGTTCCCCGGCCCGACTGCTGCGCCGCGTTCAGCCACGACTACGAACGCTGTTTCGGCCCTGAGCGCGAATCGGCCGGCTGGCCCCACTTCTTCAGCATGGCCAGCAGTGGCATCCGCAAGGACATCTGGCTGGAGCGCGGGTTCAACGAGCGTTTGCAATACTCCGAGGACGACGAATACACCCGCTGGTGCGTCGCGCGCGGCTACCGCATCGTCTATGAGCCCGACTCCTTGGTGATGCACTCGCATAATTACACGCTGCCGCAGGTTTGGCGGAGGGGCTTCGGGGAGGGGAAGTCGCTGGCCGCCGTGTGGCCGCGGTTCTCGAGCAACGACTGGACGTGGCTGCGCACCGTGGCACTGGGTTGGGCCGCCGACGCGTGGCGCGACTTCCGCTATTGCCGGCGCAAGGGGCGCCTGGGCGAATGGCCGGCCACCATGCGAATCCGCTGGACCCAGCGGCGCGCGCGGTGGGCGGGGTTCTATGCCGGTTGGTCCGAATACCGGGCGCCTGCCGGCGAAAGCCTGGCGCTGCCGCCCGTCTGGGCTTCCCCGCTGCGCTGAACCATTCGAGCCTATGGCTGCCAGCCAGCATGGAGCGCGGACTTTCCAGTCCGCAGCGACACCCGCATCGGGCCTGGCTCCCGATTCCAGCGCTGGCCTGGCATCTGATCTGACCGCGGGCTGGAAAGTCCGCGCTCCAGCACGCCTCGGCGAGGTGTCCCCGCCACCCCCCGGCAGGCGCTTCACCATAGATGGAGATGACGGCCTCGAAGCCCGGATCGCGGGGTTCTGCGCAACGGCATCGCACGGCGTGCAGCGTATCGTGCGCCGGCGTAAACTCGAGGCCCTATGGCTTGGAGGCGGCTACGGACGAGGTGAAGGCGGCGTGCTGCGGCTGCCCGGCGGAGACCAGCCCTACAATGATCTGGAATTCTATATCTTCATCCGCGGCAATCGTCTCTTGAGCCGCCGCCTCTACGGCCCTCCCCTACGCGCATTGGCGGAAGCAATGGGCCAGACCGCGCGCATAGATGTCGAATTCCACATCGAGTCCTGCGCGCACCTTCGGCGCTGTCCACCCAGCATGTTCTATTACGACCTGGTCGCGGGTCATTATGCGGCCGCCGGCGCGGACGACCTGCTACTGGCGCGCCACGCCGACCCGCGCCGTCTTCCTGTCTCGGAGGCGGCGCGGCTGCTGATGAATCGCGGCTGGGGGCTGCTCCTGGCAGCGCAGAGGCTCGGCCGGCAGGAGTTCAGCCCTGAAGCCGCCGACTTCGTTGCCCGCAATGTCGCCAAAGCCCAACTGGCTTTCGGGGATGCCATGCTGACAGTCTATGGACAGTATCATTGGAGCTGCCTCGAGCGGCACCGGCGCCTAAGCGCCCTCACCGAGGCCGACCCACTGCCTTGGATGCGTGAGTTGCGGGAGCATCACCGCGCCGGAGTGGAGTTCAAGCTCCACCCCCAGCGCCGGACTACAAGCGCCGAACTCCTGACTGCGGAACATCGGCGCGTGACCGCCTTCGCGCGGCAGGTGTGGCTCTGGGTCGAGAGCCGGCGCCTGGGCATCCGATTTGACTCGCCACGCGATTACGCCGCCAGCCGCGTGGATAAATGGCCCAATTCGAGCCCCTGGCGCAACCGGCTGTTGAACGCCCGTATCGCCGGCCCTGCCGCGCTGTGGTCGCCACAGAGCAAGCAGCACCCGCGTGGCCGCGTGCTCAATCAACTCGCAGCCTTGCTTTGGGATGGCGAGGACGACTCCCGGCCCGCCACCTCTGAGAGGGGTGACAAACCGTTCGAGTGCTGCCGCCGTTTGTGGATGCGATGCCAATAGCCGCCGCAGTCTAGACTCTCGGGTCTAGAGTCTTGAGCTGTCCCCATTGGCGACGACTCAAGACTCTAGACCTTAGACTCGAGACTCAGCCCGGCTACGCAGCGCGCTTGAAGCGGGACGCGGCCTCCGCAGCCCCGTTCCGGTGCTCGCCCAACACCAGCGCCCGAACCGTCGAGGCCAGCTCCTGGGCCGTGTAAGACTTGGCAAGCAGCATCTGTTCGTAGCGGCCTGCACCGCCCGTTAGCTTCCACAATGAGGCTTCCGCCGCGAGCACCATGGCGCCGGGATGTGTCGCCAGAAACCAGCGCGCCAGACCAAGGTTCTCGTTGGAAAGCGAATCGGCCAGCAGCAGGCGGATGTTCCCGCCCACCGCAGCGAGGTAGCGGGCCTCGGCACTATCCGACGCTTGCAGCACCCGGCACTTCCCGCGCCGCCTGATCGTCTCGCCTAGGAAGCGCCCCGTTGCGGCATTCGAGCTTACCAGCAGCACTGACCGCGGTGCTCCGAATGCCTGCTCCTCGGAGGCCACTTGTCTTGCCCGCCCGGCGCGAAGGGAGCCGGGATAGTCCCGCTCGGTTGGCGCTCCAACAGGCCTACCCCGGCCCGGCGCAGGGGCTTTCTTTGTCCGTGCTATCATTAAGGGGAACCTATTCCAGCCCATAACCGGCATCAACGCAGTCTCCAGCCGAATGCACTTCGGTCAATTGCTGCTCCGGGGTAAGAGGTTGGCTGAGAACTGCGTGCCCTGGAAAGGAAGCTGCAGCGGCGGCAAAATTCGCTGGGCCTCGAACTCGCCCGATGTCGCGTAGAGCGGGTAGTGAAGCTGCGGTTAGGGGCGTGCCTTCCGGCGCACACCGAGTATTGCGAGCCCGAGCATTGCCAGGCTGGAAGAACCAGGCTCGGGGACGGTCACGATGAAAGCTTGTATGCCCTGGTTCGAACTCATGGCGTAAAGGTCCTCGCTCACCGTCCCATCAGCGTTGTAAGTAACGTTACCCCAGGCGAGTTCACCCGTGCCATTCCCATTGGCGGTAAGGGCACCGGTCGTGTTGTTCTCCGAGCCCAGCCAGACCGGGTTTGAGGGATCCGTCTCGTCGTAGATGCTCACGTGTGAATCACCTACGCTCTGCACGGCCAGCAGGGCCACTCCGTCGAGAACCGTGTACGCCAGCAGGCGATCAGCCGTCGCACCGGCAGGGTCAGGGATACTCGGGCTGGCCAGGAGGGTGCCGCTGGCGCCGAAAAAGCTCGTGTAACGGTAGAGCGAGCTGCCCGCCGTCCCGATCACATGGCTGGCGTCGCTGAAGGTCAGCCCCAACCGAAAATCACCGGCATTGGGTGGCGTGCCGCTGAAGCCTACGGCTGTCGCGCTGTTGGCACTCCGGCTAATGATCGCATAGCCGTTGTTGCCGGCAACCGACGGGCTGCTGTTGTATCCGGCGGCCAGAATTGTCGAACTCCCGCTGCCAAACGCGGCCAGGTCGTCGCCAGCTCTCACGCCGGAAATGCCGGCGGTGCCGCTGTAGGCCACCGTCGGCGCGGAGCCCTCGTTGGCCCAGGAATAGATTTTGAAGGCCGAGCTCGAGGAGGATGTGGTCAAGTTCGCGACGTAGATCACGCCGTCGCTCCCAACCGCCGCGTTATTGACGAGGAAGGTGCCCCCGCTGATGCCGCTGTTATTCAGGCCTCCCAGGTCCGCGCCCGTGAGGGGATCAAGGATGCGCACATTGGCCGTCGTGCCGCCCACATTGGCATGACTGACCAGGTAAAGGTGGCCGTTGCCAAAAGCCAGCCCGCGTTCATTATTGGCCGTCCCCAGGTAAGCATAACCGCCTTCGCCCGGAGATAGCCAACCATCGTTGCCACCAGAAGCGCCGAACGTGGCCAAGGGACTGAGGTTGAAATAGTAGCCTTGGCCTTGGACGGCCAAGACTCCGAGCAGCATGGAGATTACACAAGGAAAGAAAGCTCTTGGTTTCATAAGTGTCAGGCTGAGTTGCCTTATTTCTTATCACAGGGGCACGGCCCTTGCCAAGTACTTTTTTCAACTGATTTCGGCTTACTTTCAGGCCTCTAGGTGGGTGCCATTGCGAGGACAGCGCGCCGTGTTTCAGGCGTTGGTGGAAGGTCTCGCTCGGAAAGGTGAGCAGTGGCGGTTTCGACGCTCGCCCGGCTCAAGGCCACTTCTGATTCAGCCGCCTTGGACTGACTGCGCGCCGCATCCAGATTGGCATTAGCAGACCGCGACTGGGCCTGAGCCAGATCGAACGCGCTCTTGGATACCGCCCGGGCTTCCACCGATTCATAGCGCTTCAAGTCGTCCGACGCGCGCTGCGCCTCCGCCTCGGCGGCGATCACTGCCGCCTGTGCCTGCGCGACCTTGGCTTCACTCACTTTGACCTGAGCCTGAGCTTGGTAGAACTGGCTATGGGCTCCCGCCAGATCGGCTCGCGCCTGGGACAGACTCGACTCGTAGTCGCGCGGATCAATTTCCACCAAGAGTTCCCCTGCCTTGACTTTCTGATTGTCAGTTACCAGGAGCTGGGAAATTTGCCCCGGCACGCGCGAGCTGACCAGAGTGAGATACCCGTCAATGAAAGCGTCATGGGTGGATTCGTAAGGCGCAACAAAGCGGAGGTAGTAGAACGTCACCGCAACGAGCACGATCAACGTACCGCCCACCACCAGAAGGAGCTTTAGCTTCCGGCCCTTCTTGCGCGGCGGCGGGGGGGCGATGTCCCTTTCCTGAGGGCTCGACGGTTCAGGCTTGCTGTTCTCTTGCTCCATGTTCGCTCTCCTTGTTTTTGGCGCCGGCTGGGTCAACGTTTCCGAACAGGGCCTCGCGCGCTGTGCTCTTCTGCGGGGGCTTGCGTTCCCGGTCGAGCGCAACACTGCTCACGGTCGCTGTAAAGGCGGCGCTCCGGATCTCTGTCGGGTAATTGTTCTTGCGCCAGGCCTCAATGCCTCCCAGCAACGGGCGAACGCGGGTGAAGCCCCTCCTTTGCAGCGCTAAAGCTACGCGCGCGCGCTGCTAACCTCGTTCGGGCAGGAGCAATAGACGATAATTTCTTGATCGCGGGGCAGCGCATTCTGCTGGCTCTCGATTTGATCCATGGCAAGGTGTCGTGCCCCGCGGATGAGAGTTGGATCGAGTTCCAGCTCGGTGCTGGAACGCAAGTCCAGGATGACCACTTGCTCCCCCGCTTCCTGCATACGATGCAGTTCCTCCACGGTGATCCGCGCCGTGCGCAGCTCGCGCAACAGGCGTCGGCGCTGCCAGTACTTGTAAGCGATATAAAGGGCCAGCGCCCCAAGCAAGAGGGCCAGCGCGTTGCCGCCGATACTGGCCAGGGCGGCGCCGGTCTGCTGAATCTGACCGCTGAAGAAGTAGCCCAGGCAGATCCAGCAACCGCCGTATAGCAGCGACCCCAAACCATCAACGAACAGGAACCGCTCCATCCTAATTCCTGTCATTCCAGCCAACGGGGGAATGACCGTGCCCAAACCGGGCACGAATTTAGACACCAGTACTCCCTTCAGCCCGTAGCGGGTGAATAAATTTTGGGTGCGGCGCACGCAGGAGTCCGGCTCCAGTGAAATGCGGCAAAGCAGGCGCAGCACGCGCCCGCCGCGATGCCGGCCCATGTAGAACCACCAGGCGTCTGCCAGCAGGCAGGCGAAAACTGTCACTGCCAGTCCCCGGAGCAAGCTGAATCTCCCGGCAGCGGAAAGCGCACCCGCGGCCAGCAGCCAGGGCACTGCCGGCAGCGGCAGCCCTATTTCCTCCACGAACACGGCTGCGAATACAAGAGGCAAGCCGTGTTTGACGAGGAATTCAGTCGTCTGGTTCATGGGCGGCTGTCGGGCCCATTCTTCACCAGCAACGCGACCTTGCCTCGCATACCGCCACGCTTCGCCCGGGCATAGGCCTCGCGGGCCTGCTCAAGCCCGAAGACCGCTTCCACGAACGGACGGATGCGCCCCGAATCCAGCAGCTTGGAAATCTCCGCCAACTGCCCTTGATTTGGTTCCACAATAAAGAAGGCGCTGCGGACACGAGGCTCGCTGAATGCTTCGCTTTGAGCGGCGATCGTCACCAGCCGACCACCCGGCTTGAGCACGCACCAGGAGCGATCCAGCGTCTCGCCGCCGACGGCGTCGAATACGACGTCCATATCGTGAGCAACCTCCTCGAAGCGCGTCGCCCGGTGATCAATCACTTCGTCTGCGCCGAGGCTTCGCACGAACTCGAGGTTGTGCTTTGAGGCGGTGGCGATGACGTGTGCGCCTCGCGAATGCGCAAGCTGAACGGCAAAGACGCCGACACCTCCCGCCCCGCCGTGAATCAGCACGCGCTCCTCGACCTTCAGTCTGGCACGCTCGAAGAGCCCCTGCCACGCAGTCAGAGCCGAGATCGGCACCACGGCTGCCTTCGTGTGGTCCAGTGCCTTCGGTGCAGGTGCAACAGCGGCTGCCGGCGCGACGCAGTATTCGGCCGCGGCACCGTCGGCGTACCAGTCATTCAACCCATAGACAGCATCGCCTATTCTGAATCCCTTCGCCGCGTCGCCGAGCGCTGTGATGACCCCGGAGAATTCATGGCTTGGAATGATGGGGAATGAGCGAGGCTCGCCGTTACGGTTGTTGAATGTCGGCGCCCAGTTGAACTCCGTCGGCGTAACTGCGGTTGCATAGACCCTGACCAACACTTGGTCACGCCCGGGGAGGGGCTGGGCAACCTCCCCGATGAGGAGTTCCTCGGGGCCACCGTGTTTGGCCAGGTAGGCGGCTTTCATCCACGACTAGCGGTAGCCTCCGGAAATCACGAACGTCTCGCCGGTGATCCAGGCGGAATCGTCGGAGGCGAGGAACACCGCCGCCCCGGCGATGTCTTGCGGTTGTCCGATCCGGCGAAGGGGGGTCTGGGCCTCGACTTGCTTGCGCATGTCACTTTCCCCAATGCCAGCCGAACGGAATCCTTCTGTCTCGACCATCCCCGGTCGCATGGCGTTGACTCGAATGCGGCGCGGTCCGAGTTCCGCGGCCAGGGAGCGCGTGATCGCGTCCACGGCTCCTTTGGTGCCGCTGTAAACCGCGGCCTCTGGAACGGCGAGCGTGCTTACGATTGAGCTAACGTTAATGATACTTCCCCCGCCCCCATCGAACTGCCTGGCAGCGGCCTGCGAGGCCAGCAGCAGGCCAAGCACGTTCAAGTTGAACTGTTTGTGGAAGTGCTCCGCCGTCATCTTTTCCAGCGGGGAAAACTCATATATGCCGGCGTTGTTGACCAATATGTCCAGGTGGCCGAAGGCCTTCGTCGCTTCGGCGAACAGGCGTTCGATTTCTTCGGGTTTCGACAGATTGGCCTGCACGGCGACCGCCTTGCTCCCCGACGCGGCGATTTCCTTCGCCACTCGCTCTCCGTCGGCTTTGCTGGAAGAGTAATTGACCACGACGGCAGCCCCCTCGGCCCCCAATGCCTGCGCGATGGCCGCGCCGATGCCTTTCGAAGCCCCCGTGATGACGGCAACCTTGCCGGCCAGTTTCTTTGAATTTGTGCTCGATTTTGTGCTCATAAGATCTCCGCTAGGCATGCTGGCCCCCGTCACCCAGGGCGGCCCGCCGTCTGCGGCCGCTCAGTAAATAGACGTCGGCGCGCAGATCCGTGAGGGGGTCGCCGGCGGAATCGATGCCATCAATCCTGGGGTGCGGATCGAAGATGATTTTGCGCCGCTCCGGCTCCTGCTCATCCACGCGGGCGGTCAGGGTAATCGTGCCAAAAAGGACCTCCTTGCGGCTCTCAGGCCACGTCACACTGGCGTTGGTCACGTCATCGCCCGGCTCCGCCAATTGCACGAACACGTTCAGTTGGACAGGTGCCCTGGCCAGCCGTGGACCGATCTCCTCGAACAGGAAGTTCGCGGGCTGCGCCGCCGCCTGTTCGTTGGAGAGGTACTCGGTGCCGGCCGCAGGCCTGATCCGAAACCGCCCGTGACGGCTTGGAGTGGCACCGTTAGTGAACTTGAAGGCGGTCACGGCGAAGAAGGCCTCCCGGGTGAAGCTCGTCGGAATCGGCTTGGCGGCCTCGATGAACTTCTTCGCGCTCGGGTGAGTGGTGAGGAATGCTCCGAACGCCTCGGGCCGGCCGGCGCCGACCGCTGCCGCGGTGCGCATGAACTCCAGGAACTCCTCACCGGTGCGCACCGGGAAGCCGTTGGTGGAGTGGGCCACAATGTCGGTATGCGCGTGCTCGCCCAGGTGAAAGCGGATGGCCATGCCGCGGGGGCCGGATCGTGCGGGATCGTTGTCGGGAATCGTCGGCAGACCCGTCGAGTCCGAGAACCGCACCGTCACCGGCGTGGAAGGCCGGTTCGCATGCGGGGCATGCGTCAGCTTCGCGGCCTCGGGCGACGGCGTGAACGTGCCCGAGCACATCAGACCCTTAGCGTGTGCGGGCCGGTAGCCGGGATGCACCCCGGTCGCATCAAAGGCGTCGAGCACCTCCTCGGCAAGGGCCGGGTTCGTCAGGGTCCCGCTTGGTGCAGGCTTCCCTTCACTGGGGTTGGAAGGTATTTCGTTTGTCATATTCGTCCGTTGCTCTCCTTTTGTTGTGCTTTTCGTTGACTGCCCTTGCGTTGGTGGCCGGCGGAAGCATTGTGAACCCTAATGGCGTGTCGTTGGGCCCGTGAGCGGTCAGCGCCACAGCGATCCTTCACAATCGCCAGGACTTGCTCGGCATGATCCAACCTTGCCCAGTCGCGTTGGAATTCGAGCAATACCTGCAGCGCGGTGAGCGTGACACCGCCCGCCTGCTCGAAGCGCCGCAGCGCCGCCTCCTGGGCCGCGGGGCTCGTGCCACGCGAGGCGTCTTTGATGGCATATACGCCATAGCCGTCCTCCAACATCTGCAAAGCCGGGAACACCAGGCATGCCTCGCTCCACAGCGCCGCAAGCAGGAAGTTCCTCCGCCCCGTGCTCTTGACCGCCGCGAGGAAAGCCGGGGCCTCCCACGCGTTCATGGTGGAAAGTCCGATGGGTGTCTGGCCGGGGAATAGTTCTCGAAGTTGAGGAGCGATTTTGCCGCCGAAGCCCTTGGACTCGACCGCGGTCAGGATTACCGGCACGCCAAAGAGCGTCGCCGCCTTGGCCAGAAGCCACACGTTGTCGAGCAGATCCTGCCGATCGCCATTAGCCACATTGCATAGCAGCTCTGGCTGGTGATCGAGGAAGATAACCGCGCAATTGGCCGGGGTTAGCAGCCCTTTATCGGTCGAACTCACGCTCACGGCGGTCGGTGCGCGTACTCTCTAAGAGCCTGTTTGAAGTTTCCAGCCGAGGGAGGGCGAGCGTCCCCGCGAACCCAATAAGCTTCGGAAATGCGGAAAGTTGGGGCTCGCGGGGACGCTCGCCCTCCCAACGGCCATTCTCCAGACACGCTTCTCGTCACGGGACAACCTCACTTCCCGGAACGCCCAGTGCTATTGACCAAGTGGGCGGATTTTTGTCCTCCGAAGGAACTAAGTGACTCTACTACTTTTGGACGAGGCGATGCACGATGGGTTGACGACTTGATTGGGGATAGGCTATTGGCGATTGGCTATTCGCGCGAAGCGCAAAGTCTTGAGCCCGAAGTCGAGGGCGCATTTAAAGCCGGGGCAAGGGGGTTGGACCGGCATCGTTGTTGCGCATGAGCAACGATGTGAAGCGGCAGCCGGTGATCACAACCAAACGGATGGTTCTGGGCCGGTGTTGATGCGGGACGGGGGCACTGGGAAAGGCCAAAGGCTAAAGTGGAACTGAGATTGCACCGCGGAAGCTGGTCACCATCAGGCTCTTAGGAGGAAACGCGCCCGTGTGGGCCTGCAGGTGGGGCCGGTGTGTCTCCCATGTGGATCGCTCCCCATGGGAACCCACCGGCATCTTGTCCGATTACAGCGATGCCGCGCCAGGGTCGGACCGGGCCGGCATAGCGGGGTGGGGTCGTTTTCCGGGGGCTCGTGCGCACCGGAGCGCCCGGTATCATGGCGGGGTGAACCACTGCTTGCGCTTGAGGCACTGGGGACGAGCGATCGGGCGGGTGCGTGGTTGGTCAGTTTCCGGAGGCCCGCGGTCTTTGGATACGCGCAATGGCTGCCGTTCCAGTGTGACAGCGTCGTCCCATATTGCGTTATGAATACATTTGCAGCTCAAAAGGATGCGGGCGCTGGCGCCGAGCATAGTGCCAGGAGGTTGGTGCAGTCGTTAGCCGTCGTGCGGCCGCCAGGGCGAGTGCTTTGATCCAGCCGTCAAGAGCGGCCATTGCGGCGCTTGCGTGTGACCGATGAACCGCAGGATGCGTGCATTGCCGCCGGGGCCAGGCGGCGAACGCGTCCACAGCTTGGCCAGTCAGGTCAGCAGACCGGAGAAGTATTGGGTGGGCAAGGAATACAAGGAGCAGCCCAAGCCCGCCCGAAGTCGCGCAGGCCGAAATCCTGAGCTTGTTTGGACAAGGGAGCAGCGAAGGCTGACCTATCCGCCATGCAGCGCTGCCTCGGGCCTCTCCTCTCGACGCACCGCACTGGAGGATTTGGCCATGTCGTTGATGAGCACGATGCGATAGCGGGCTTTGCCTGAGCGCAGGCGCTCCATAGCGTCATTGACCTTCGACATGGGAAATGTCTCGGTAATTGGCGCGATCGAATGTCGGGCACTGAAGGCCAGCATGTAATCCATTACGGTAGGACTTCCCGAAGGGGAGCCGGACACGGACTTCTGGCCCAGGATCAGACCGAAGGCAGGCACTTCGAGGGGCTTGAGGACAGCCCCAACATTGTGGAGGAGCCCCGTTGGGGCCAGCGCATCGAGCAGACCGGCAACATCCAAAGGCGCGTTGATCGTGGAGATGATAAGGTCAAGACTCCCGGCGATCTTCCTGAGCGCGCCGTCCTGCCTGGTGTTATGCACGTAGTGGGCCCCCAGCATTCGAGCTTCCGCCTCCTTGCTCTCGCTGGTGGTGAAAGCGTGGACCTCGCAGCCCCATTTGTTGGCAAATTGAAGCGCCAAATGTCCCAGCCCACCGATCCCAAAGATTCCCACGCGCGCCGTGGGGGCACGTCATGAACCAGGAATGGCGCAAATACTGTGACCCCGGCGCACAGGAGCGGGCCCGTCTTTGCCATGTCCAAGGCCTCGGGCAAAGGGCGCACCCAAGCCCACTGCGCCCGAACGCGATCCGCAAAACCGCCGTGGCGTCCCATAATGGTTCCCTGAACCGTAGGGCAAAGGTGGTGATTTCCAGAAAGGCATTCGTGGCAGGCGAGGCAGCTATGGGCCCACCAGCCAAGCCCCACGCGTTGTCCCATCCGAAGCCCTTTCGCCGCGTCACCGAGTGCGACAATCGTGCCGGTCACCTCATGGCCTGGCACGAAGGGGTATTGGGACATCCCCCACTCGTTGTCGAGCATCGACAGGTCAGAGTGACAAAGGCCACAGTGCGTTACTTGTATTTCCACGTCCTCCAGGCCCAAAGGCCCGGGATCGAAACTAAACGGCTCCAGCGGACCTTTGGCACGAGCGGCCGCGTAGGCTTTGAATTCTCGCATAGTGAACGTTCCTTTCTTTGTCGCCGGCAACGGTTGCAACGCGACCGGGAGTTTACGGGGCTGCGCATCGTGGCACAGGGGGATTCGCGCGAGGGCCGTCAGCTCGATGATTTCCTGGATAAGAACCACATCCCGCATCGGCTGGTTGATTCTCAGAGCGAA
>DATKNZ010000458.1:0-35426 GCA_035541055.1 Candidatus Acidiferrum sp. | reverse complement strand
ATGGGCAAGCTGTTCTGCTGCCTTTTGCTGGCGGCAATCGCTTGCGGTTGCAAGACCGTGCGGGAAGCGACGCCCAAAACCACGGCAACCGAGGAATTGCTGATGAGCACTGCCGTGAGCAATGCGCTGGACGGCCAGCGGTTCACCTGGCTCGCGGGCAAAAAGACCTTCGTGGAGGACAAGTACTTCGAGGGTGAGGATAAGGGCGATGCGGTTGGCGCCATTCGCGAGCTACTCTCCGCGAGCGGGGCCTTGCTGGTTCCGAAGCAGGAGCAGGCCGAGGTCGTCGTGGAAATCCGCGCCCCCGTGCTGAGCATGGACAACTCGCATCTCCTCGTAGGCCTGCCGGCGATGGGGCTGCCCGTCCCGGTGACGGGCATCCCCGTGCAGACTCCCGAGCTGGCGCTCTTCCAATACAAGTGGTCCGACGCTCTGGCCAAATTCGCGCTCTTCGCCTACGAGCGGACCTCGGGCCGGTATATGCGTTCAGTAAACCCTTTTTCTGGCAGTGCGCACCTCCACCAGTACACGCTGGTGTTCATCCCATGGCAAAAGACCGACGTGCCCGAGCTGCGGCACCGGCACCGGCGCCCTCCAGCGAACAGGCCTTCGTCTCGGTAATGGCAGACCCAACGCCGCGTGAGGGCACGCGGCCTACAGGGGTGGGACCGCTCGCTTGCAGGCCGCGTGCCCTCACGCGGCGCCTGGTGGCCGCTTCCGACGGAGCGTCAAATGTGCAACTTAGGACGCCGCGGCTGACCCCGGTTCCGCCACACCGTGCGGCGCTGAATGCGGCAGGAACAACGGGATGACGTCCGGGCGCAACGACCGGATCAAGTCGGGATCCAGCAGCAGTTCGCGCTTCTCGGACGTCGTGAGAGCGTGCAGACCCACATGGACCAGTTTCAGCGCCAGGCCCTCGAGGTGATGCCGCTGCAAGGGATCCGCCGCTTGCAACGGCGGCACCAGCAGCGAGAGGTGCAGGTTGCGGACCTTGGGGTCATCCAGGACCCAGGCCAGCCCGTCCCGCGGGCTGGCCCAGGGCCGTCCCGCGGCTCGCTCCAATTCCTGACTAAACCGCTTCAAGATCTCCGGCGGCCCCAACTCCTCCGGTGTGAGGAACAGCCCGTGGCTGCGAAACCACTGGCCGACCGCCGTCCGGCTCGTCCAGGCGGAGAACGGCACACTGACCAGCAGGCCGGCCAGCACGGGCAGGAACCACCAGAATAGCCCGGGCGCGGCATACAGCAGCACGGCTCCCCAGAGCAAGCCGAGCGTCGTGCTGAGTCGATGCCGCCGCAGCGCTTCTCCGAGGCTGGTGCCCGCTTCGCCCCGTTCCTGCGCGTCCCAGCGCACCTTCCTGCCCAACAGTGTCGTGAGCACAAAGCGCGTCTGCAGCAGCGCCAAAACGGGCGCCAGCAGCGTCGAAAAGACCATCTCCAGCAGGACGCTCGCACTCAGCCTGCCCCACCCGCCGAACTGCGCCACCCGCGCGCGGTCGCGAAAGTTAATCAGCAGACAGAACACTTTGGGCAGCAGCAGGAGGGCCATCACAATGCTGAACAGCAGGATCGCTTGCTGGCTGATGGAAATCTGCCAGTTCGGGAACAGCATGTGGCGCTGGGGAAGGAAGAAGGCATGAGGCGACAGTGTCTCCCTGAGCCCTTCAATGGTGCTCAACACCAGCAGCAGCAGCCACAGGGGCGAGGACAGATACGCCATCACCCCCAGCGACAGGTGCACGCGGCTGGTGATCCGCAGCCCCGGGGTGAGCAGCAGCCGTGTATGCTGCAAGTTGCCCTGGCACCAACGCCGGTCTCGCGCCGCATAAGTAGTCAGCGAAGGCGGCGCCTCCTCATAAGAGCCCCCCAAATCGGTGGCCAGATAGACCCGCCACCCGGCCCGCCGCATGAATGCCGCCTCGACAAAGTCATGGCTCAGGATTTGTCCGCCCAGTGGCTCCTTCCCCGACAGCCGGGGCAGACGGCAGTGTTGCACGAACGGCTTGATGCGGATAATGGCGTTGTGGCCCCAGTAGTTGCCCGTCCCTCCCTGCCAAAAGTTGAGCCCGGTGATGAAGACCAAGCCATAAGCCTGCATCGCAAATTGCTGCAGGCGGCCGAACAAGGTCCGCCGGTTGACTGGCATCGGGGGCGTTTGGATGATGCCCGCCTGGGGATTGCTCTCCATCAGCCGGACGAGCTTCACCAGGCTCGGGCCCGTCATGAGACTGTCCGCGTCCAAAACCACCATGTACCGGTAGCGCTCGCCCCACGTGGCGCAGAATTCGCCAATATTGCCGGTCTTGCGCTCCACGTTCTCACGGCGATTCCGGTAGTGCAGGCGCTCAGGCGCGCTCACCGCTTCCCGTAATTCCGCAAAGGCTACCTCCTCTCGCACCCAGACATCCGGATCGTTCGTGTCGCTCAGGAGGAAGAAGTCGAAGCACGGCAGGTCGCTGGTCTCCTCCAGGCTGTGATACATGGCCGCCAGCCCCGCAATCACGCGCGCCGGCTCCTCGTTGTAAGCCGGCATGATCACTGCCGTGCGGGGAAGGGGCGCCGCCCAGGCTGGCCCCCCCTCCGCGGCGCGGTGGAAGCCCAACGCCGGCCGCCCCGCCAGTTGGAGCACAAAGCCGATCGCCGCCGTCCAGAACGAAAGCGCGATCGGAATCAGCAGCACGACGAACAGGGCAAAGATGCCCAGCTTGAGCGCATTCAGGCCGTTCACCCGCAGCATCTCGAACGCCTGCCAACTGATCAGCAGCACCGTCAGCGCCACCAGCCCGCTGCACAAAAGCTGACGCAGGGTGGTACGCCAACGAGTCCGGCTTCCTGTCATCTCGGTTGCCATCGCGCCTCCTGCTAAGGGAGCCAGAGATATAGCCACGTCTCGCTGAGCGCTTTCTCGCCCAGGTTGAGCGTCCCCCGCATCTGCACGCTATCCGTTCCCGGCGCCACCAGGTCAAAGAACGCGCGCCAGCCGCCCGTCACGTCGTTGGGCTCGATCACCAGGTTGCGGACGTCGCCCCGGGAGGGGGTGATCCTGGCCGTCAGCGCGGCGTCCGGGGCGAGCACCACCGGCGCACGCCCAATAAAATCAACAAAGAAGCGCGGCGGCTTGCCATTTTGCGGCGGATCAATACGGGTCGAGTGCGCCGAGAGCAGCGGGTTGCGAGGGGGGTCGTCCAGCGAAGCCGAAAGCGAATAAGCGAGATGAAACTGCCGGCCTGCCGAAGCCTTCTCCGCCGGGACCCAGTAAGCCACGATGTTGTCGTTCCACTCGTTGGGCGTGGGAATCTCCACCAGCTCCAGCGTCCCTGCGCCCCAGGACTGGCGCGGGGCAAACCAAAGGTCAGGGCGCAGATCATACCGCGCCCCAAGGTCCTGGTAATAAGCAAAATCGCGTTGCCGCTGCAGCAGGCCAAAACCCTTGATGTGGTCGCCCGGGAAATGGCTGATATGGAAGGTCTTCTCGGGGTTGATCAGCGGGCGCCATTCCCACTCGCCCGTGGCGGTTTGCAGGAGCAAGCCGTCGGAGTCATGCACTTCGGGCCGGTAATCCAGAAAGCACCGCGTCCGGTTGGCGCCTACCAGGAACATGCTGGTCAGCGGCGCCAGCCCCAGCTTGCGCACGTCCTTGCGCAGGAACACATCCGCGTCCACGTCAAGGACGGTGACCGTCCCCGGGGTCAACAGGAACTGGTAGGCCCCCGTGGCGCTCGGGCTGTCCAGCCGCGCAAAGAACTTCAGGGACGTTGCCTCCGGCGCCGGCTTCTCAATCCAGAACTCCGTAAAGCGCGGAAACTCCTCGCCCGTCGGTTCGGCCGTATCAATAGCCAGCGCCCTCGCCGAAACCCCGTAGCGCTGTCCCTTGCCCAGCAGCCGGAAATAGCTCGCGCCCACGAACGACGCCACCTCGTCCTGCTTGGTGGGCGCGTTAACCGGGTACAGGATGCGCAGCCCGGCAAAGTGCAGGGAGTTCGGCAGCGGCTCGGGAAACTTATTCGTCCCATACTCGAACTGCGATTGCGAGAATTGGAAGTCCTTCACGTGCCCATCTTCCACCAGGTGAACCAGCACTTGGTCCTGATATAGGAAGCCGGGGTGGAAGAACTGAAAGGTGAATTTGAGCTTGTCCTCCTTCCACGGGCCTTCTCCGCGCAGGTACCGGATGGCCTGGTAGGCGTCGTAGCTGAGATTCTTGAGATAATCCGGCATCCGGTTTGCCGGTGGCCGGTACTCCGCCTTGGCGGCGGCGGCAGCCTCGTCGCGCACCGTCGCAAAGCTGAACGGGGCAGGCCCAGGCGGCGATGCCGCTCGGCCTGGCTCGCCTGCCAGGTACGCTAACGTTATCGCAATCAAATGGACTGGACACCTCACCTCCGCCAACATGACGCATTATAGCACCGGGGCTGGCGCCGTGCTAAGAATTCCGCGCCAGCCTGCCGGACCCGAAGTTTCCGCAGCCGTTGGGCAGGGGGGCTGCTCGCACATCTTCAGCCGGTAATCCTCCGGGGCCTGTCCTATGCCTCGCCTTTACCCCTCCGGAGAACCTCTGCAAACCTTGCAGAGGTTCTCCGGAGGGGTATAGGGGAGGTATGGGAGGGATACTGGATTAACGAGCGCGAGGCCGGCGAACCCGGAAGGTTGGCGGGACGACCGCAAGCCGGAGGCTTGCCCGACTACAAAGCGGGGGCGGTGCGCGGATGCGCCCGTGGGGCTCGGGAGGGCGGCTTTGGGCTTGATTGCGGACGCACGTTTCTCCACATGATGTGACTTAGGCCGTATCCTGTGCAGCGAAACGCCATAAGTGGGGCCCGATGAACGCGGATTCCAGGAATCCGCATCCTGCCGCGCCTCTGCTTTCAGTCGTAGTCCTCAATTACAATGGCGCCCGCTGGCTCGAGCGCTGTGTCAACTCGTTGCATGGGCAGACCATCTGCGGCCAGATCGAGGTCATCCTCGCCGATAATGTATCCACCGACGGCTCCGCGCAGGTCGGGAAGCGCTTGATGGAAGCCTGGCCCGGGGGGCGCTTCGTCCAGCACGGCCAGAACCTCGGCTATTGCGAGGGCAATAACCGCGTGGCGGCGTTGGCGAGGGGCGAGTATCTGCTGTTCCTGAACAACGACACCTGGCTGGAGCCCAACTGCCTGGAGGTGCTGCTGGCCGAGGTGCAACGGGCCGGTGCGGCTGCCGCAGGGCCGCTGATCCTGAACTACGAGGACGACAGCTTCCAATCGCTCGGCGCGTTCGGGTATGACATCTTTGGCTTCACCTCCACGAGAGCGGAGTCGGCGGTGACGCGGGAGGTCTTCATGCCCGAAGGCTGCGCGTACCTGATCCGCAGGGACTTGTTTGAGCAGCTTGGCGGGTTTGACTCGCAGTTCTTCATGTTCGCCGACGAGCTGGACCTGTCGTGGCGCGTCTGGGTTTCAGGCCATCGCGTCATCGGCGTGCCCTCGGCGCGCTTGCACCACCGCGGCGCAGCGCAAGTCAATCCCGCCGGCGGCGGGGCCGCTGTCGAATTCCGCACGAGCGACACCAAGCGGTTCTACAGCAACCGCAACGGGGTGCTGGTGCTGCTGAAGAACGCGCGGAACGTGCTGCTGCTGCTGGTTCCGCTGCAGCTTGGCTGGCTGGCGTTCGAGGCTGCTGCCGCCTTGCTGCTCGTGCGCCGCTGGGGCTTCGTCAGGCGCGCCTACCTGGATGCCATCGCCGACGTGTGGCGTCTGCGCGGCCATGTTCGCGCCGAGCGCAAGCGCATTCGCCAGTTCCGCCGTCGGGGCGATCTGTTCATGCTGCGGTTCCTGCGGCTCCGGTTGAACCGCTGGGACGAGGTCCAGCGCATGAGGCGGCATGGGGTGCCTAAGGTCAGCCCCGGCTGATGCGAGTATTTCGCGGCGCGGCAGAGCCGCAAGCGAGATTAGAGGATCGGGAATAGCCGATAGCCGATAGCCAATCGCCAATCCGGCCCCAGCGCGCGGGGCAGAGAATCTACGCGGCTGGAGACGGTGTTCTTGAAGAGTGAGAACCTCTGATTGAGACGCCGAGAGTTTGCAAGTTAGGGACGCCTCGCCGAGGCGTCCGTGCTGTCGCGAGGGCGGACGCCTCGGCGAGGCGTCCCTACCAGCGAGCAGCACGGAAGTTAGCCACCGGCCGCTGCGGAGCGCGTGGTCCAGAGGCGAATGCCAAACAGGTGGTAGCGAGTCACAGCAGTGCCGGTTGAAGTAAGGGTGCTTCGCGAGATGCCAGTGCCGAGGACGTGCACGCCGGTAAAGGATGGGCTGGTCTGGTCTTTGAAAAGGATGCCTGCGGGCAGCACGTCAAAGGTGGTTCGCCCCGTGCTGTCTTTGCTGCGGCTGATGGCCAGTCCCCAGACCAGGGAGGAGCGGGATACGGTTCGCGCCGGGTCCTGGGGCAGCCGGGCCGAAAGATGGCCGTAGAGGACACCCCAGGGCAGCAAGGCCGTTTTGTAAACGCCACGGCGGGTATCGGACTGGTGCTTAGCCACGAGGCTCCAGCCCAACTGCCACTTGTTGAACGAGGCTGTGCGGCTCCAGTCCCCCACGAGGCCCAGGGCCAGGCAGTCGGCGGCGCCGATGCTGTTCCGGTCGTGGCGGGACAGGAGCCCGCCGAGGGTTCGCGTGACGGTATAGTCGGCATCCTTCTGCCGCGAGAACAGGGGGTTGTAGCGCAGCAGCGTAGGATTGTCCGCGGCGCGGATACGCTCCTCCGGCGGCTGAGTGAAGCTGATGGCTTCTCTCCAGGCGGCGGTGTTGCTCAGCCCGTCGGGCTTATCGGTCGCAAAGATAAGGACCTGATTGTCTTCCCGCAGGAGCGCGCCCCTGCGCCCGTCGGGCTCCACCCATTCCGTCCGCTCGGGGCTCGTGAGGGTCAGGGCGGCCTTGTGAAGCTTCCGGCGCTCGTTGAGCCATGCTGAGGCAAAGCGGCTCGCGGCGGGCCGGGACTCCCAGCAGGAGGCCCAAATCAGCAGGCGATGCCCCTCCGGCGTTGTGTAGAGCGCGGCGCGGTCACCGTCCCAGCCTTGGGCGAGCCGCTCCCCGCGATTCAAAGACTTGAACGCGCAGCCGAACAAGACCGACACGCCCGCCTCACCAAGGCTGTCGCCCGCCAGCTCTTTCCATCCGCCTTGGAGCGTCGTGGGCATACGTATCTCGGCGGGCAGGTCGCGCCATTGCCAAGCCTTCGCTGGATGGATGATCTGCGCGGTGCTGACCGGCAGGTGGTCGCAGACGTAGTCCAGCCCATCCAGGCCCCAATCCCGCATGATCCCTGAGCAAAAGACGTAGCCATAGGAGTAAGGCATGGCCTCGGAGCAGGCCAGCGCCTGGGGGACCCCCGGCACTTGCGCGTCCGGGCTCTTCCAGACGTGCAGGAGCGCCAGGTCGAGCAGCCACTCCGCCAACCCGGAATGCATGACGTTCCAGGCGATCGGGTAGGCGCCCGGAGTATCCTGCTCGAGCTGGGCCGGCACCGCTTCGATCATGATCCGCGTGGCGGAGCCTTCGGCCAGGAAGCTGCGGGCCTCTTCACGGTCGGTGGATTCGCGCCGCGCGACGGCGTTGGTGTCGTCCAGCGGCCAGTACTGGTCCTCCAGGGCATGGGTTAACTCGTGCGTCAGGATGAGGTCATCGGCGAAGGTGGAGAACCGCTCGGCCTCCTTTTTGGCGCGTGCCTTGGGGGCGTTGGTTTTGCCCATCGTGAGGGACGGGATATACATCTCCTTGGTGTCGCTGTCGTAAAGGCCCGCGACCTGGTCCACGGCAAAGGCAGCGTTGGCCTGCTTGAGGCTGGTGCCGGGGGGCAGCATGCCCAGCCAGGTCATCAGCGCCTCGTAATCGGCCAATTTGGCGCCGGGGTAATCCTGCTCGACTTCCCGCTCAACGACCGCGCGCAGCTCCCGCTCAGAGATCGTGAATGCCGGCACCTTTTGGCGGAAGGTCTTGCCACGCAGCGTTTCGACGGTCGTGCGGAGCGGGGCGAGGCTGAGCGAGGCAGGAACCTTGTCGGGAGAAGCCGCGTTGGTAGCCGATATAGCCAACGCCGGAAAGGCCGTGCCCAGCCATACGCAGCAGCCAATCACCGTGGACCAACCGCGCGGGCGCTGCGGGCAAGGGAGCAGGACTCGCATAGAGTAGGTTGCTGAAAAACCGGAGCGGCGCAACTGTTACTCGTACCGCAAGGACTCGATCGGGTCGAGGTTGGCTGCCTTGAAGGCCGGGTACGTCCCGAAGACCACTCCTACGACCGAGCAGATCAGCAGCCCGAGCACGATCCAGTCCACAGGGATGACCGGCTCCAACTCGAACAGGTAGGCGGTAGAGTTGCCGCCCAGGATGCCGCAGCCGACGCCGATGATGCCGCCGATCTCGCATAGCACTACGGCTTCAATGATGAACTGGGTGACAATGTTGCGCTTCTTGGCGCCGACCGCGCGGCGAATGCCGATCTCGCGCGTGCGCTCGGTGACCGATACCAGCATGATGTTCATAATGCCGATCCCCGCCGCCAGCAGCGCAATGGAGCTGACCAGCAGCACCCCGATGCGCACGGTGATCGTGAAGGCGTTGAACTGGGCGATGAGGGCGTCGTTTGAGGAAATCTCAAAGGTATCGGGCTCGCCCGGGGGGTCCTTGCGGATGAGCCGCAAGAGGCCGCGGACTTCCTCGACGCAGGCATCGTAGCTCCCGCGGTCGCGCGCCTGGACGAGAAGCGTGAGGCTGCGCCAGATGTAGCCGTAACGGTTGAGGCCCGTGGTGAGGGGAATCACCGCGAATTTGTCCTGGTCCCCGCCCAGCGAGCCGCCCTTGGGTTGGAGCACGCCGACGACGGTGTAGTTCAACCCGTCTATCTTCACCCGCTCCCCGATAGGCGACACGGTGGGGAAGATGGTTGTGGCCAGGCTGTGGCCCAGCACGCAGACGTCCGAGGCGGCTTGCACGTCAGCCTCCGTGATTCCGCGTCCATCCTGGACGACCCAGTTGCGCGCGGGGAGACTGTCCGGGGTCTCGCCGTAGAGGCGCACGTCGGGTGCGGAACGCCGATAGCGGGTCTCGATCTGCCCGGCCCAGAAGTAGCCCTCGATGCCGACCGAGCGCGCCAGGGTCACTCCTTCCATGAGCCGCCGTCCCTGTTGCAAGGTGATGTTCTTCCGCCGCCGGATCTTCTCAATCCCCTCGGGCACCGAGAACAGGATGATGGGCCACTTGCGGACGGTGAAGGTCTGATCGCCGAGCTGGCTGAGTTCGGCCTCGACGGAGCTTTGCATGACGCGCAGGGCGGTCATGACCACAATGATCGAGAACACGCCCACGAGCACGCCGAGCAGCGTCAGCGCGGACCGGAGCTTGTGGGCCGCCACGGCGCTCAGCGCCATGCGCGTGCTCTCGCGCAGTTCGGCCAGCAGGATGGTGCAGCCTCGGATCACGCGGAGCCTCTCATTCGTTCCGCAGCGCGTCCACGGGATTCATCCGCGCCGCGCGCCAGGCGGGAACGAAGCCGGACACGACGCCCGTCAGCAGCGACACGAACAGCGCCAGGCTCACCACGACGGGCGACAGCGAGGCAGGCATGTACGTCGAGAGCAGCAACGTCAACGGCCATGCGATGCCCAGGCCAATGGCGCCGCCGATCAGGCAGATGGTGGCTGCCTCGATCAGGAATTGCAGGAGGATCGTCCGCTGCTTGGCGCCGATGGCTTTGCGGATGCCGATCTCGCGCGTCCGTTCGGTGACGGAGACGAACATAATGTTCATGATGCCGATGCCCCCGACGAAGAGCGACAGGCCGGTGATGAACAGCCCGATGCCGCCGATGATCGCGGTGATCTTGTGGACCTTGGTCAGGATTTCCTCCTGCTGGTTGATGGAGAAGTCGTCGGGGTCGGCCGGCGAGAGGCGGCGAATGCGCCGCATGACGTTGTGCACTTCCTCGATGGCTCGGTCGAGATTGTTGACGTCCTTGACCTTGATTTCGACTATCTCGATTTCATGGGTGTGCTGGAAGTCTTCCATCATCTGGCGCAAGGGGATGATGGCCTGGTTGTCGAACTGGCCGAAGATGTCACCCTGCTTTTCCAGCACGCCAATGATCTCGAAAGGCTGCTGGCCGATTACGATCCGCTGGCCCAGGGGTGACTGATGAGGGAAGAGGTTGGTGGCGACCGTGGAGCCGATCACACAGAAGGGCCGGCCACCCTCGGCATCGCCTGCGGAGAGAAAGCGGCCGTCGGCGATGGAAATGCCCCCGGTTTGCAGCAAGTGATCGGTGGAGCCGACAATCTGGACGCCGGTGGCGCTGCGCTTACCGAATTTGATGGTGCGCTGGTCGAAGTTCAAAGGCGTGACGTCGCTGGCCAGCGTGAGGTCGCGTTCGAGCGCGGCGGCCTGCTCGATGGTCAGACGGGGTCGCTTCTGGATCCTGCGCCACTCGGCCTCGGTATCCGGGCCCGACCAGTCATCCCGCATCACATAGAGCACGTCCACGCCGACGGTTGAAATGGCCTTCATGAACGCCGCGTTGAGGCCGGCAATGGCTGTTCCCATGAGGGTGACGGTGACAATGCCAATGACAATGCCGAGGGTGGTGAGCACCGAGCGGAGCTTGTTGGCCCGGATAGCGCTCCACGAAATGGCCAGGCCTTCTTTGAGCTCGGTGAGGACGTTCATGGCGCCATGGCCGCCGCGCCGGCGGACGCCGGCTGTTCGGGGCGAAGCTCCGGCGCCTGCATGGCCGGCTCGTCACTGGCAATCAGCCCATCGCGGATGCGCAGGATGCGGTGGGCGTGCTTGGCAACGTCCTCTTCATGGGTGACCACGATCAGGGTGTTGCCCTGGCGGGAGAGCTCGGAAAAGAGCGCCAGGATTTCCGCGCCGGTCTTGGTGTCGAGATTGCCGGTAGGCTCGTCCGCCAGGAGAATCGAGGGGCGGTTGACCAGGGCACGGGCCACCGCGACGCGCTGGCGCTGGCCGCCGGAGAGCTCATTGGGCCGGTGGTGGATGCGGTCCGCGAGGCCGACCTTGGTCAATGCTTCGAGGGCCACCTGCCGCCGTTCCTCGGCCGGCATGCCCGAATAGATCAGCGGCAGCTCTACGTTGCGCAGCGCATCCGAGCGCGGCAGCAGGTTGAACGTCTGGAAGATGAACCCGATTTCCTTGTTGCGGACCTCGGCCAGTTGGTTGTCGTCCATCTGGCTGACCTGCACGCCGTTCAGCTCGTATTCGCCGCTGGTAGGAGTATCCAGGCAGCCGATCAGGTTCATGAGCGTGGATTTGCCCGAGCCGGACGGCCCCATAATGGCCACGTATTCACCGGTCTCAATGGAGAGCGAGACCTCGCGCAGCGCGTGGATGGTCTCGGAGCCCATCTGGTAGCGGCGGGAAATCTTGTGGAAGCGGATCAGCGGCATAAACCCGCGTCAATCCGCGCGCTTGGATTCCTTGTCCTTCGCGCTCTCGCCGGTCGCCGGTCCCTTGTGGATCTTCTTGCCGTCTTCCAGTTCGCGCGTGATGGCGCGGAAGCTGCCGGAGACCACTTCCTGTCCTTCGGTAACGCCCTCGGTGATCTCCCAGTAGTTATCGTCGCTGATACCGATCTTGACCGGCACCATTTTCGCATGGTCGCCTTCGACGACGAACACGACCTCGATCGGCTTGGCTGCCTCTTTGGACTTCTGGTCGGCCTTGGCGGCGTTAGTGCCGGTCGCCGCCGCGGCATTTGTGCTCGAAGCGGCGAGATTGGTACTCGCGGGCGCATTGGAATGGACCGCCACGGTATTGGTGGCCGCCTTAGCTGCGTTCGTGGAGGCTGGATCTTTGGCGGCCACCAGCTTCTGGCCTGCCTTCTTGTCCTTGTCCTTCCCTTTCGGCATGCGGGTGGTCACGCTGGCGAACGGCACCGCAAGCGCGTTTGTCCGGTAGCACGTCTCGACCTCGGCGGTCACGGACATGCCGGGGCGGAAGGCCTCCTTCTCCTGAATACGTATGGCTACCTCGAATTTGGTGGCCTCCTGGCCGCTGCTGCCCTGGCCGGCGTCCTTGGCCGAGTTGGCGATGTCGGTCACAATGCCGTTGAACTTGCGGTTCTTGAAGGCGTCCACCTCCAGCTTGGCCTTCTGGCCCGGCGCGATCCGCACGACGTCGTTCTCGCCGATGTCCACCCGCGCCTCCATTTCGTTCAAGTCGGCGATGGTCATGATCTCCGTGCCGACGTTCTGGATGGTGCCGAGGACGCGCTCGCCGAGGCGAGAGTTGAGCTTGCTGATCGTGCCGGTGAGCGGCGCCACGATCGTGGTCAGGCCCAGCGACTCGTTGGCGCTGTCCAGGCCCGCCTTGGCGACGGCCACCTGGTGGACGGCGCTCTCGAGTTGGGCCTTGGCAACATCGTCCGCCGCCTTCACCGTGTCGAAGTCGGAATCGGACACGAGCTTGAGGCGGAACAGGTCCTGGTTGCGCCTATATTCGGCGTCCGCCTTCCGGAGATTGGCGTCGGCCACTTCCTGGGCGGCCACGGCGGATTTGTAGTTGGCGTAGGCCTGGTTGGTGCCCGCGATGTAGAGATCGGGCTTGATCTTGACCAGCAGTGTGCCCTTGGTGACCTTCTGGCCTTCCTTCACGGGCAGGTCGATGATCTCACCGCTGACTTCAGCGCTGATCTTCACCTGCAGCACGGGTTGGACTTTGCCATTGGCGGTGACGATCTCGGTCAGGTTAGTGCGGATGACCTTCGCGGTTTGCACGGTCACGGCGATGTCCCGCTTTCTGAAGACGACCAGCGCCGTCAGGCCGAGCAGGACGACGGCAATAATGGTGAAGATGACGATCTTCCGGCGCTTCCTGGACTTAGCCATTGCGATTAGTAATCAGACATGGACGGCAGGCATTTGTTTTACGGCGAACGCAGGAGGCGGCGCGCCAGGCCCGCGCTCGAGGCCTATCCGCTCACCTTTTTCATGAGCATCTTGCCGGCCAGGCCCAGGGCGATGAAGAACGCCCGGTAGGCGACCCAGATGCCAAAGACCCACAGGGCGGCCTTGGTAAGGGAAGCCCCGCTGAGCCGGGCGAGGCCGATGGCGCGCACCAGCAGGGCCCAAAGGATCATCACGTCCACCAACGTCAGCAGGGAGTGCACGGTATTCTGGGGATCGAAGTCCTTCACGACCAGCGCGAGGCTCGGCGAGGCGTAAATGTTAGCCAGGCCGATAATGAGCAATGTCCTGAGAATGGAGTCCAGCACCGTGATCATGTTCCCCAGGCCCACCACCTCGACGGCTTTCATGTAGGGGAAGTCTCCTTTCAGGACCTTGGTTCCGACCAGCCAGAGGATTAGGCCCCAGAACAAGGGGAACAAGAAGCCCATGACCAGCGGCAGTATGCCGGCGCCGATCTTCGAGGCGATGGCCGCCCACTTCTCGGCCACGGCCCGGGACTGCTCGGCCTGCTGCTCGCTGAGATGGCCGCTGTCCACTTGCTTTTGAATAGATTGGTCCACGATCTCGCTGAGTTGGTGTTGGATAGAGGGCTGCGAGAAGACCAGCGCGGAGCCGAGCCAGCTTACCAGGATGAGGATGAAGGCCGGCACCAGCCAGTTGGCTGCAGAGGGGGGCGCTTTGCGCACATCCTCGAAGACGTCGCCCGGGGTGGCGAAGATGTTGAAGAGTCGGCCGGCCAGAGACATGCCGGGCGCTGGCGGCGCTTCCGGCGGCGATGGCTGCAGTTGCACAGGTTGTTCCATAACAATGACCTTGGTTTTGAGTGCGTCGGCCCAACGGCCACGCGCTAATGATGGGCGAACCGGTTGCGCGTGTCCAGCGGTTAAGGGGCGGAGCTGAGCGCCCGCTTGCTGATTGGCGTGATCGGCAAAGCAGGTTTGCACTCCTGAGAACTTGGTGACCGCTCAGGGTGTATCCCACACCAGGTTGTGGCGAACAACGAGGACGTGCTGGGCCACCTCGCCGACGCGGCATTCGATCCGCAGCAAACGGTGTTTGTCGCCGGCGCGGTGCCGGACGCCCAGCCGGGAACCGGCGCCAGTGCCAGGGAGGGCGCGGTGGAATTCACCAGTTACGCCCCCAAGGATGTCGTGCTGAAGTGCGAATCGCCGGCCCCTGCCGTGCTGATGCTCAACGACCGCTTCGACCCTAACTGGCACGTGAAGGTGGATGGCAAGCCCGAGCCGTTGCTGAACTGTAACTACATCATGCGGGGCGTCTTTCTGGGGCCGGGTGCGCATAGGGTTGAGTTTTCATTTCAGCCCCCGGTTGGGCCGCTGTATGTCAGCCTGGCTGCGATCGGCTTTGGCCTGGTAACGCTCGGGATTGTCATCTTCACGGGATGGCGAAGGGATGCTCGCGCAGCCGAAGTGGTTCCGCTACCCGGGCCGGCGCTGCCGGAACCAGGCACTGAAGCCGCTGCCGCATAGCGCCCATGCGGTCCCATAACGCGCCGTTCAGGCCGCGGTAGCCTTGGACGCGTAAGGGAGAATGGCGCTTACGTGATCACCCCCGTCGCAAGCCGCTTAAAGGAGCCCAAGCTCACCGGGTCATGCCTTTCGGTTTGACATTGACGCTCGCCCGATCGACTAGGCGCCAGCCGGGATCAAAAATTCGTCAGTTTGAAGAACCGTTCGGCGGGTGGTGGGGCAACCTGGTTTGTCCAGAAGTTCGTCGCGAGAGCGAAGGGCGGATTACTAAGAAGGAACCACTGAATGGGCGGCGTCAGATTGGTAGCGGACAGGAGCTTTTGGCTGCCGAGCCATTCGACGACGACATTGGTTCCGGTGCGGGAGATAGCCGCCGGACAGGCCGTGAGGACCAACGTAACGTTGGTGGCGAACGCCGCGGCCTCGCAGCGATTGGAATTGACCTCTTTGACACCGTAGGCCCATGTGCCTGCTGCGGCGTTGGTCGGGACGTACGTGGCGCTGTTGGCGCAGACCAGGTTGGTGGTCTGCCAGTACCAGTTGGCCTTGTTGCCGGTGTCGAAGGCCACGGAGAGCGGCGGATTGGCGGCCCCAACGCAGTTGGTCTGGCTCACGGCGCTCGTGACCGCTCCCGCCGGAAGGGGCACGATCACTACGGTGGCGGTGCCGCCGATCTGGTCCGGAATTAACGTGCTGTGTTGGCCCGAAGCGGAGGTGCCCGCAACGTTGGTGACAGCAACGACCGTCGTTGCCGGCAGACACTCGGTGATGAGGACATTCGTGCTGGCCGTCGGCGCGGTCACGGTTGTGGGGCCTTGGCCATCCGACAAAGTGACCGTCCAAGGCGACCCGTAAACTTCGTTTCCGTTGGTCCAGGAGTTCAGGGTCAGCAGGAGGTTGATGCAACCACCCGCGCAAACCGGGTTGGTCGTGTTTACGCCGTTTTGCAGCCGGACGATGCCATTGGACGCGGCGGTGTAATCCTGCCCGCTGTTGCTGGCCGTCACATTGGTGTAGCTTTGCGAAGGGGGATAGAACGCGTAGCAGGCGAGGCTGGGGGTCGCAGTGCCGGTCCAACCTCGGGCCAACCCCAGGCTATAGAACCCGTTGGTGTCGGTCGTGGTAGTCCCGCCGCCGTTGCTGAAGCAGACAAACACGCCGGGAATGGGTGTTCCCGTCGAAGATCGGATCGTCCCTGAGATGGACAGCGGGGCAAAGTCGTTCGCGGTGTTCTGGGGATCGTGGTGAATCATTGGCCAGTCGTGCGGGTTCCGGATAAACGGCGCATCGAGGGCCAGCACCGTCAGGCCTGAGCCGCCCGTCCCGAGCAAATACGCCACAGCGATATTCACTTTACCGTTGCCGTCGAAATCGCCAACCACAGGAGAGGTCGCGTACTGCGGTTGATAACCATCGTGGCCAAGAAGCTGCCAGGAGTGTAACAGACAGGCGTTTCGGTCATAGGCGCGGAGTTCTAACGTTTGGTACGAGCTCGGAACACCACCCCCAGGCGCCGATTCAACATTGTAACTTGTGAAGAGGATTTCCGGGAAACCATCGCCGTTGATGTCGGCAACGGATAGTGAGTAGGGCTGCGACGCGACACACAGCGGCCAGGCACTGGAGAAGGGCGTGCCATCTCCCCGAAATACATAGACGTTCTGACCGCCCGCGGTGACTATGATCTCATCCACGCCGTCACGGTCCAGGTCAGCCAGGGCCACGTGAACGATGTCCGGAAATGGCAGTGGCCAACCTGGCAAGGTCGTCCCGTCCGGCGAGAGGACCTCTATGATGTCATGGGGCCGATCGTAATAGGCCACCACAATTTCCAGGCGGCCATCGCCGAGCACGTCTCCGCTGGCCATTTGGACAAGACAGCCATTGAAGGTCCGGGTAGGCCACGCCACCGAGCTGCCATCCGCCGCGTATTTCTTTAGAGAAAAAGTTTTGAAACTGTCTCGCGCCGCCACGAGCAGTTCGCTATGTCCGTCGTTACTGAGCAGCGGCAGCAGGCGATTGGCATACTCCGCATAACACCAGGGACGGTTAGTGCCCGCCACAGCAACAGGAAAGTTGCTGCTGATCAACGCGCCGGTGGACGTCCACGCATAGAGCAGGTCCGAGTCGCCGCTCGGGCCAGAAGCCAAGGCGAGGATTTCCGGCAGGCCGTCTCCGTTCAAATCCGCCAGAGTCACCAACGTGTCATAAATGGCCGTCGACGCGGGCGGAAAAACAGTAATTGGTGCGGCGGCATTTGCCGGGAAGACCTTGATCTGACCCTGGTTCAGCCAGCCACCGCTCCCGATGTTATCGGCTACGACCACCTCGTCACCGGCCGCTGTCGTCACGTTGCCAACCGCCACCTGACCATAGTTTCCGTTGTCCAAACCATAGGTCTCGCAGGACCCATCCAAGGCAAAACTCCACAGCGTGGGAGGAAAGGTGCTATCGGAGTATGTGGGATTCATGACGATCAGCCGGGTGTGCCCTTGCGCGTCTCTGGCTGGAAGGGCACCGCCGCTGGGCGACGAGCCAATCCACTGCGGCCAGCCTGACGAGTAAAGGTCCGGCTCCAAATAAACGTAAGTTTTTGCTTCGTTGGTGAAAGCGGTTCTATCCGTCAGCAGGTGGAGGGTGTAGAAGTCCGCCTGGGTGATTCCGCTAGTGTCCCATGTGGCCAGCAGGCCGTTGGTAACGCTGCCCAGGCCGCCTCCGACGATTGCGATGCCGCTGTTGGTCCAGCGGTTGGTTGGATCCATGCCTCTGGCCCATTCCACACAAAACTGGCGTAGGTTCGGCGCCGACACCGTGCCGATTAAAGCGATACTCGCCCCCGGTTTATACTCCGCGGCTACCGAAGGCACCGCTGGGAGGCTCGGCGTAGTGATGAAGTCATAATCCACTGTCATCTGGATCCGATCTTCGAAGCTGTCGCCATCCATGTTGAGCGCCCGCAGCCTTAGTGTGTAGTCGCCATCGGGCAGGGTGGTGGTTGGGAGAGTGCCCAGCGTCGAGTGATTGACCGGGCTCGAACCTGTAGCGAAGGGGACCCAGTTGGTGGGATCATCGCCCGGGCCATAATCCAGTATGTAGCTGCCGAAACCTGGTCCCTGCGCTGTGCCTGTGACCGTCGTAGTGGGCGACGCGGTGGATTCATTGGCGGGACTCAGAATGCGAGCCTCGAGCGGAGCCCCTGCCTGCACGGCGCGCAGGGCGTTGACCCGGCCATAACCGGAATAAACATCCACGCCCGCGGGCCATAAGTCATCGGCGGTCACGCGCAGGACCTGACGGATCTGCTCGGATGACCACGTGGGGTGTTGAGAGAGCACCAGGGCCGCCACCCCCGAGACATGCGGCGCGGCCATGCTGGTTCCGTCAGCGCGAGTGTAGCCAGGATCCTGGGCCAGGGGCGTGCCCATATAGGTGTTGGTCGCTCGCAGGGACAGTATGTCCACGCCGGGAGCCGCCACATCGAGCCGATTGCCGTAATTGGAAAACGAGGCCGGATTGCCGTAGGGATCGAGAGCCGCCACTGCGATTGCCGCCGAGCAATTTGCCGGGGTGAAACTGTTCTCGTCTGCATCGTTGTTGCCCGCCGCAGCGACGAAGACCGCGCCCAGGCTTACCGCGTAATTCACCGCATCCTCAAGCACCGGTGAAGTGCCCTGGCCACCCCAACTGGCGTTGATGACGTCCGCGCCGTTGTTGGCGGCATACACGACAGCATCAGCCAGGTCTGAGTCCCAACCCGTGCCGCTGTCGTCCAGGCCTTTGACAGCCATTACCCTGGCGCCCCAGGCTACTCCGATAATGCCAAGCCCGTTGTTGCCTTGGGCAGCGATGGTCCCGGCTACATGCGTCCCATGACCATTACGGTCCATGACGTCGTTGTCCTGCTGTGGCGCGTACGCATTACTGCCGATGAAGTCCCAGCCGCGCACATCATCCACGTATCCGTTGCCGTCATCATCAATGCCGTTGCCAGGGATTTCGCCGGGGTTAATCCAGACGTTGTTGGTGATATCCACATGCGTGTAGTCGATCCCGGTATCCACCACGGCCACGATAATTCCGGTTCCGGTGCTCACATCCCAAGCCGCAGGGCAGTTGATGGCCTTGACCCCATACAAATCGTCGTAGTACTGCCCCCAAGTGCCGGTGCTGGAGAAATAAGGGTCGTTCGGGATAAAGCAGGCATGCACCTCTTGGTCCCGTTGAGCAAATTCGACCATCGGGTCTGCCCTCAATTTCGCCAGGATCCCCTCCACCTCAGCCGGCGAACCCGCATTGGGCACCACCAGATAAGTGCGCGCGATCTCGGGCGGATCAAAAGCACCGGCATGGCGGGCGGCGCGTTTTGGAAACTTCTGATGCACCAACTCAGCCATCTGGCGGTAGGTTTGCCCGGTCTGCCTCTTAGTGCGCACGAGCGTCGGATAAACGGGCTCAAAGTGGCCGAGGTTGTGTTTGGCCAGCCAGGCCTTCGCGCCCTGCGGCGGCTGGTTCGTCCCAGGCTGGCTTAGCGCGACCCAGGACTCCATCTCCCCGGCCAAGGCAGGTTTGAGTTTCACGATCAGCCGATTCGGCGTGGCAGCGGTTGCCGAAGAACCCGGCCAACACCAGGCAACTGCAACTGCAACAAGCAGCGTTTTGCCCAGGAATCGGCGCAGTTGGCGGACACCGAGCGTCGGTGTGCGTGCCAACGGCACGAGCGGATACCCCTTCAGGTTCGAGCCTTTGCATTCGAGCGGTTTCATAGTGCTTTCTCCTTTCCCAATCCTGCAGATCCGGAGAGCTGAGGTTTGAGCGGCTTCCGCCACTGATACACGGACAATCGGCTTGCAGCCACAGGTCTCGGCTGGCCGTAGTCCACGAACAGTGGAGGCCGGAAGTGCGTTTTCATGGTTCTCCTCCTGAAAGGAATTGAAGTCGCCCCGAAAAGTGGACCCAGAAGATCAGACAGGTCCCTCGGGCGAATGCTCCCGCCCCTTCACCCTGCCCTCGCCAGACTGAGAAATGGCAGTACGTTGCCGTTTACTGAGCCATTATTCGCACGCGGGTCGTTGGCTGAACAGGAAACGAGTCAGCGGCTCGTGGAGGCGAGTTGTATGCTTCGACCTCAGTATTTCTAGTTCCGCCCTAGATGCAAGCACAAAATTCTCCCTGCCCAGAGCACGATTTGCGCCAGGAAGCATGGTACCCGGGCCGGGTTGACCTGTTCGAGCGAACAAGTCGTTGTGCCAGAAGTCGGTGGTACCGGAGATGCACAGCGATATGAGTCAAGAGACCAGGAATGAAGTACTGGCTCGGCTGCGGCGACATTACGCCCGGGCAGCGCGGCCCGGCAGTTTGTGGCGGCAGAGCATTCCCATCTGCGGCGCCTTCCCGCTCCGTGGTTGCCCAGCGATTTCGATTGACTCGATTCCAAGCCGGTCTCCAGCCCTGCCCTGACATCGCCGTTACCACACCGTCACCACACCGTATCCTCCCCGTATACACACCGTATATTCAATTTGAATATACGGTGTGTATACGGGGAGGATACGGTGTGGTGACGGTGTGGCAACGGTGTAGCTGGGAAGTGGCGACGCAAGTGCGTCTACCGCAAAGCTTTACGAGTATGAAGCGCTTGATCGTAGGGGAAGATCGCCGACGCACGATAGCGCGGCTCAACCGGGCAAGGAATTGGGCCGGAGGTGCGCGAGTTGTTGAAAGCGAGGCTACGGCTCCTATGCGCTGACCGCTGCGCCCGCTAGCTCGAGATCGGAGGATTTGGCGTGGCTGGCCTCGCCGGCATGTTGCCGTGCGAGCAGGACGTAGATCGAAGGGATCACCAGCAGGGTGAAGATGGTGCCCAGCGCCATGCCGGCTACGACGGTGATGCCTATGGAGTTGCGGGCCGCGGCGCCGGCACCGGTGACCAGCGTCAGCGGGAAGTGGCCGCAGATGGTGGCGGCGCTGGTCATCAGCACGGGGCGCAGACGGATCAAGGCAGCCTGCCGCACGGCCTCGATCTTGTTCGAGCCGCGGCGCTGCAGCTCGTTCGCAAACTGCACGATGAGGATGCCGTTCTTGGATACCAGGCCAATGAGGGTGACCAGGCCGACCTGCGAATAAATGTTCAACGTAGTCGTCCAGCCATTGGTGAAGAACGGGGTGCCCTGGCCGGGCATCTTGAGGAAGCTGAAGATCAGCGCCCCGAACATGGCCAGCGGCACGGAGCCCAGCAGGATGATCAGCGGGTCGCGGAAGCTGTTGAACTGGGCGGCCAGCACGAGGAAGATCAGGACCAGCGCCAGGGCGAAGGCCGGCAGGAACTTGCTGCCCTCGACGCGCAACTGCCGGGACTCGCCCGTGTAGTCGAGCTTGTAGCCTTTAGGCAGGATTTTGGCGGCCTCGGTTTCCAGGAAGTGCAGCGCCTCCTCGAGCGGGCGGATGGGCACGCCGCTGATCTTCACGGCGTTGAACTGCTGGAACCGATTGAGCGAGCGCGGGCCGGTTTTCTTCCTGAGCGAGGCGAAGGTGCTCAAGGGCACTAACTGGTTGTTTGGCCCCTTCACATAGGTGCTTTCGAGCTGGCTTGGGTTCAGGCGCTCGACGCGCTTGAGCTGCGGGATGACCTTGTAGCTGCGGCCTTCCAGGTTGAAGCGGTTGACGAAGTTCCCGCCGACCAGCGTGGCGAGGTCGGCGCCCACGGTAGCCATGTCGAGGCCGAGATTGGCTACCTTGTCGCGGTCCATGACGCACTCGACTTCGGGCTGGTCTATCTTGGTGTCAATGTCGGGCGGGAAAGCGAACATGCCGCTGGCAGCGGCCTTTTGCTGCAGTTGCTCGGCGAACTTGAGGATGGTCTCCGGCTCGGCCGTGGCGCCTATCACAAGCTCGATAGGGTAGGTGCCGCCACCCGGCAGCGCGGGAGGAGTCGCGGCGAAGGTGCGGACGCCCGGGATGCGGCTGACCTTTTGCTGCACCTCGGGGGTGATTGCAAAGACGGTGCGCTTGCGTTCGCCCCAGGGCTTGAGCACCAATCCGGCGAAACCGTTGTCGGGGAAAGTGATTTGGAACGTCTGCTCGGCCTCGGGGAGGCTCAGCAGCTCGCGGTTGACGGCTTCGGTGTAGTAGGTGGTCTGGTCAATAGTGGCATCCGCGGCGGCCAGGACGATGCCCATGACAAACCCCTGGTCTTCGGCGGGCGCTAGCTCCTTCGGCGCCAGGATGAACATGGGAATCGTGAGCAGGCTTAGGGCTATCCAGACGACATAAACGGCGGGCCTGGCCGACAGCGTGGCGTCGAGCACACGGCCATAGGCGCGGCGCAGCCGATCAAAGTCGCGGTTGATGCGCCCGGTGAGGCCGTGCTCCTCGCGCCCGGCATCGAGGAGCTTGGAGGACATGACCGGCGACAGTGTGAGGGCCACGACGCCGGAGATGAATACGGCGCCTGCGAGGGTGAAGGCGAACTCGCGGAAGAGCGAGCCGGTGAGGCCGCCTTGCAGGCCAATGGGCGCATAGACGGCGGCCAGGGTGATGGTCATGGCGATGACGGGGCTGACCAGCTCGCGTGCGCCCAGGATGGCGGCCTGGAATGGGGTCTGGCCTTCGCGCACGTGGCGCTCCACGTTCTCCACGATCACGATGGCATCGTCCACCACGAGACCGACCGACAGCACGATGGCCAGGAGCGTGAGCAGGTTTAGCGTGAACCCGAACACCTGCATGAGGAACACCGCGCCGATGAGGGAGATGGGGATGGCCACCAACGGCACCAGCACCGAGCGCAGTGAGCCAAGGAACAGGAAGATCACGATGGCCACGATGAGCAGCGTCTCGGTCAGGGTCTTGAGCACCTCGTGGATGGCGTCGTCAATGTAAGTGGTGGCGTCGTAGGCGATCTTGCCCGTGAGGCCGGTGGGCAGCTCCCTCTGGATGGAGGCCATCTCGGCGCGGACGCGCTTGATCACATCCAGCGCGTTGGCGTTGGGCAGGGGCCAGATGCCCATGAACACGGCGCGCTCGCCGCCGAACCGGACCTCGGAGTCGTAATCCTCGGCGCCCAGCACCACGTCGGCGACGTCGCGCAGGCGCACCAGGCTGTCGCCGGACTGACGGACCACGAGGTTGCGGAACTCCTCGAGCGAGCGCAGGTCGGTATTGGCGCTGAGGTTGACCTGCACCAGCGAGCCTTTGGTGTGACCCACGGCGGAGAGGAAGTTGTTCGCGCCCAGCGCCACGCGGATCTGGTTGGGGTTGATGCCCAGGGCCGCCATGCGGTCGGGCTTGAGCCAGATGCGCATGGCGAAGGTGCGCCCGCCCAGGATGTCGGCGCGCTGCACTCCCTCGAGGGCGGAGAGGCGCGGCTGCACGATGCGCACCAGGTAGTCGGTGATCTGGTTCGCCTCGAGGATGTCCGAGGTGAAGCTCAGGTAGCAGCCGGCGTATTCTGAATCCGCCGACGTGATGTTGATGATGGGCACCTCGGCCTCGGGCGGGAGGTCGTTGCGGACCTGGTCCACCTTGGCGCTGATTTCCGCGAGCGCCTTGGTGGGATCGTAGTTGATCTTGAGCCGGGCGGTGATGGTGGACAGGCCGAGCTGGCTGGTGGATTGCAGGTAATCAATGCCATCCGCGCCGGCGATGGCGCGCTCCAGGGGCGTGGTGATGAAGCCGCGCACCAGGTCGGCGCTGGCGCCCACATAAACGGTAGTGACGGTGACGGTGGCGTTATCGCTGCGTGGATACTGCCGCACGACCAGGGTGCGAATGGCCTGGATGCCGGCGATCAGGATCACCAGGTTGACCACCAGCGCCAGGACGGGGCGCCGGATGAAGATGTCCGTGAAAGAGCGCACCGGCTAGCTGCGGCTATGGGGCCGAGAGGCGAGGATAGAGGATGGAAGATTGGGGGTGGATGGCTGCGCGCAGCGGAGCGGCGCCATCATCCATGCTCTATCCTCTATCCTCGTCTTCTGTTTGCCGTTCATTCGCGGTTGCACTGAATCCTCAGGGCTCACGTATCCGGTGGGCGCGGCGTCATGTCGTGCTTGGGTGCGACGTCGTTGTTCTCAGTCACGGACATGCCGTTGCGCAGCTTGAAAATGCCGGCGCTGACGATGCGCTCGCCCGCCTTCAAGCCTGTCTCCACAGTCAGGAAGTCGCCGTGCGTGCGGCCCGTGCGGACAAACTGCTGCCGGACGACGAGGCCGGCGGGCGCCCCGTTCGTGGCCGGCCTGGACTCGATCACATACACGGAGTCCCCAAAGGGCGCGCTGAGCACGGCGGTGCTGGGGATGACCAGGACTTGCTGGTCCTCCGGCAGGAACACTTCGACGCGGCAGAACATGCCGGGGCGGAGCAGTTGATCGGGGTTGTCCAGCGTGGCCTGCAGGCCTACACTGCGCGTGGACTGATCCAGGTCCGGCGTGATGGCCGTGAGCTTGCCTTCGAACCGGCGGCCGGCATAGGAGTCGGTCGTGATGCTTACCCGCATGCCGGTCTTGAGTTGCGCCAGCTCCTGCTGCGGGAGGGTGAAGTCGGCATAGACCGGGTTCAGCGACTGGAGGGATACGATGGGCTTGCCGGTATCCAGGTATTGGCCCAGGTTGACCATGCGCAGGCCCAGCCGCCCGGCAAACGGTGCGCGGATGGTCTTCTTCTCGATGGTCGTGCGGACGGCGTCGGCATTGGCTTGGTTCTGCTTCAAGGTGGCCTCGGCGGTATCGAGCTCGGACTGCGAGACCATCTTCTGGCTGCGCAGGGTGCGTTCGCGGACCACGTTAATGCGGGCCAACTCCTCCTGGGCCTCGAGCGCGCGCAGTTGCGCCGCCTCGAGCGAGGTATCCAGCCGGACGAGCACATCGCCTTTGCCCACTACCTGGCCGGACTCGAAGGCGATATCGCAGACGATGCCCGGCAGTTCCGGGTTGACGGTCACACCCTGCACGGCCGTGACGGACCCGATGGCGGTGAGGGTGACCGGCCATTTCTCCTCGTGCACGACGACGGACGAGACGGATTCGGGCGGCTGAACGAAGGCCTTTCCGCTCGCGACCAGCGTCTTGATCTGCAACGTTTTCACCCCGGCCAGCGCGGCAACGACCGCAAGCACGATGAGGATGCCGATGGCGACCTTGGTTTTCATGGGAGATAGCCAGCGCCCGCCGGGTAATGATCTCGCGACCGCGCGTGCGCCTTACGGCTGGTTCAAGAAGACCAGTCAGGCGTTTCCAGCAGGCAGGCCCGCCCTGTGGCCGAATGGTTTGCGTCCTTATGCACGAATTGGGCGAACGATAGGCAAGGGCAGAGCCTAAGTCAAACCCGCTGAGGGACTTTGTTTCATTGTCCACGCAGCGAGGCGGACAGAAAGAAGGGGAGGAAGAAGCCGGCGGCCAGCGCGGACGACAAGTAAGCTTGAAAGTCCATGCGCGCAGCGCCGGGCGCGATCCCACCGACGCAATTGTGGGCACCGGCGCCGGTCCTTCGCCTCCGTCAGGGCACGGAAAGCTGCCACTGATCGTCAGGTTGCATAACCGAGCGGGGGCCGGGGCCGTTTAGCCAGGCGAGGGCTTCGGCATCCTTGCGCAGGTAGGCGTCCCAGAACGCCGTGGACAGGGCGAGGATGACTCGGTGGTGGTTCGGGTTGCGCGGTTCGTGATCTCCGGGCAATGCGCGGTCGGTGAATACCGAATGCTCGGCGTTGTGCAGCACCAGTTCATACTTGGGCGCGCCTTGCAGCGCGGGATACACCGCCAGCCGCGACTGCATGTCCGCGTGCCCAATAGGAGCCAGGTCCTTCGTGCCGGTCATGAGCAACCAGGGGATCTTCACCGCACCGAAGGCTTTCGCCGCACTCCCGACCTGCGGCGCGCTCGGGCTGAACACCACCGCCGCCTTGATGCGCGGGTCGGTGAACTCCTGACCGCTTAGCGGCAACGTTTCACCGCTCACGGCCTCGGTGGTCACCGCGCCGAAGGAATGACCGGACATGCCGACCTTCTGCATATCCAGTCGGCCCGCCAGGGGATGGGCCTTGTCCGCGTTCCAAACGGCAAGCTGGCTCAGCACCGCGGGAACGTCGCGCACCCGCAGCAGGAAATTCTCCACCGAGGCCGCCTTGGTCAGTGCCTGCATCCGCTCCCCCGGAGGCTGGTCCTTCCACACGCTCTCATCGCTGCCGGGATGCTGGAGGAACACCGCCACGTAACCGCGCGCTGCCCAGTGCTCCCCCAGAAACGCGCTGCCGCTCCGCGAACCACCCAGCCCGTGGCTGAACAGAACCACCGGGGCGGTTGCCGTACCCGTGGGCAGGTAGACCCGAATCGGGATGTCACGGTTCCGCGCGGCATCGTGGACCGTCAACTCCAGGTGCGACGGCTGGGTGTTGGGGTCCGTCGCCAACGGATTGTAGCCGCCTGGGCTGGCGCCACGTGTGCTTGCCAAGCTCAGTGGCAACACCAATGCGAGTATTCGTCCGAACGAGGCAAGAGGAGTAGTCATCATCAGGCAGATGTCTGCGCAGAAATATTACGCAAGAGGTTCGCCCTCGCAACAGGATGAGCCGGTCTCTCGCAGGGTTCATCCCATCCGCATAGTCGTTGGCGGTGGCGGTGCCGCGCGTCAAACCGCTTGAGTGGGGGCGCCACTTCATTCAGCCTCAGCCCGGGCCATGACACTGCCGTTCAAGCTCCCCCGCTGCCGCAAGGAAGCAGCGATCTCTGTTCTGTTGTTCCTCCTGGTGGTCGGCGTGTTCCTGCCTTCGATCCAGAATGGTTTTATTGATGTTGATGACGCCGGCTATATCTCCCAGAACGTCCACGTGTGCCAGGGGTTCAGTTGGGACGGCTTGGGTTGGGCCTTCACGAACGTGGTCGGTGGCTCCTGGCACCCGCTTACGTGGCTCTCGATCATGCTGGATTGCCAACTCTTTGGCACGAGACCCGCCGGCCACCATGCCATCGATCTGTTATTGCATGCCCTCAACACGGTGCTGTTGTTTCTGGCGTTGCAGCGGATGACCGGCGCCAGCGGGCGCAGTGCGTTCGTGGCCGCCCTATTCGGCGTGCATCCGTTGCACGTCGAATCCGTCGCCTGGGCCGCGGAGCGCAAGGACACTTTGAGCACCCTGTTCTGGATGCTGACGCTGCTGACCTACGCTCGCTATACCGAACTGTCCAAAGCACAAAGCCCAAGGGCGGCGCGGTTCTATCGGTTCACGCTGCTGTTCTTCGTTTGCGGCCTCATGAGCAAACCCATGCTCGTGACGTTGCCCCTGGTTCTGCTGCTGCTGGACTGGTGGCCGTTGGGTCGCGGCTTTTCCCCCGCCCTTTTCCGGGAGAAGCAGCCCTTCCTCCTCCTGGGACTCGCTGTGGGCGTGCTGACGCTTTTCTCTCAGGAGGAGGTCGGCGCCCTCTCGCCCCTGACCGACCTGGGCTTCCGCGCTCGCGTCGTGAACGCCATCCTGTCCTATCTGCGTTATCTGGCCCAGATGGCTTGGCCCTTGCGTCTCGCGCTGTTCTATCCCTTGCCGCGGGCCTTTCCAATCTGGCCGGCCGCCGGCGTGGTTCTGCTGCTCGTGGCCCTCTCACTGTTGGCGCTGTGGACGAGCCGCACCCGGCCTTATTTGGCCGTGGGATGGCTTTGGTACCTGGTCACGTTGCTTCCGGTGATCGGACTCATCCAGGTCGGCCAGCAATCTCACGCGGACCGCTATACGTACATTCCCTCGATCGGCGTCTTCACCCTCCTGGTGTGGGGCATCCATGATTTAACCCGAGGCTGGCGCTTTCAACGGCTCGTCCTCAGTGCCCTGGGCCTGGCGATTGCGCTCCCTTGCATCGCCTTGACCCGCCGCCAGCTTCGCTACTGGAAGGACAGCCAGGCCCTGTTCAGCCACGCCCTCACGGTTACGCAAGATAACGTGCTCGCCCACGATATCCTCGGCAGCCTTTTGGTTCGCGAAGGCCGCCTGGACGAGGGGATTCCCCACCTGGAGGTGGCCCTGAAGCTGGCGCCCAGCTACGCCCGCGTGCACAACGACCTGGGGGCCGCCCTCGGCAAGAAAGGTCACGACGACCAGGCGATGGCTCAGTTTCAAGAGGCCCTCCAGCTCGATCCGAAACTTGCGGACGCCCACCGCAACCTTGCCCTGGCCCTGGAGAAGCAAGGCCGGCTGGACGAAGCCATCGGCCAGCTCCGCCTCGCAGTCGCCCTCAAACCCGAGTTTCCCGAAGCCCACCGCAACCTCGGGATCATGCTCGGCAAACAGGGCCGGCTCCCGGAAGCCGCCGCCAGCCTGGGCGAAGCGGTAAGACTTGCGCCTGCCGACGCGGAGGCCCAATGCAGCCTCGGCATCACGCTAGGCAAACTTGGCCGACTCGATGAGGCCCTGGAACACTTGGAGGCAGCCGTCCACCTCAACCCCGGCTCAGCCGAAGCCCAGTGCAACTTGGGAGTGGCGCTGGGAGCCAAAGGACGCCTGGACGAGGCGATCAACCACTTGCAGGCCGCCCTCAAGCTCAAACCCGGCTATGCCGATGCCCAGAACAACCTACGCACAGCATTGGACGCGAGGGGCGGCGCCACGGCAGACAGGCTAAGCAGGCCATGACCGCAAGGCCGCTCCGGCATCTCACCGGCGCCTGGCTTTCCAGCTTGAGATGGCGGTGTGGGGCCTGCGGTATCCCGGCGTGTCTCCCATGGGGGTCGACCCTCATGGGAGACACACCGGGATACAACTGGCCTGCCCCCGCATGGCCTCCAGTTAGCGCGTAGATCACGCAGGGAGAGGTACTTGCAGAGGCCACTTCACTCTGGGCTGCCCGAGCCCAGCCGCAAGGCCCGATTTCCGCACCCGATTCGTAACTGCCCATCCTCAAGGCGGTTACGCGTCACCCTTCCCACCCGCACATTTCCCTCTCCGTGACCGCTACAGTATGGTCACGGTGAGGTTGAGGCAGAATCGGTGGGCGCTTTAGCCTGAGAGCCTGCTCCCTGGTAGCAACCGGGGGAATCAGGCCCCAAGTGGCGGCGAGAAGACAGATTGCGATACCTGCCGCGGGTTGGCTGACCCCATACCCGGTTAACCTTTGCGGTCGAAACGGGCGTTGCGCCGCCCCTATCGAAAATCGGGATGAGCCCCTGCCGACTGAAGAAATCGAAAATAGTTCTTGTCCTATTCGGCGGCTTGTCCTATTCTACGCCTAACTTTTTCGAGAACAACTCACGGAACACCATCGGTCTATGAAAAAAATGAGCATCCCTCGGTTAGCCCTCACCACCGTTTCCGCCCTGGCTCTAACTGCTGCCTTGCAGGTCAGGGCCGATACGCTTGCGCAATGGACTTTTGAAACCAGCGGCCCAAGCATTACCGGGACCAGTGCGACGTTTGGCGGCATCGTTCCTGAAACCTTGTATAGCGGTGCCACCGCGGCAGCTTCCGGCACGCACGCTGGAGCAGGCACGGTTTGGAGTTCGCCCTCCGGCAATGGCTCGCCGCATTCGTTCAGTGCCAACCTTTGGGCGCAGGGCGATTACTTCCAGTTCACGCTCAGCCCGGATCTAACCGATTACACCTATTCCGGCATTGCTGTCTCTTACGACCAGAACGGCAGTGCCACTGGTCCGAAAACGTTCTATTTTGCTTACAGCACCGACGGCTCCACTTGGAACACGGTTGGGTCGGATTATGCGCTCACGTCCGGCATTACCTGGAGTACTGGCACCGGCGGTCAGCCAACCCAGGAGAGCTTCGATCTGAGTGCGATTACGGCGCTGGACACGGCCAGCACGATGTATTTCCGCATTGTGGACGATAGCGCCACCACCGGTGGAGCGATCAACGGCGGGAACGTCGGGACCGCCGGCACGGACCGAACTGACAATTTCACCATTACTGCAAGCGTAACGGCGATTCCCGAACCGGCAAGCGCAGCCCTGCTGACCGGCTTTGCCGGCCTGCTGGCTTGGAACGTGATCCGCCGCCGGCGCTGAGCATTTTTTCGCCCCTACCCAAGGCGCAGCTTCCGCTGCGCCTTTTGTCTTTCCAGTGATGAAGACTCCCGACGCGGAGCCTCACCGTACTGGCAAGCCCCCGTTGTTCGACGACTGGTGCGAGCCGGTGCTCGGTGGCGTGGTGGGGAGGACGATGCCCGTGGCGGGGGAATCGTTGCATGGTCAGGCCGTTAGTACGGTCACGTCGGCCCCTGAACTGCAACCTTTCAGGGGACCCGAATGCCGGTGAAGACGCTGTTTGAGTACCTGACGGGCGGATTGTCGCTCGATTACTTCCTCGAAACCTTCCCTTCGGTCACGCGTGAGCAGGCGGCGGCTATCGTGCGCCACGGCTGGCAGCGCATCGCGAGCGAACTCGCGTGACGAGGATTCTCCTCGACGAGTGCGTGCCACAGCAAGCCCGCCACGCCTTGCCCGATCACGGTGTCGCCGCTGTTCAGGGCATGGGCTGGAAGGGCCTCAGCAACGGCCAGTTGCTCGAAGCCGCAGAACAAGCCGGTTTCGTCCTGCTCAGGTTGTATTCTATAGGTTCGTGCTGAAGCCTACCGACTTGGCAATGTCGGCTTGCCTCCCGTCGAAGGTAGCGAAATAGTTGGCGCCTGGTTCCCAGGTGGTAGCGGGCGCGCCAAAGGCATCAAATTCTGACACTCGCTCGACCGCCGATGGTGCCAGCGGTCAGGCCCCACACTTGCTTGGGGAGCCCAAACTCACTGTACCAGAAGCACCACCCGGTAGAAGCGCTGCGGGTCGGAGGCGGAGTAATCAAAGCCAACTGTGCTGTCGCCGGACGCAACGACACGACTTCCCACCACATCCAGCCAATCGCCCTGGGCAAGATCGGTCCTATATTGAAGTTGATAGGCGCAACCCAAAAGCGAACTCCAGGTCAGCGTCGCCGTGAAACCGGTTCGAGAGGCCGACTGAATCACTGGTGGCGCCGGATTGAAGATGTAACGAAAGAGGGTTCCCTCGCTCGAATCGCCGCCCGATGTCTCGCTGCCATACAAATTGCCATCTCCGGCCAGCGTTAAGCCAGCGTAAGGCGAGGCCAGGGAGGCCAGGGAAGAGAAGGTCCCGTTGGTGTCTATCTGGAAAAGCGTCCCCGGCCTGCCCGCGCCACCGTGGGTCACGCCGTACAACTTCCCATCTGGCCCAAAGGTCAGCCCGGTGAGGGGATTCGCCCCGTTGGTGCCATCGAACAGAATCAGAATCTTGAGCAGCCCGAGGGTCGTCACGGAGAACACCGTGCCATTGCCGAAGCCGTTTCCGTTCGTGCCGCCGTTGGAGGTCGTGCCGTAGAAGGTGCCATCCGGGCCTTGCACCAGCGCACCGTACGGAGCCCCGCCATTGGTGCCGTTGAAGGCGAAAATCTCGGTCAACGTCGTGAACGCGCCATTAGGAACCAGGCGATAGACCGTGCCCCGGCCATTCGGGCCATCGCTGGCGGCGGTGCCGTAAAAATTCTGGCTGCTGGCGTCACGCACCGGGACTCCCTCGGGAGTGCCTCCGTTGACGGAGTCGAACGAGATCAAGGTGCTGAAGTTGCTGTTGCCCGAAGTGAACTTGAATGCCGTTCCTCTGCTGAAGTCCCCCCCGCCGCCGGTCGTCCCATAGAAGGCCCCGTCCGTGTCCCGGAACAGGCCCCCGGCCGAGTTGACTCCATTGGTGATGCTGGCCACGGCGGTCAATACTCCGTTGGTCGTGATCCTGAACACCGTCCCGTGGCCGGCCGGGCCGCCGCCAGTGGTGGTGCCGTAGACATTGCCGTCCAAACCGAGCGCCAACTGGCCGATTGGGTTTGCGCCGTTGGTGTAATCGAAGGAAAAGAGGTTCGTAAACACCCCGTTGGTCGTCAGGCTGAAGGCCGTCCCATAATTGTAAGCGCCGCCGAAATAGGTCGTGCCGTAGAGGTTGCCGTCGCTCCCCACGACCAGCGTGCTTTCCGGATTCTCCCCGTCCGCGTGGCTGAACGAATGGAGAGTCGCCACGACACCGGCCTGGGCGGCAGGTCCAGCCAATTCGGCAAGCGAGAGCAGTAGGGCCATTCTCATGACTTTCATAATACTCGTGTCTTTCGGAGGTTGGGTCCAAGCAGGAACGAGTGATACATAACTTCCACTGTGAAGGCTGCATTGCCCCTGCCGAATCGGCGTCGATCCGGCTCCGCAACGCCCAACCCGCTCCGCGCGCCCGGCGCGCTCAAACTCCGGCCCCCGGCCGGCACTCAATGAACATCCGTGCTGCCGGGGAACCTATGCGGAGAATTAAGTACCACTATCATAGATTTGAATGCCTGTCAAGGGATGGAAATCAGGACAGTGGCGCCGTGAAGCGACAGGCGGGGACAGGCCGGCGGGCGGGCAGTGCCCGGCGCAAGGGTAGCGAAAATGCCGCTCCCTGCCGCGCGCGTCGCCAAGTCATCGTGGTGACGGGCATCGAGCATTGCGCCACGGGATGGCGCAGTGGGTCAAAATGGCAAACGCGCAGGATGCGCAGTCGTCAGGAGTCTATGGCCAATGAGTCAGAAGGAAGCGGAAGGGGCGTCAGGAGATTTGAATGCAATCAGCAGTGGTAAAACCCCCTGCCGCCGGGATCAACGTGGGGAGACCGGGCGGGGTGATGAGTTCTCCGGTGGTTTCCTTCGCCGCAAGGCCGAGGTTGAGCTTGAGCAGGAAGGCGAGGGGATCTTCCTCGTCCTTCATGCGGTAGGCGGCGCAGACGGCGGAGTCGAGGGCGGCGTGGGCGTCGCGGAGACGGTTGGCGCCGGGGGTTTCGAGGGTGCGGTAGGGGTCGCGCAGGGACCAGCCGTTAGTGGTCGTGATCTGGCGGGTGACGCTCCGAGAGTGTCAATAATGAGAAGGCCTTCGACCGGGCTTATTAAGTTTCGCTCGCTCCACCACAAGAATCATACCAGGGGCCTGACTTTGGCCTTGCGTAGAATATCGCGTTCAAGCCTACACAGCATGTGAAACGCCTTCTCATCCGTCCCCTGCTGGTCACGCATTCCAATGCCTCTCTCAACAATATCCACAGCAAGAGTGCCGCCCGCCAGGACCGCGGCCAGCCATGGAGAGGCAAGGGCGGCACTAACTGTCAGGAGGCCACCTATCGAAAACGGAGTCCACCTCTTGAGCCTCCGACCGAATGCTCCCGCTTTGTAGCGCCGCCATTCTTCCTCAAATTCATGAACTGATCGCTCCAGCTTGGCCTCGACCGCTGTTCCACTCTGTTGCCGTGGCAGCTTCGCTCGCTCAGAAAGTAAACGAATTAGGTCTTGAAATGTCGCGCGCAAAGCCGAGTAGGAGGTGCGGACGCCAAGGTACTCGCTTAGGCTCAGGCTCTCAATTTCGGCCGGTACAACCACCCGTGCTACTGCTGACGCTAATGCTCCCTCTGCCTCGCGGGCGCGACTGAGCTCGGATACTTCAAGCGCGTCGAGCGCATGGACCGTAAAGGCTAGAGGCTGGTCTGTCATTGTGTCTAGACCGGTTCGTCTTGCGATCCGATCAGCAACATAGGATACGATTAGATCAGCAACTTCGCGATTAGCGGAAAGCGAGTCGCCGGATGGCGCAGATCCCAAGAAAGGGCTCAGGTCAACGGCAAGGTCGTGCTTCATTAGTAGCTCCCGTACGCGATCCTCCAACTTCGCATTGCTCAGCCACACGTTGCCTTTCACTCGAACGTGTCCGCTCTGGTCAAAGATCAAACCGAGCTCCTTAGGCGGGAAGCGTCCGTCTTCGCCTTTGATTTGCTTAAAAGCCTTTTCTAGACGACCGAAGTTTAAGTCGTCAAACCAGGTATCGTCCGGCGTCGGCGAGATCGTCTGGAGGCAACCGGGCATAGCGTCGGCGATCTCCCTTATGCGCGGTGAATCGCTGTGATTTGCACTCGCTGGAATGACCCGGTGGACTTCATCTGCAAAGAGTAACACCGACCGGAGCCACCGCTGATTTGGCTCGAAATTCGGATAATAGAGAACTCTGTAGTTAACCATAGTTGCTAGTTAGGGAAAAGTCCCAGGCATCTGTAACTTCACCCGGCTCCCGCTTCCAAGGCTGCCCGTTGCCTCCGACTCTATCGCACACGACGCGACGCTGGACCCGCCCTTCATGGTTTTGCTGGGGCCGATTTAGATGGCGGCGGAGCGCCTTGTGGTGTCGTCGAGTTCAGGGCCTTGGTGATAAAGAACGTGATCACCGCCCCCAGCGCGAGCAAGGCTATGGCCCAAGGGACATAAACCAGGATGCCGTATAGACCGACCTTCCTGGTGAGGTCGCGAACGTCCTTCTTCTGCTCCCCTGTGTCATCTCGGAGAAGCTTCACGCTCTCGGTAACTTGACGCACTTGATCGGCATTGCGCTCAGTCAGCTGCTCCAGCCTGTTCACCTGTCCCCCGACGTTCTTGATCTGCTCGGCCAGAAGCGCGACATCGCTATTCACCTTATCCACGTTCTTGGTCAGGCTCTTTATCGGTTCCAATACGTCGTCGTACTGGGCTCGCAACTCCAACACCGCCTGGGCCAGCTCCTGAATTCGCCTGACCTTGTCGGTAACCTCCGCCCAGGGCAGGACCTCGACGTTGGCCATCTTCTGCAGGAAATCCGGTGGGAAGTTACCATCGATCAGATAGGGGTCTGGCGGGACGGGCCTCGCATCCTTCGGAAGGCGAATAAAGGTTGCGGTGCAAATCTTGGTACGCATGGGGAGGACCACCCGCTTGCTTGGCGCGTTGTAGAGCCCAAATAAGAGGTGGCCCTCGTAACCAGGATCTATGATCGATCCTGTGAGGAGAATCAGGCCGTCGTACGAAAACTTCCGCTTAGAGCCAATCAGCGCGAAGACGTTGTTAGGCAGCTTCACCCTCTCCAGCGAAATAACCCCGGCGTACGATCCCGGCTGGATAACCAGCTTCCCAGTCTTCAGGTCTGTCTTGCTCGTATCACCGCCTACCAAGCCCCGTGCCCCAATACGAAAGTCGTAGGATGTTGCTTGGAGGCTTGCCGGGTCAAACTCATCCGAAATCAACCGCCTGTTTTGGGCCATGGTTGTGATGTCCTCTGCGGTAAGCACCGTGGCACCGGCGAGGGGTTCAGCAAACAGGTTTTGGCTCTCTGGGTCCGGCTTCGCCATAGGTCAAGGTTCGCCATCTCGCGTAAGCAAGTCAACCAGAGAGTTGTTGCCCTCGTGTGCCGAGGGCTCTGGGTGAGCGGGAGTTTTCCGAGCATAGTTATGGGTTTCGACCGGAGCGCAACGCCCGACAGGCAGTCGAGCGGGTCGAGAGACTGCTGCACGAGGGATACGGTTGGGTGGTGGACGCCGACCTCAAGGGCTACTTCGACAGTATTCCGCATGAGAAGCTGCTGGATGGGGTGAGAGGCGGGTGGGGTTCCAGGCGGCGGTCGAGGGCCGGCAGCCGATAGAAAGAGCTGCAAGCAGAAGGAGTGTCAAGGGATTTAAATGCAATCAGCGGTGATAAAGTCCTCTGCATTCGAGATGAAGCAGGGGCGCCCGGGCGGGGTGACGGATTCGCCGGCGGATTCTTTGGCGGCAAGGTCGAGGTTGAGCCGGAGAAGGAAGGCCAGCGTGTCTTCGGCCCCCTTCATGACGTAGGCGGCACGGACGGCGGAGTCGAGGGCGGCGTGGGCGTCGCGGAGGCGGTTAGTGCCGGGGGTTTCGAGGGTGCGATAGAGGTCGCGCAGGGACCAACCGCTGGATTGCATGATCCCGCGGCGCAGGGCGCGCAGGGATCGGGCAGCTTCGGCCACCGCTTTGACTTGGGCTAGTGTGGGCGATTGCGGCCAGGGGAAGGTGTCGAAGACGGTGTCAGAGGTGTAGCGGAAGTCGCCTTTGAGGGTGGAGCAGCGCGCTTTGAACCAAGCCCAGTGGATGCCGGACTGCAGGATGCCGAAGGAGTAATCGTCAGCGAAAGGGAACACGATCAGCATGTTGTCTGGATGTATCGCTGAC
>DATKNZ010000457.1:0-10007 GCA_035541055.1 Candidatus Acidiferrum sp. | reverse complement strand
CCGCCCCACCCGCAACCATAATAGCCGCAGCCGCCATAGCAGCCGCCCCATCCGCAGCCGCCCCGGTAGCATCCGCCCCAGCCTCCGCGGTAACATCCGCCGCCGTGACAGCCTCCCCACCCGCCTGCGTTCACGCAGGGAGTGGCAACCAATAGCGCCGCTGCAAATAGGAAGATCGAAACTTTCTTCATAACCGTTAGCTTTTAAAGTTCTGGTTTAACCATAACTCCGGCCCCTGCGCTGTCAAGCGAGCGGGAAGCTGGGGGCTTCCATCCTCCATCTTCTATCCTCCATCCTCGCTTTGCCGCGCGGTGCGCCTTCGGATCTCGGCCTTCAGGTTTCAGCCCTCCCTCAACCTGATCTCCGTCCGGCTCCGGTGCCGCGTCGGCAACTCCCGCGTGCCCGATTGCCCCGACCAATGGTCCAGGTGCAGGATGATCCGCTCGGGCGGCGTGCGCTGCGGAGGAGTCAGCTTCAAAACGGCGCTGTGCCCGTCCCCATCTACTTTGAACTCGACCGACATCGGCCCGAACTCCGTGGCAATATCGCGCGCCCGAATGACCGCTCCCGGCTCGGCCCATTTGGCCGGCACGCCCTCAAACAAGTGCAGCTCGTTTCCGCGCTCCAGGATCAGCGAGTGTCGCACCAGCCGGATGAACTCCGCGCTCGCCCAGTTGTGCGGCATGTCGCCCACCACCTGGTCGCCGTGGCCCACCGGCATCTGCTCCTCGCGCCATGCCAGCAGCGGCGACGCGTGATTGCCGAACGCATAGAGCGTGCGCGCCGCTTTGTCCGAGTCGCCCAGCCAAAGCCACGCGTGGCCGTAGAATGAGCCGAAGTAGGTCCAGACGCCGTCCTTCAGCCAGCCGGTGTCTTGCACCAGCCCCTCCTGCTCGACGGCTCGCAGCATGGCCATGTTGCCCTGCACCAGCGGATCGGTCGCGCTGAAGACCTTCCCGGGAAACACCGAATGCAGGAACGCCCACTGCGCCTTTTGCGGGGGAATCGCCGGATCGCCGCTCATGCGGATGGGCAAGTAACGGTTCCCGTGCTTGTCCGTGCGCATATCGCGCGCGGCAGAGCGGCGGAACGTACGCAGGAAATCATCGTATCGCCTCTCCCAGTCCTGCGCTTCATCCAGCTTGCCCAGCCAGCGGGCGGACTCGACAGCCGCGCGCAAGCCGGCCAGCGTCCAATAGATGTTGGTGTATTCGGGCACCTTGTCAGCCAGGCCGCCGTCGCTGAAGCCGTCCGGGATGAGCCGGGCGTTGGGCGCATCGGCCGCCGGCATCGCGCGCATCTTGCGAATGAAGTCAACGCCGCGCTCCACGTTCGGCCATGCCTGCAGCAGCCATTGTTTGTCGCCCGTCAGCCGCGCGTGGCGCGTGATCGCCCACAGCGCGATGCCCGTTTCCTTCCAGTGCCCGTCTATCAGCATGAAACTGCCGTCCTGGCGCTGGAAGCTCATGAGGTATTTGATCCCGTTGCGGGTCTCGTCTGCCCGGCCCAGGTAAGTCATCGCTTCGAGCAGGAATGAACCGTCAACCACCCACAGGCCCCGGTAGCACGTCGGCCCGACCTGGAACGCGGGCAGCCCGTCCTTGATCTCCCGCGCCTGGTAGATATTGCGAATGGCCGAATCCAGGAGCGATTGCACACCAACATCCGGCACCTCCAGGCGGTCGTAGGGCAGGGGAGCCGATTCCCAGAACTGCTCCGCCTTCCGCAGCAAGACCTCCCCTTGCTTGAAGTCGAAGGGCAGGTCGCCTGCGTCCCGTCCGCGCGCGACCACGTACGACAGCGTGCCCTCGCCGTGCGGGGCGATCGTCGCCGCCGGGAACTGCAGCACCATGCGGCCGCCGCCCTGGTGCATCCCGAGAATGGCAGGCGAACAAGAGACGGTCGTCGAGTTGCCCACCTGGACGCGCCGCCGGAACGGCTCCGGCGTCATGGGCGCGGCGCTCTCGATCGTCAGCGTCGGCGAGACCGAGGCCGGCGTGTCCGCCATGTTGTGCATGCGCACCAGCACGAGGTCATGGCGCGGCGGGTGATTTTCGGCGGCATCCGCCCCGCAATCAAGGTGGACCAGCGGCGGCCACAGGCTCCGGCCCGCCAGCAGGGCCTTCTCGTCGAGACGGCTGTCCGCGCCGAAGACCCACAGCGCGTTGAGGACCGTATTCTTATCCGGGGAATTGGTTGCCGCCGCCACGCTCAGGTCCACCCAGCCGTCTCCATTCTCGTCCTTCGCAGGGAAAGCGAAGAGCGCCGGTTGATTGCGGCCCTTCTCGGCAGCCATGTCCACGGTGCGGACCGGCTTGCCTTCGATCTCCAGCACCAGGATGCGCTGGCCGGCCCGGGCGTGAAACCCTTCGCACAGGCCGAACACCACCGTGTAGCGGCCTCGGCGCTTCGCTTTAAAGCGGTAATGCACCGAGTGACCCAGGCCAAGGGCCATGTTGGCGAAGGCCGGATCGCTGCCCGCGGGCGGCGCGGCCCAGCCGATGTTGCCCGTTTCTCCATCCACTCGCTCGAGCACGAACTCCGTCGCGCGTCGCCGCGGCGTCAATGGCGGCGCTACGGCAAAGGCGTCCTCCTCGATTTGAATATCCCCGCTGCGCTCGAACGTGCGGACGATCGGCTCGCGCGGCGATTCCAACTCCTGCCGGACCCAATGGGTGTCCGTGCCCAGCCCAAACGTGATCCGCGTGCCGAAGCCCGAGTAGCTCCCCGGGAAGTCATAGAGCAGGCTGCCCTCTTTGCCGACCAGCGTCTTCTGCCAATCATCGGGCAGGCAGATGGCCGTCTGCCACCACGGCGGCGCGTAGCGGAAGTCTATCGTCCAGGGGTCGTTGGTCGCCGCCTGTGCCCGGGCGGGGCCGCACAGCAGAAGGCACAGGCTTAGCCCGAAGCAGGGTAGGGACGCCTCGCCGAGGCGTCCGCCGCCACGACAACACGGACGCCTCGGCGAGGCGTCCCTACCAGCGCAAAGCACTTGGGTTAAATAACGCCCCTTAAACCTTACTCGCATTGTACACGCCGTATTCCCTCACCGTCTCCCACATCACCAGGATGTTCTCCGGCGGGACGTCCGCCTGGATATTATGCACCGTGTTGAAGATGAAGCCCCCGCCCGGTGCGAGGTCGTCAATGCGCCGTTTCACCTCGTCGCGCACTTCCTGCGGCGTGCCGTGTGGCAGCACCCGCTGGGTGTCCACGCCCCCGCCATAAAACGTCAGTTGCTTGCCGAAGCGCTTCTTCAGCTCCTTCGTATCCATGCCTGCGGCGCTGACCTGCACCGGGTTAAGGATGTCAATGCCCGACTCGATCAGGTCCGGCAACAGCTCCGCGATCGCCCCGCAGGAGTGATAGAAAATCTTCACCGGCACCTGCGCGTGCTTTTTGATGAAGCTGAACAGCTTCGTGTGCCGGGGCTTGATCAGCTTGCGGTAAAGCTCGGGGCTGACCAGGCAACGGTCCTGGCTCGCCAGGTCGTCGGCCTCGGAGATGATCATCACGTTGGGGCCGAGCAGTTCGAGCGCCCGCGCCCAGTACTTCATCTTCACCTCCATGATATGATCGAGCAGCGCCTCGGCGAAGGGCTGGTTGGACACCATATCACAGTAATAGTTCTCGAAGCCGCGCATCCACAGCGCGACCTCGAAGACGCCCGGCGCATTGCGGCCCAGCACGTAGGCGACCTGCTTGCGGTTCATCAGCTCCGTCGCGCGCGCGGCCATGCCCTCGTAGCGGCCCGGGTCCAGTGGGTCGGGGAACTTGTACTTCTTCAGGCCCTCGACCGTGTCCACCTGGCTCAGCGGGTGCCGGCGCATGTCGTAGTAGAAGCCATTGTCCTGCGGCTTCCACCATTCGATGCCCCACTCGTCCACCAGCTTGTCGTAGCCGTCCTCGCTCCAGGGCAGGCTGCCGATGCCGTGCGGCTTGGACGGGTTCACGCCCCAGACGTCCACCAGCAGCTTCTTCTTCACGTCGTCATGCACGCGCGCAAGCTGCTGGATAGGGTCTTCGATCTCCACCTGCGCCTCCGGCAAGCCCAGGTGCTTGCGCAGCCGGCGATACGCCCGGTGATGGATGCCGGTGAGGATCGTGCCGCCCAGGTCAAAGGGCACACGGTCCGGCTCCTGATGATTCAGCGCCGCCGTTACCCGCCGGCGGCTGGTCCAGGTTTGATCAGGCATGACAATCTTTGGTCACAGGCCGCGGCAGCTACCCTTCCAAACCACAGGCAGCGCACACGCGTCCGGTGAATCCACTGCCAGAATAACCAAGCCCCCGCCGCCTGCCAAGCGCCTTCCCGCGGCCGGTCCTGCTCGAGGGGCACGACACGAATTTGGGAGCCAGGTTCAGGTGGATGAGTGATAAGCGTCTCAGCAAAAGCGCCTTACGTAGCCGAGCCTTGCCCCCGCCCCCCTGAATCGGCCCACCGCCGCCAGCTCCGGAGCTGTCGCATTCACAGCCTACGGTGTACGAGTCACTTATGCACTTCAGCCCGTCGGCACCGCAGGCGATGCCGTCCGGGGCCCCTCCAGATGCACACCGGTACCTCGCCGTAGAACCTCTGCAAACATTGCAGAGGTTCTACGGTGAGGTAGTGGTGTGCATCTGGAGGGGCTACGGCGTAGTTGAGGGCCACAACCCTGGCACCTGGCGGGAATATTTGAAAGGGGCCGGTTAGGTCTCGCGGACGACCATGCCGGAGGCCTCGGCGGCTTCGCGCTTCTTCTCCTGGCGTTCCCAATACCAGGCTATCCAGACGCTGACTTCGAACAGGAGCTGCAAGGGCAGGGCCATGAGCACCTGGGTGATCACTTCGGGAGTGGTGAGCACGGCGCCAAGCACGAAATTGATGACGATCACGTAGCGCCGGGCCTTGGAGAGGGTGGCGTAGCTCAACACGCCTATTTTCACCAGCGTAAGCACCACGACGGGCAGCTCGAAGCCCAGGCCCATGCCGAGCATGAATTTGCAGACGAACCCGATATACTCTTCCGCGCGCCATTGGTTGGCAGTAAACCCCATCCATTCGGCGTATTTGGCTGAGGCGGCCAGCGCCACGGGCATGAGAATGAAGTAGCAGAACGTCACGCCCGCGAGGAACAGGCCGGCCCCGAAGCCCAGTCCGCGGTAGATGTATTTCTTCTCCCGCATTTTCAGGGCGGGGAACACGAAGCTGGCGACGAAGTAGAAGATGAAGGGCGCGGCGACGACCAGCCCGCCGAAGAAGGCCACTTTGGTGGCCACGATGAAAGAGCCGGCGGGGCTGAGGTTAATGATCTCGATGGGTAGCTTCTGGCGCTGCGCGGCCTCTTCGTCCTTGCTGGCGGTAACGGTGAGGACCGCCCGGTCGTTCATCATGACCGGCGTGATCTGCAACTGGACGAAGCGGTTGGTCCCGGTCAGGGAGGCCAGCGGGTCGTTGGTGGCTACCGGGAAGATGCCCAGTTGGTTGGTGCCGAAGAGCACCCGGGCGCTCTGGGTGTATTTCGCCTGCTTGATGGGGGCCCGGCTGAGGGGCCATTCGAGGATGCGGACGACGTAGTTGCCGGCCAGGAGGCAGACGAGCATGGCGACGCCGGCGGCGGCGCCGCTTTTGATGAGCACCCAGCGAAGGTCTTCGAGGTGCTCGAGGAACGACTTTATCGGCCCGCCTTCCTCCTCGACCTGTTCATCCAGCGGGTCGGGTGCGGGTTCAACGCCCATGGCAGGAACCGCAGCGGATCACGCCTTGCTGGCCGGAGTAGATTGCGGGACGGTCTGTTGCGGCTGGGCGGGTGTGCTGGCCGGGGGCAAAGACTTGGGGGCAGGAGGGGGCTCTTCCATCGCGGCGTGCATCTCGTCGGTGACGTCGCGGGTGGCCTTCTTGAACTCTTTGATTCCTTGACCCAGGCCCTTGGCCAACTCAGGCAGCTTCTTGGCGCCAAACAGGATCAACACCAGCGCGAGGATCAGGACGACCTCGCCACCACCGAAGTTGAATAAGCCTAACATAACATTCATAAAGTAGCAGATTACGCATTGTTAGGGTAAGCCCCCCGGGGGTGGGAGTAAAGGGCCAAAACGCGGCGCGCGGGGAAGGGGGGGCGTATGTCGAGAGAGCCATGGCGCTCTGCCCCCGCAAATCCGAAATCCGAAGCTCGAAATCCGAAACAAATACAAAGGCTCCAACAAGCAATAACCGAAACCTGCGGCCAGGGCGGGTTTTGGGCCTTTGGGATTGGGGCATTGGGGTTTGTTTCGGATTTCGGATTTCGGGTTTCGGATTTGTGGTACGGGGGACGGTATTAGTGCGGGGATGCGCCCGGACGCGGTGGCGGTTCACCACGGCTGCCCCACAATCGCATCCTTGACGCCTCAGGGCCGCTTGTTACCTTCAGCCGCGTGAGCCAAATGCGCACACCAACCCATGCCCGCAGTTACCCGGCCATTCACCACTTGGCTGCAGTGGCACACCCCGCGTGAAGGACCTGAAGATCGCCATCGGCGCCGACCACGGCGGGTTCGAGCTCAAGGGACAGCTCCTGGGCTTCCTGCGGGAGAAGGGGTGCGCGGTGCAGGATTGCGGCACGCACAGCAAGGAAGCAGTGGATTATCCCCGCATTGCCTACACGGTGGCGCGGCTGGTGGCGGCGGGCCAATGCGACCGCGGCATCGTGATTGATGGGGCGGGGATCGGCTCGGCCATGACCGCCAACAAGGTGCGGGGCGTGCGCGCCGCCGCCTGCTACAACGTCGCGCTCGCCAAAAACAGCCGCCAGCATAACGACGCCAACGTTCTCACGCTCGGCGCCGGGCAGACGAATTTCGAGCAGGCTACCCAAATCGTCGAGGCGTTCCTGACCGAGGAGTGCGTCGAGGAGCGCCATCGCAAGCGGGTGCAATTGATCAACGCCGTGCAGGAAGGCCCCATCGAGGTCGGGCCGCACCAGGCCACGCTCCTGACCGGCGTCGGCGAGCCGCGCGTCGCGCCGCCCGCGCCCAGCCTGGACAACATCGCCAACCCCGACCTGGAGAAGATCGCCCAGCGCGTGCAGGAACTCCTCGTGGCCCAGCACGCGCCCGTGCCTAAGCCGCACGGACCGCCGCCGCTGGACATCCCGCAGCTTATTGACCACACAATCCTGCGCCCCGACACGACCCGGGACGACATCGAGCAGCTTTGCCGCGAAGCCCGGCAGCACAAATTCTACTCGGTGTGCGTCAACCCGACGTGGGTCTCGCTGGCGCGGCAGCTCCTGGACGGCTCGGGCGTGAAGGTGTGCTGCGTCGTCGGCTTCCCGCTGGGCGCCCAGCCGCCGGAGAGCAAGGCGATGGAAGCGCGCGCGGCCATTCGCCAGGGCGCCAAGGAAATTGACATGGTCATCAACGTTGGCGCTCTCAAAAGCGGCGACGACGGCCTGGTACTGCGCGACATCCGGTCGGTGGTCGAAGCCTGCCGCGACGGCAGCGCCAAGTGCAAGGTGATCCTCGAAACTTCCCTGCTGAAGAACGAGGAGAAGGCGCGCGCCTGCGAGCTGGCGGTCAAGGCGCGGGCGGACTTTGTCAAAACCTCCACGGGCTTCAGCACGGGCGGGGCCACCGTCGAGGACGTGGCGCTGATGAGCCGTATCGTGCGGGACAAGGGCCTGGGCGTGAAAGCGTCGGGCGGCGTCCGCACGCTGGCGGATTTGCGCCGGATGGTGCAGGCGGGCGCCACGCGCATCGGCACCAGCAGCGGCATCAAGATCCTGCAGGAAGCCGCCGGGCAGGAAGTCACCGCCGGTGGGGCTAAATACTAAGCACGAGGCAATCGCTTATGGCAGACTTACGCTCTTACATATTCCTGGACAGCCTGCAGCCGCAGGTTGCGTCGTTCTTTGCCACAGTTTCGCAGGGGTTCCTGCCCATCGCGGGGCAGGCGTCCCTGTTCGTGGAAATCTCACCGGGCATGGAGATCAACCGGGTCACTGACGTGGCGCTTAAGTGCACGAAGGTCACGCCCGGCATGCAGATCATCGAGCGCCTGTATGGGCTCTTGGAAATCCATTCCGAGTCGCAGGCGGATGTCCGTTCCGCGGGCGCGGCGATTCTCGATGCCCTGGGGCTGCGCGAGGAGGACCGCTACAAGCCGGTCATCTACAGCAATAGCGTGATCCGCCTCATCAACGATTATCACACCATGTTGATCAACCGGACGCGGCACGGGAACATGATCCTGCCGGGCCACAGCCTGTTCACCATGGAGGTGGCGCCGGCGGCTTACGCGGCGTTTGCCGCCAACGAGGCGGAGAAGACGGCTGAGATCAACATCCTGGAAATCCGCGCCTTCGGCAGCTTCGGCCGTGTCTATATCGGCGGGGAAGAAAAGGACGTGGACGTGGCGTGGAAAGCGGCCGAGGCGGCGATTAATAGCGTGACGGGCCGCGCCATGAAGGGCGGGGGAGGGGCGTAGCTCACTTTTAACGCAATACAATTCATCATTACACAAGACACAACCAATACACATATATGGCAGACGCATTAGGCTTGTTAGAGACGCGGTCCTTCGCCGCGATGGTCGAAGGGGCCGACGCAATGGTTAAGGCCGCGAAGGTCGAACTGGTCAGCTTCGAGGAAACGGGCGGCGGCTACGTGACGGCGGTGATTCGGGGCGACGTGGCGGCAGTGAAGGCCGCGACGGACGCGGGCCGGCTGGCCGCTTCGCGCGTAGGCGAAATGGTGGCCGTGCACGTCATCCCTCGCCCGCACCCTGGCGTGGATGAGGTGCTGCCGCTGGGGCGCGGCCCGAAGGCCGTCAAGAAGTAGCCCGAGCTTCGCTGCCCGAGCGGCGCGCGGCGCCGGTTCCGGCAGGAGGCGCTCGTTCCGCCCGCCTGGGCGGGGCGCGGACACAAACGCTATGAATCTTGGCAAGGTTGTCGGGACCGTTGTCGCCACCCGCAAGGAGGCCAGCATGGACGGCCTGAAGTTCATGGTGGTGAAGCACGTTGACCCTGAGGGCAAGGAGACCGGGAGCCACGTCGTCGCGGCGGATGCTGTCGGCGTCGGCCCCGGGGAACTCGTCCTCATCGCCACGGGCAGCTCCGCGCGGCAAACCGTCGCCACCCAGAACCGTCCCTGCGATGCGGTCATTATGGCCATCGTGGATAGTTGGGAAATCGGCGGGGTGGATAAATACAAGAAGGACTGAGGCGGACGGAGCTTTTGGTATGCCGGGCCTGAGCGAACAGGAGATCGAAGTCATCGCCCAGCGCATTGTCGCGGACCTGACCGATCATGCCCCTGCCAAAAAGGAGCAGCCGCCAGCCCCATCACTGGCCGGCGAACTCGGCATTTTTGATACGATCAGCCAGGCCGTGCAGGCGGCTGGCGCGGCTTTCCACGAGTTCGACCAAATGGGGTTGCGCAAGCGCAATGCCGTCATCGCGGCCATCCGCAATGCCATGCGCGAACACCGGGACGCGCTGGCCAAGGAGGCCCACGAGGAAACCGGCCTGGGGCGCTACGAGGATAAGATCATCAAGAACCTGCTGGTCACGGAGAACACTCCCGGCACCGAGGACCTGCAGCCGCAAGCTGTTACCGGGGACGACGGCCTGAACCTCACGGAGCCCGCCCCTTATGGCGTCATCGCGGCCATTACGCCCACGACGAATCCGACCTCGACCATCATCAACAACACCATTGCCATGGTGGCTGCCGGGAACGCTGTCGTTTTCAATGTTCACCCCAACGCGAAGCGTGTGTCCTGCCACAACGTGGCTTTGATCAACAAGGCCATTGTCGGCGCGGGCGGCCCCAAGAACCTCATCACCTGCATCGCGAACCCCACCGTCGAGAGCGCGCAGGCGCTGATGAAACACCCGGGCGTGCGCTTGCTGGTCGTCACGGGCGGCGGCGGGGTCGTCCAGGCTGCCATGTCGAGCGGCAAGCGGGCCATCTGCGCCGGGCCTGGCAACCCGCCCGTGGTGGTGGACGAGACGGCCGACATTGACAAAGCCGCGCGCGACGTCGTC
>DATKNZ010000456.1:0-9983 GCA_035541055.1 Candidatus Acidiferrum sp. | reverse complement strand
GAACTCGGCATGGTAAAGCTTGCCGCGCCGCATCGCGCGGAGGCGGTTCAGGACCTTGTCCTTCCTGGACGGGAAGTGCTGCGCCAGCCATTGCTCGAACAGCGGCGCCACGGCGTAGGGAAGGCGCAGAATCTCGTAGGCAGCGAACGTCGCCCCCGCCTCGGCAGCGGCGGCGAGCAGCGCCGGGATTTCGTGGTCCGTCAGGCCGGGTATGACCGGCGCCACTAAAGCGCCTACCGGAATGCCCGCCCCGGCCAGCGTGCGCAGGGTCGAGAGCCGCGCCGCCGGGGGCGAAGTCCGCGGCTCCATGATCTTGCGCAGTTCCGAGTCCAGGGTGGTCAGCGAGATGCATACGAGCGCCGCCCGGCAGTGGGCCAGTTCAGCGAGCAGGTCCGCGTCGCGGGTCACCAGGGTGTTCTTGGTAATCACCGTCACCGGGTTGCGAAACTCCGCCAGCACCTCGAGGCAGCCGCGCGTCAGCTTGAGCCGCCGCTCGATTGGCTGGTAGGGGTCCGTCACCCCGCTCAAGGCGATGGGTTGCGGGACCCAGCCTGGCGAAGACAACTCCTGCCGCAGGAGCCTCGGCGCGTCTTCCTTCACCATGATGCGTGTCTCGAAGTCCAGGCCCGCCGAGAGGCCCAGGTATTCGTGCGTGGGCCGGGCGTAGCAGTAGATGCACCCGTGCTCGCAGCCGCGGTAGGGGTTCAGGCTCGTGGTGAACGGGATGTCCGGGCTGTCGTTGGTGGTCAGGATGCGGCTGGTGTGGTCGCGCAGGAACTTGGTGCGCGGCAACGGGTCCTGCTCGGGGTCCCAATCCGCGTCCGGCTCGAAGCGGATTTCCTCGAAGCGGTTGGGCGGATTGCTGGCCGCGCCGCGAGTGAGAATGGGGCCCTGGATCATCCAGGCCACCATACTCCATGCGAGGGCAAAGAGCACAGGGAAACGGGCCCATTCTGGGGTCGAGGTGTTCGGTGCGGCCCGGCAGCCAATTCCGAAGCCCGAAATCCGAAGGCCGAAAGAAGGCCGAAGGCCGAAGCCCGAAAGGTTCCATCCAATTGGGGTGGTGGCAGCCGAGGACAGGGAGCCGCGCTTCGGTCTTCGGCCTTCTTTCGGCCTTCGGCCTTCGGGCTTCGGAGTTCCGCCCTGCCGGCCAAGCGCCCGTTGGCGCCGTCTCGCCCCTTCGCCATCCTTGACACCCCCGGCCCATGCTCCCGACACTGGCCCCATGAGCATACGGAACCTGCTGTCCGCATCCCTGTTGGCTGTGCTGCCCTTCGCCTCGGCGCCGGCCTCGGCCACCGCCCCGGAAACCGCCGCCCAGCACGACCAGCGCATGGCCTGGTTCCGCGACGCGCGGTTCGGGCTGTTCCTGCACTGGGGCGTCTATTCCGTGCCCGCGGGCGAGTGGAATGGCAAAACCAGTTACGGGGAATGGATTCTGGAGGAGACGAAGATGCCGGTGTCCCAATACGAGAAGTTCGCCGGGCAGTTCAACCCGGTGAAGTTCGACGCCCGCGAATGGGTGCGGCTGGCCAAGCTGGCGGGCATGAAATACATCGTCATCACCTCCAAGCACCACGACGGCTTTGGCCTGTTCCGCTCGGACCAGACGGATTGGTGCATCAAGCGGACCCCCTTCCAGCGTGACCCGCTCAAGGAGCTGGCCGACGCCTGCGGCGCCGAGGGCATCCGCTTGTGCTTCTACTACTCGATCATGGACTGGCACCACCCCGATTGGGGCACGCGCCGCGCCTGGAACGACAAGGCGAGCGGCACACCCGACATGGACCGCTACGTCGCCTACATGAAGGCCGAGCTCAAGGAGTTGCTCACCCGCTACGGCCCCATTGGCATCCTGTGGTTCGACGGCGAGTGGGAGTCGCCCTGGACGCACGAGCGGGGGGTGGACCTCTACAACTACGTGCGCAGCCTGCAGCCCGACATCATCATCAACAACCGCGTCGGCAAAGCCCGCGCCGGCATGAACGGAATGGACCAGGGCGCCGAGCGCATCGGCGATTACGGCACGCCCGAGCAGGAAATCCCGCCTACCGGCTTCGGCCCGGGGGTGGATTGGGAATCCTGCATGACCATGAACAACCACTGGGGCTACAACAAGTATGACAGCAATTGGAAGTCCTCCACCACGCTCATCCGCAACCTGATTGACTGCGCCAGCAAAGGCGGCAACTACCTGCTGAACATCGGCCCCACCGCCGAAGGCGTGTTCCCCGAGCCTTGCGTCGAGCGCCTGGAGGAGATCGGCAAATGGATGAAGGTGAACCACGAGGCCATCTACGGCACCCAAGCCAGTCCGTTCAGCCGACTGGAATGGGGCCGCTGCACGCAGAAGAAACTGGAGCCAGGTAGGGACGCCTCTCCGAGGCGTCCGACTGTGCTCGAAAGCGGACGCCTCGGCGAGGCGTCCCCACCTCGCCCGGTTTTAGCGGACTTCCAGCAGCGCGCCGCCTGGCCCTTCCAGGACTTGCAGCCCAAAGCCCCCGGCGCCCTGACCCGCCTCTACTTCTTCGTCTATGACTGGCCCACCAACGGACACCTGGTCATTCCCGGCCTGGCCAACAAGCCCGTCCGCGCCTTCCTTCTCGCGGGCGACCGGCCATTACATTTCAAGACCGACGGCAATTGCGTCACCATCCACGTGCCTGCCGCCGCGCCTGACGCTTGCGCCTCGGTCGTCGCCCTCGACATCCAGGGCGAGCCCAGGATCATCAAGCCCGATCCTTACGCGGACGAGACCCCGGCCCAGCGGAACGCCCGCATGGCGTGGTGGCGCGCCGCCCGCTTCGGCATGTTCATCCACTGGGGCGTCTATTCCGTCCCCGCCGGCACCTACAACGGCAAGCAGGTCCCGGGCATCGGCGAGTGGATCATGAACAAGGGCAAGATTCCCGTCGCCGAATACCGCAAATACGCGAAGGAATTCGACCCCGTGAAGTTCAACGCCGACGAATGGGTGCGCACCGCCCGCGACGCCGGCATGAAGTACATTGTCATCACCTCCAAGCACCACGACGGCTTCGCCATGTTCGACTCGAAGGCCTCGGACTGGAACATCGTGAAGGCGACCCCGTTCCACCGCGACCCGCTCAAGGAGCTGGCCGCCGCCTGCCGCAAATACGGCCTCAAGCTCGGCTTCTACTATTCCCAGGCGCAGGACTGGAACAACGGCGGCTCAGCCTCCGGCGGCAAGTGGGACCCGGCCCAGCAGCGCGACATGGACGACTACATCGCCAAGATCGCCGTGCCGCAGGTGAAGGAGGTTCTCACGCATTACGGCGAGTTCCCCGCCGTGCTCTGGTGGGACACGCCGACCGGCATGAACCAGGAGCGCGCGGAGAAGCTCCTGGCCCTGCTCAAGCTCAAGCCGGGCATCATCTACAACAACCGCCTCGGCGGCGGCTACAAGGGCGACACCGACACGCCCGAGCAGTTCATCCCGGCCACCGGCTACCCGGGCCGCGACTGGGAAACCTGCATGACCATGAACAACACCTGGGGCTACAAGAGCTACGACGACCATTGGAAAAGCAGCGAGACCCTCATCCGCAACCTGGTGGACATCGCCAGCAAAGGCGGCAATTACCTGCTCAACGTCGGCCCCACCTCCGAGGGGTTCATCCCCGCCCCGTCGGTCGAGCGCCTGCACGAGATTGGCCTGTGGATGAAGAAGAACGGCGAAGCCATCTACGGCACCACCGCCAGCCCCTTCAAACGCCTACCCTGGGGCCGGTGCACCCAGCGATCGCTGCCTGATGGCACTATCCTCTATCTCCACGTCTTCAACTGGCCCGAGAACGGCCAACTCCTCGTTCCCGGCCTCAAGAACGCCGCCAACAATGCCTACCTCCTCGCGGCCCAGCCCAAGCAGTCCCTCCCCACGCAGCTCAGCGCCGAGGGCCTCACCATCACCGTCCCGGCAAACGCGCCCGACCCCGTCTCCTCGACCGTGGTCCTGTTGATCAAAGGCCCGCTGGACATCGTGCAAACCGGCCTGGCTCAGGACTATGACGGCTCGCTCGTCCTCCCCGCCAGCGAGGCCCGGGTGCACGGCAGCGAACTCAAATACGAGTCCGGCCACGAGCGCGACAACCTCGGCTTCTGGTTCAACCCCGCCGATTGGGCCGACTGGACCTTCCAGGTCACCAAGCCCGGCCGGTTCGACGTCACGGCGGAAATTGCCACGCTGGACAAGGCCGCCCTGGAAGTCTCGGTTGGCGACAGCCGCACTCAGGGAACCGCCGCCGCCACCGGCGACTATGGCAAGTTCAAGGTCGCCCGGCTGGGCGCTATCGAAATCTCCGCGCCCGGCATGGCCACTTTGTCTGTTCACCCCGTCAAGGACGGCTGGCACCCGCTGAACCTAAAGGCCATCCGCCTCAAGCCTCATGGCACCTGACGCTGGCTGCGCCGGCGACCAGCCGCCCATCTGCCTCGGTAAATCCAACGCAAAGCGCTGAACCACAGGGGCTTACTCCGTAGCCTGCGTCTCGCCCCCCATCTCTCCCCGCCTACTGGCCGGTGATTCCCCGGTGTGTCTCCCATGTGGCCCGGGCCCCATGGGAGACACATAGGGCAACCATCGGCCAGCCGCCGGGAAGACGATACGGCCCAAGGACCGTGCCCCGAGCCAACGGCTGTAAGGACCTGCGGTTCAGGCGTTTATGCTTGTCTTACATGCCCTTTTCGCATCCAGCCCCCATCCGCACCGTCACCTGTCCGTCACCTCCCCGTATCCTCCTCGTGGCCACCCCGTATATTCAATTTGAACATACGGGGTGGTCACGAGGAGGATACGGGGAGGTGACGGACAGGTGACGGTGTAGCTCGGTAGTGGCGCAAGTCCGTTTACGACAGAGGCGAAACACCGGTCCTGCTTTGGGTTCGCGCATCCCCCGAAAGAGGGATGACCCCGGACGCCCGGAGGGCGTAAGATATTGACATGCACGGGCACCATACTATCAGACCCACGCCGGGCTGGTTGGGACGACGAGAATAGCGATAGATTGTGCGTGCTGCCCCGCCGCAGCCATGGTACGCTCCATCCTTTAGCGCCGCATAAGCTTTAACGTAGAACATCCATCACCAATGAAACCATCCAGATACTCCCCATCACGCACGCTTGAGCTTAACCAAGTCTCAATGCATCGGAACGGGCTGTCAGGCCTGTTGAAATCACTGATGGTCTGTGCAGCTATCCAGACCTTATTGGCTATCTCCGCCCTCTGCCAAGTCCACACGAACTGGTTGGCCAATCCGGGCTTCGAGCTTGGCATGGCTAACTGGACGTACTATGGCGATTACGAATACCCAGGCAACTACACCAACCAAGGCGTCCTCAACACAAATCAGTTCGTGCTCGGCACGACCCCCCCTTATGTATCAGCTCACGCCGGCACCAACGCCTTTAAGGCCTGGGGCAACTACAACACCTGGCTCAGCCACAACGGGCGTCGCCAGATGTTTGCCGCTGCCCCTGGATCCACGTGGTCGGCGAGCGGTTGGGTTTCTACACAGGTTCCGGACCAAATAACCGGCAACAAGAATGGTAGCGACCAGGCAGTTATTTACGTCGACTTTCTCAACTCGAGCGGGACCATTACCAGCGATGTCGGTGCGCCAGGTCCGGATGTGCTGGAAAGGGACTCCGCGCTGGCTATAACCACCAATTCACCGACAAGCACATGGATTTTCCTCCAAGTGACCGATTACACGGGGGACACGAACCTGACCGCGCCTTATGGCACCGCCTACGTGCGCTTTAGCGTAGATTTCTCCCAGCCTGCATGCTACACGCCCGGCGGCTACAACGCCGGCTCGGCCTACTACGACGACATGGCTCTCTATAACACCACAAAGCCCGACCCGGAGATCACCGTTCAGCCCCAGGCGGTTCCGGCCGCTCCAGTCTATGGGCAAACGGTGACTTTGACGGTGGTCGCTGACGGGTTGACACCGCTGTCCTATCTTTGGCAGCAGAACGGAGCGAGTATTACCAGCCCTAAGGCGCACGGCATAACTACTGCCACTTTGACCCTGTCGAACGTGGATACGTCCCTGAGCGGTAATTACACCGTGACCGTGACCGACCAGGCGGGCCCGCTCACAAGCGACGGGGTCTATGTCGGAGTGCTCGACCCGGGGATCATCTCCATGACGCCTCCTCTGGGCCAGACCCTCACCAACGGCAGCACGGCTAGATTCGCAGTTGTCGCGGCGGGATCGTCCACATTGATGTATCAATGGGCAACAAACGGCAGCCTAACTTTCAACGGTGGCAGAATTTCCGGCGCGGATTCGAATGTACTGACTGTGGCGAATGTTACCGCAGCCGACGCCGGGACCTACTCGGTGTCCATTAACGGCGGGGCGGCCCAAACTAACGCCGGTCTGAAAGTGGTATCGCCCGCACAGTTGGCAACCAATCTCTTAATCAATCCGGGCTTCGAGGACGGCGTTTTCTCTGTGCCTTGGGAGTCGGGCTGGGTTCCATTCAACGGGGCAGCCCTCGCCACCACGAATGATACCTATTATGGGAGCGCGACGCCGGTGTCGGTTTTCGATGGCAGCTACGTCTGCAGGACCTATAATGGGTCGCCCGATAACGGCCTTTACGAGAATAGCGTGCCGCTGGTTGCCGGTACGACCTACCACGCCGGTGGCCACTTCTACGTCTCCAGCCTGGACCCGGTTATCAGTCCCGCCTACGTAGTGCTCCAGCTAGCGTTCAAGGATGCCGGCGGCGCTCAGCTTGGACCGACAATGGTGTCACGTCAGATTGACCCTACTTTCACGACTGACGCCTGGACAGCGGTGCCGGTTACCAATGCCACGGGCGGCCTTGATCTCGTGGCTCCGGCAGGCACGGTGGCGGCGACCTGCCAGATTTACGAATATTGCCAGCAAGGCGGGGGCGGGTCGGTCTATTTCGACGACCTCTACGTAACCGCCGCAACCGTCCAGCCTCCGCCTACCCGCGTGAAGATCACGCCCTGGGCGACGACCGGCTCGATCAACCTCTCGTGGCCGTCCACCTCGGGCGTCACCTACGAGGTGCTCTCCGGCAATAGCCTGACGAGCCCCATTACGTGGTCCACGAATGCCACGGTCGCCGGCGATGGCACGACCAAGAGTGTCGCGTATCCGACCAGTGCGACGCAGAAGTTCTATCGGCTGCTGGAACATTATTGAGCCAACGGCCATAGCCTGCGCGTTAGTTTGCGAAGGCCGGGGCCCAATCCCCGGCCGGGAATTGAAATCGCCGGAAGCCAGATGAACCTGCTTCCGGCGATTTTGCGATCAAGGGGTAGGGACGCCTCGCCGAGGCGTCCGCCTTATCTCGGCCCTCCAGTCCTCCTGCTCCTGCTGCTCCCCGCAGCCGCCGCCCACGCCGGCTGGCAGTTGGTCTGGAATGACGAGTTCAACGGCTCGAACATTGACAGCACCCACTGGACGTTCGACATCGGCAACGGTAACGGCGGATGGGGCAACAACGAGCTGGAGTACTACACCAGCCGGGCGACCAATGCGTATGTCGGCAACGGCCTGCTGCATATCGTTGCGCAGAAGGAGAGCTACCAAGGCTTCAACTACACCTCGGCCAAGCTCAAGACGCAGGGCTTGTTCAGCGCGCTCTATGGCCGGTTCGAGTTCCGCGTGAAACTGCCGAAGGGCAAGGGCTATTGGCCCGCCCTCTGGATCATGCCACGGGATTCGGTCTATGGCGGCTGGGCGGCCTCGGGCGAGGTGGATATCATGGAGAACAAGGGGCGCATCACGACCAACGTCATGGGCACCCTCCACTTCGGCGGCGTTTACCCGAACCAGGCCCAATCCGACGGGCCATCCTACAACTTCACGGGCGGAGACAGCGTGACGAACTTCCACGTCTATGCCCTGGAATGGACCACCAACTCCTTCGCCTGGTATGTGGACGACACGCTGTACGAGACACAAACATCCTGGTGGACGACGGGCGGCCCTTACCCCGCGCCTTTCGACCAGCCGTTCTACCTCATCATGAACCTGGCCGTGGGGGGGACGTTCGACGGCCCGCCCAACGGCTCGACCGTTTTCCCGGGCGACATGCAGGTGGACTACGTGCGCGTCTATACATGGGTGACGCCTGCGGCCCCGGCGCTCAGGCTCAGGCTGCCGCTGACCGATCCTCCCGGCACGACCACCACCCCGAGCGACACCAGCGGGGGCGGCGCGCAGGTGACGCTGCAAATGATGGATGGCACAGGGGCGCCGGCCGACTTCCACGGACCGCCCGGCTCGGGAGTTGCCGGCTACAACAACGGCTCGCGCGCGCTCGACTTTTCGTGCAACGGCACCAATCAGCCCGGCATCCCGGGCCCGGTGGCGGCCACCACGGACGCGAACCTCGGCTTCGGCACGGTCACCAACTTCATCGTGTCCTGCTGGTTCAGGCAGAACGCGCTGATGGCTTCGGGCGCGAACATCGGCCCGCGCGTATTCCTCCTGGGCGGCGGCGCACCCGCCGACACGGGCGACCCCGACAGCATCGGGCTGAAGTTCCAGACCGCGGGCCAGCTCTATTTCCAACTTGGCGCCGTCACTCTGCCGTTCTCCATAAACCTGCAGACCAATAGCCCGGTGTTCGTAGCGGGAGTCTATGACGGCAGCACGCTCAGCATCTACCAGGGCACGGACGGGGCCGTGGCGACCCTGACCACCAACATACCCGTCTCGGCCAGCATTAGCTTCGGCGCCAGCGGCAGCCTTTGCCTGGGCAACCGGCAGGACCGGCAGCGCTCGTTTGACGGCTGGCTTAACGACTTCCGCTTCTACACCGGCGCGAGCGACGCCACGTTCGTGGAGAACGTGCGGCTGCTGGCCGCGCGTCCAGCCTGGGGGCCAACCGCCACGGCGGGCGACGGGCAGGTAAGCCTCACTTGGGGCACGGCTCTCGGAGCCACCAGCTACAACGTGAAGCGCTCCGCGACCAGCGGCGGCCCATATACCAATCTTCCCGGCGGAACGGGAGTGAGCGGCACGAGCTTTACGGACCTGACAGCCACCAATGGGGCGGCCTGGTATTACGTCATCTCGACCGTGAACCCTGCCGGTGAGGGCGCCCTCTCGGCCGAGGTCAGCGCTACGCCTTCCTCGCTGTCCAGCCCGCCGGCAGGCCTATCAGTGCTGGTTAGCAATGACACGCTGATACTGAGCTGGCCCACAGGGAGCATTCAGTCGGCCTCCGCTCTGAACGGGCCCTGGCAGGACCTGAGCAATGCCGTTCCGCCCTTGCTCGTGGTGCCCGCCGGACCGCAACAGTTCTTCAGGCTCAAATGATGCATTTGCACCAATGCCGTTCGCAAATCCGGCGGCGCCCTGTCCCGGAGGGACACGCGAGCATAGCCCAGCGCTTTAGCGTTGGGAAACCGGTGTGGCGCGGCCTAAGTCCCGAAGGGACGGCTGAGCGGGTTGCGCTGGCAGTCGGATTCAGCCGTCCCGTCGGGACTCGAGGCTCGCTCGCGCCATACCCAACGCTGAAGCGTTGGGCTATGCCCGCGTGTCCCTCCGGGACAGGGCCTTCCCGCCGATCCGCTCCTCCCCTCATGAATAGGCAACCGCTCTTACACGCGCTGACCGTCACCGCCTGCCTCTTCGGCCTGCTGCCAGTCGGGCAGGCGCAACTCCAGCGCGTCAACCTCGCCCGCTGGCAGTCCGCCTATGCCGACTCGGCAGCCGCCGGCAACCCGGCCTCCTTGGCGACGGACGGCATTGTCGCCAACACGAACTGCTGGGTGAGCGCCGGCGCGGGGCCGCACTGGTTGAAGATCGTCCTGCCGGTGCCAGTCCAACTCGGCAGCGCCCAGCTTTACCTCGGGTACGACGACACAAGCGCCGTGACCAACTTCTCGCTGCAATACTTCAGCAGCAATGCCTGGGTGACCATCCCCGGGGCCAGCTTCGCGGGGAACTCGGCCACCGTAATG
>DATKNZ010000455.1:0-7240 GCA_035541055.1 Candidatus Acidiferrum sp. | reverse complement strand
GGAACACGCAATACGCAACACGTCCCCGCGCTGCGACGCTTCAACCCTTCAACGCTCCGCCATCCCCGGCTTCGCAGCGGCCTCTCCCGCCTGCGCAGGCTTTGCTCGGACCAGTCGCACGGCGGCAGCCGTGCCCCAATCCAGTCCCAGGGCGCCGTCACTCTTGCGCCGGACCAGCGGCGCCGGGCCGACGGGCGAGCTGTCTTGCTTCAATAGCGTGCCGGTCCACTCGCCGGAGGGCAGGTACAGGAACACCGGCTCCGAGGCCGGCCCATCTTTGGAGATTTCGATCCCGTCGTGTGTGGCCCGGACGCGCAGCACCAGGTCCTGAAAGCGGATTCCGGTAATGGCCAGCTCCGGCCAGTCCTTCGGCAGCCGGGGGTTGAGCTGGAACCCGTCCGCCCGCGGGGCGAAGCCCAGAAAGCCGCGCAACATGATCTGCGGCACCATGGCGCTCTCAAAGAATTCCATATCCAGGCCGAGCCCGCCCGCCGTCCCTCCCCCTTGCATGGAGCCCTCGCGCGAGCCGTTGTAATACTTCCGGTAGCCGCCCGCCGCCTGCACTTCGTCGAACCAGCGCACGATCTCGCTCAGGCGCGCTGCGGCGTTGTCCGGCCCCAGCACCTTGAGCCGCGCCATGAGGTCGTGGTAGGAGAATCCCAGCACGGCGCCACCGTCCTGGACCTGTCCGCCCCAAGGGATGCCTTCGGGGTTGTTCCAGGCCCAGAAATACCAGTCGAGGTTTCGGCGCGTGGTGGCGCGTGGGCCAAAGCGCCAATGGTAGATGTCCTTGCCCTGGGCGGTGTCGCCCGCCACGAGACGGTCGCCGTTGATCCAGCTCAGGATCGCCTCCGCATGCTTCGGGCTGGCGAAGTCGTAATAGACCGCTTCGAGGTTCAGGAAGGTGAAGCCGTAATCATGGCCTTGGTTGTCGGAATCAATGCAGGCGTTGAAGCGCTGGGTTTCGCGGTTCCAAAAGAGGCGATTCCCTTCGGTCTTCACCTCAGCGGCGTGGCGCTCCAGGAAGGCGGGATCGAACGCCAGAACGCCGGTCGGTATCTGCCACTCCGGGTGCTCCCGGATTTCGCGCTCGACGACCGCCATGACGCGCAGGGCGTCGTAGTATTGGACCGTCGCGTAGGCATCGAGCCCGCCGAAGGGCAGGATGTCCCAGTAATTGTTCCCAATGCCCCGCCCGGTGTGGATGATCTTGGCCCCTTTGGGGCCGCGCTCCAGGCCGCTGCGGCCATCGTGCCCTACCCAATCGGTATAGACGACCTTGCGCTCCAGGGCGTGGTGCTCGTCCATGACGTAGCGTAGCGCGGTGCGCATCCGGTTGATGTTCGCCCGCAGGAAGGCGTAATCGCGTGTCCACCAGAAGTATTTGGCACAGCCACGAATGAAGTTCTGGCTGTTGATGTTGTGCCGGGTGTCGTATTGGGAGAAGAAAGCCTGCAGGGTAACGGCTCCGGTGGCGGTGTTGCCCAGCCCGATGCGCAACTGCTGAACCTGGCCCGTCCATTGGGGCAGGTGGTACATCGGGACCATGGTGTAGGTCATGCGGTCGCCTTTCGGGGGATCGAACCACGTGCGCCGGGCAGGGCTGAAATGCTTATCCGAGGGGGTGGTCCACTCGATATACGGCTGCGGCGCGCCAAGACCGCTTGCCTGCCATCGAATCTGGAGGAAGGGCACCTCGAACGTGTCGCAGTTCCAGGCTGGGGCGGTGATGACCGCCGCGGCGTTGGTCACCTCGATACGCCAGCCGTCCTCGTTTATCCCCGCGTCGCGAGCGCCGGTGAGCGTCCAGCCGTCGGGCTTGCTTAGATCGTTTGGCCGCCAGCCCGGGCCGGCGGTATTCTTGAAGGAGAAGTGCCATCCGCAGCCGCGCCGGCCTTGGTTCCAGAACGGAAAGGGCCAGCCGAGCTGATGGGCGATGCTGGCGTGCTGATGCGTGGCGACGTAGCCCTCGGGATCCAGGATGCGGGTGCTGAGGGTGGAAGCCCAGGCGTGGCGCATGGCGTCGGACTGGTTTCCGGTGCTCACCCCGGGCCAGAGCGAGCAATCGGGCAGCCACTCGTCCCAGAGAGTGGCTTTCGGGCCGGCGCCCGGATAATGCAGCCAGAACAGGTTGCGCAGGCTACCCATCTCCTGCTCGTGCCCGGGCACCTGGAAACGGGGGAAGTCGTCCGGCGGCGCGGCCTGACCCGCCACCGCGACGAACATAACCATCAGCAGGCACAATCGTGAATAGTTGGTAGGGACGCCTCGCCGAGGCGTCCGCTCTCCCCGAACACGGACGCCTCCGCGAGGCGTCCCTACCCATAATAAGGACAGGATTTGCCAAATCAGACAGGTGCTTTGCTTCATTCGTGCTAATTCGTGTAATCCGTGTCTCGCCTCGCCCGGCGTCACTTCTGTCGCCCTCTGTAGCCCTTCAGCACCCGGTAAACGAGGTACATTTCATCCCCATGCCGGCGCGCGGAGCGGAGTTCGAGCCGGGCGGCGCCCGCGAGCGACTTTGCTCCCACGCCGTCGGCGAGCGTGGGCGCGCTACGGCCCCCAAAGATCTTCGGGCAGACGGTCACATGCACTTCGTCCACCAAGCCGGCGCGGAACAGGGCCTCGTTGACTTCACCCCCGCCTTCGCAGAGGAGCCGTCGCACGCCCCACTCGCGGCGCAACCAGCGGAACGCGGAGCGGAAGTTGAGCGTCTGCTTGCCGCAGACCTTCACCGTGTCCGCCACCGCGCGGAGCCTTTCGAGGCGCGCCTTTCCGGCCCGGCGCGTAGTGAGCACGATTATCGGGGAAAACCGGCGCTTGAAGATCTCAGAGCCCGGGTCCACTGACCCGGAACCACTCACGACAATACGGAGATTATACTCGGCCAATCCGCGCCGCCGGCGCAGAGCGCGGTATTTGGCGGAACCGGGCCCCAGGTTGACAGGGTTTAGGTCCACGGTGCGCGCGCCGGACATGACGGCATCGGCTGTGGCACGCAGCCCGAGAAGCAGTTCGCGGTCACGCGGGCTGCTGAACGACGACACGGCCCGGTTGGCGGTGGCGAGCTTGCCGTCCGCTGTCATCGCCACGTTGATGAAAATGAAAGGCAGCGCCCCGGCAGGGCTTCGGCTGGCGGCAGACGGCTTCATAACAGGAGCATGGCATCGCCGTAGCTGAAGAAGCGATAGCGTTCGCGGACGGCTTCAGTGTAGGCGGAAAGCACCGTTTCGCGGCCCCGGGTCTCGCCCGGCGCCGCAAAAGCGCTAACCAGCATCAGCAGCGTCGAGCGGGGCAGGTGGAAGTTGGTCAGCAGGCCATCCACAATCCTGAACTCGCATGGGGGGTGGAGGAACAGCCGCGTCCGGCCTGCGCCGGCGTTAATGACTGGGGCACTGGACGGGGTGCCTCCGGGCGGCGACGTTCGGGCAAGGGTCTCCAGCACACGGACGCTGGTTGTGCCCACGGCAATCACCCGGCGGCCCTCGCTTTTGGCGGCGTTGACGATCCGGGCCGTCTCGTCGCTAACTTCAAATCGTTCCTCGTGCATGGTGTGCGCGGCGAGGGTTTCCGCCTTTACCGGGGCGAAGGTCCCCAGCCCGACGTGCAGCGTGAGGAAGCACACCTGAACTCCGAGCGCTCGGATTCTCCGGAGCAGGGCTTCCGTGAAATGCAGCCCCGCCGTCGGCGCGGCAACGGAGCCGGCAGGCTGAGCATAGACTGTCTGGTAGCGCTGCCGGTCGGTTTCCATCAGAGCCGTATCGGCACGGCTGATGTAGGGCGGCAGGGGCACTTCGCCGAGAGCATCGAGCGATTCCCTGATGTCCCGGGTGCCGGCGAAGCGCAGCCGGCGATGGCCTTCGGCGTTGGTTTCGAGCACGGCGGCGCACACCGGGGTGGGCTGGCCCTGCAGATCCAGGAAGGCGATTTGGGTTCCTGCGCGCGCCCGGCGGCCGGGACGCAGCATCGCCCACCAATCGTTCGGGGCATTCTCCTCGAGCAGCAGCACCTCGAAGCGCCCTCTGGTATGGGCGTTGACCCCGCGCAACCGGGCGGCGATGACCTTCGAGTTGTTCAGCACCAGGACGTCGCCCGGGTGCAGGTATTCCGGCAAGTCGCGGAAATGCCGGTGCTCCGCCTGCCCGGATTGGCGATGTAAGACGAGCAGCCGAGAAAGGTCGCGTTCGGGCGCGGGGTTTTGCGCAATCAGCTCGGGCGGCAGCTCGAAATCGAACTCGGCAGTTCGCATGGGCCCCAAAGCATCGCCAGAGCGCGGTGGGGAAACAAGCGTTCAGACGGCTAGCGGCTGTGCCGTTCGCTAACGAGACACCGCCTCATTTTAGGGCATCAAAGGCTACGCCTTCCAAGATTGAACGCGCAGCGGTCCTATGAACCCCCTCACCCGTCCTGCGGGCACCCTCTCCGCCTCCGACGGGTAGAGGGAAGGGGTGAGGGTGCGGCCTGTAGAGTTCAGGTTCAGGGCTAATCAGCCCGACTAGCCGGCAAGCCCAACGGCTTGCGGGCGGCAGGGCGAGCAGAGCCTTAGCTCACGTGCGTAATGCTCACCGGCTGCGCCGCTTGCGACAGGTCCTGCACCTGGACGTCGATGCGGTGCCGGCGGGGGGGCACCCGCGTCGCCGCGTGCTGCGCACGCAGTTGCATCAGGACCAGGCCGTTGAGGGGCGGGGGAGGCCGGCGAATGCTGATTTCGGCGTAGCCTTCCATTTCCTGCAACATCTTATGCAATAACAGTTTGGCAGCCATAAGCGCGTACGGCTTTTGTAGCCGCATTTCGCGTGCCATGGCGTGGCCTGCGACAAGTCCGCCCTACTACCGACATCCGTACGTGCCGCCGCGGGCGCTCGGGAAGCTCCCCGGCCTCTTCCCGGCGATTACCCGGTGCTAGGCCGGTGTGTCTCCCATGGGGAGCGATCCACATGCGAGACACACCGGCGTAGCACCGGATCATCACCTGGGCGGCTCGCGGGCGCTGGGGGTGAACGGGGAGGGCTGCCCGGGCGAGGCGCGATAAGGAGTAATCAAGAGAAGTTGCTTGGCAGCGCGGGGCCGTTCTGGTTATTTCGCCTTGCCCAATGACACAACAGCGCGCGTTCCTGGTGCTCGCCCTCTGCGCCATCGCTTTGCCCGGCGCCGTGCGGGCCCAGCAAAAGCCGGACCTGGAGATTTACGCGCTGACCGACAAGAGCTGGGTTGAATGGGACCCGGCCTCCCGCAAAGTCATGGGCACCAATGGCTTCCTGCTGCGCTACGGCGACACCATTCTGACCGCCGACAGCGTGGTGCTGGACCGCACCACAGACGAGGCCATCGCCCAGGGGAGGGTTCACATTCAGCACGGGGACCAGATTTGGGCAGGAGAGAACATCCGGTATAATTTCAGGACACGCCAGATGGAGGCGGAGGAGTTCCGCACGGGCAGGTCGCCGGCATTTGTGGAAGGCCGCGGGCTGCACGGCGAGCAGTTTGTGACCAAGAACCACCTGACGAACCGCCTGTATGCCGCCACCAACGCGTTTGTCACCACGGACGACATCGTCCACCCGGCGGTCAAAGTGCGGGCCCACTACATCAAAATCATCCCCGGCGATAAGGTCGTGGCCTACAACGCCGTGCTGTACGCGGAAGGCGTGCCGGTGTTCTACTTCCCATTTTACGAGCGCAACCTGGGTGACCGCGCGAACAACTTCAACTTCGTCCCCGGCTACCGCAGTTGGTACGGCCCGTTTTTGATGAACAGCTACAGCTTCTACCTCGGCGACCACATAGACGGAAACGTGCATGTGGATTACCGCGTCAAGCAGGGCTTCGGCGAGGGCCCCAACCTGAACTACAACTTCGGGCCCTGGGGCGAAGGCTGGCTGCGATACTATTACCTCTATGACCATGACCCTTCCCAGGGCGGCGGCAATCCTACCATTCCGCACAACCGCCAGCGCGTGGATTATTCCTACCTGGCAAACCCGGCGACCAACCTCTTCCTCAAGGCCCGTGTGCGCTACCAGAGCGACACCAATGTCGTGCGGGAGTTCTTCGAAGGCGAGTATATCGAGAACCCGCAGCCGAACACCTACTTCGATGCCAGCAAGTTCTGGCAGAACTTCTCCGTGGATACTTACGTCGAGCCGCGGCTGAACAACTTCCTGGATACCATCGAGCGGCTGCCGGAGTTCCGGCTGACCGGCCAGCGCCAACAGCTCTTCGGCACCCCGGTGTACTACGAGAGCGAGAGCACGGCCGGCTATTACGAGCACCTCTTCCCGGAGACCAACGCCCTGGCCAGCACCATGAACTACGAGGCCATGCGCGTGGACACCTACCAGAAGCTGCTGATCCCCGAGACGTTCTTCGGCTGGCTCACCGTGACGCCGCGCGTGGGCGGCCGGTACACGTACTATGGCGAGGCCACCGGGCAGGGCGCCACCACCGGGCAGGTCAACCGGTGGGTGTTCGACACCGGTGTGGAGTTCACGACCAAGGCCTCGCGCACCTGGCCGGAAGCCGAGAACAACTTCCTCGAAGTGGACGGCCTGCGCCACATCATCCAGCCTTCGATCAACTACTCCTACATAACCCCAACAGCCTGGGGAACAAACATGATCCCCCAGTTCGACTCCCAACTGCCCAGCCTGCGCCTGCTGCCCATTGAGTTCCCCGAATACAACTCCATTGACTCCATTGTGCCGCAAAGCGTCGTCCGCTTCGCCATCAACAACAAGCTGCAAACCAAGCGCGACGGCCAGGTCGTAGACCTGGTGAACTGGGACCTCTATGCCGACTGGAACATGCGGCCCATCACCAACCAGAACACGTTCTCCGATCTCTACTCGGACCTGACCATCCGCCCCAAGTCATGGCTCACCCTCGAGTCACTCACGCGTTACGAGCTGGACGGCGGCGTCTGGAGGATGTCGCTGACCACCGTCAGCCTGCAGCCTACCCGGTCGCTGACCTGGACGTTCGGCCAGTTCTACGTCGCACCGGATGTGAGCCTCTCCCCGCTGGCCCTGGGCGAGGGCAACAACCTGTTCCTCAGCACCATTTACTATCGCCTGAACGAGAACTGGGGCCTGCGGGCATCGCATCGGTTCTCCATGTTGGATGGCCGGCTGCAGGAGCAGGACTACTCCATCTACCGCGATCTGAGGAGCTGGACGGCCGCCTTGACCATCCAGGTGCTGAATAACGTCAACGGCCAGGAGGACTTCGGCATTGCCTTCAC
>DATKNZ010000454.1:0-10346 GCA_035541055.1 Candidatus Acidiferrum sp. | reverse complement strand
TGCTTCTATACACAACGTCAGAAGTCGCCACGGGAGGGCACGCGGCCTACAAGATCCTGTAGGCCGCGTGCCCTCACGCGGCGCAAAGATTTAAGATGCCCAGTGTGGCCTGGCGGGTCGCGCCGGGATGCCCTGCCAATTCGTCCAGGCGGGCAGGGTCTCTCCTTTCATCAGGAGCGAGAGATCGTCCAGCGTCGCGCCTTCTTCCAGGCGCGTGTCGTAGAGCACCAGCGAGCCCGCGCCGACCTTGGAGCGGGCGCCGATCTCGATGCTGGACATCTTCATGACACGATCCTCGAACAGGTGAGTTTGGACCGTGCAATCCGCGTTCAGCATGGCCTCGTCGCCGATTTGGACGAGGTCGAACTCCGAAAGGTCGGTTGTCTCCATGTAAACGCGGCGCCCGATCCTGGCGCCGAGCAACCGGAAATACCAGCAGACGAACGGCGTGCCCGTGAGCGCGCCGACGAGGAACGGTTCGGCCAGGTGCTCGTGCAGCGCGTTCAGGAGTTCGTTGCGCCACACGAACGTGCTCCAGAGCGGCCGCTCGCCCGGCCGATAGCGCCAGACCAGCAGCCATTTGGCCGCAATGGCAAAACCCGTCGCCACGGCCGCGCAACCAAGGTAGAGAACCGGGAAGAACAGCAGCGTGCTCTGAAGGCTGAACACGTCGCGCAACAGCAGCAGCACCGAGAACAGCAGGCTGATCAGGATGATGAAGCAGGTCGAAGGCGTGATGACGCGCACGAACTCGATCGTGGCGCGCAGGACGCGCAGCTTCGCGGAGGGGTGATAGGTCGTCTCGTCAGCGAACACGCCGCTCTTTTGCCGCTGCGGCAGGAAGATGGGCGGGGAGCCCATCCAACTGGAGTCAAAACGCAACGCATCCGCCGGCTCGGGTGGGGGCGCGGACAGGCAGCCAATCAGAACGCTGTCGCCGATCACCGTACCGGATGGGAGCATGGCGCTGTTGCCGATGAAGGAGCGTTTGCCGATGTGGTTGCGGCCCAGGGTCATGGCCCCATCTCGCACGCGAGGAGCGCCGAGCGACACGCTGTCCGCGATGAAGCTCTCGTCGCCAATCGAGAGCAGGTCGGGGGAGATGAAGGAAGCCGTGGAGACCTCGGCGCCGTATCCCAGCCTGGCGCCCAGGAGCCGATACCAGGGCGTCAGGTAAACCGACGCGTAGAGCGGGCCGAGGATATCCAGGCTGAGATCCAGCGTCTGGTCCACGAACCACTTGCGCAAGTAGAACAGACCGTGAAGCGGGTACGTGCCGGCCTGGACTTTGCCCAGGAGCAGCCATTTGAGCGCCGCGATTTCCAGCGCCAGCAGCGTAATGAATGACACCCCCACGAGGGGAGCCAGCAGCAAGTACCAATAGTAAGGGTCCAGGTAGTTCAGCTTGTTCATCACCACGATGCCCGGGAAGAGGGCGGCGACGACCAGCACCGGGAAGATCAGCAGGCCGATGGTGTGCAGTAGGCCGAAGGCAAAACGGCGTGCGAAGGTCGCGCGTAGCGGCGGCTCGGCAGAGCGCCGCTGATCGTGGTCGGCCGGGATTGCCGCGACCTGTCGAGACGCCGCTACAGGGACAGCGGGAGAGCCTTGCCAGGTCTGTCCTTTTGGGATCACCGAACCGCGGGGCAGCAACGAAAGGTCCTCCAGCGCCGAGCCGTCCCCCATCACCGTTTCCTCGCGCAGGCCGCAGCGCGTGCCAATGAAACAGCCCCTGCCGATGGTGATGCGCCCCAGTTTCAGCTCGCCGCCTTCAACCGAGTAGCCCAGCAGGTTGGTATCGTCGTTGATGGTCGTGTCCTCGCCGATCGTGAGCAGGTCGAAGCTGGCAAAGGAGTCGGTCGCCAGGTGCACGTTCGGCCCTATCTTCGCACCCATGAGGCGGAGGTAGATGTTTAGCAGCGGCGTGCCGGTGAGGTAACCGACGGGGACGGCTGCTTCGATTGTGGTCGTGAACCACCAGCGGAAGTAGTAGCTGCCCCAGAGTGGATATGAGCCCGCCCGATATCGCCCAATCACCACCCATTTCACCAGGATGGGGATCACGAGCATCAGCGGGTAGAGCACCAGCAGGCTCGCGAAGGCGCCCAGGACGGCCGTCAGGAAATCATACTCCTCCTCCACGAGAATCGTGTAGGTGAGGTAGGGGGCCAGCCATTGCAGGGCGAAGAAGCTCAGGATGAAGCACAGGCTCACGGCCTGCGCGGCTCCGCAGAAGAAGTGCCGCCAAAAGGGAACCCGTGCAGGAGCGCGAGACTTAGAGTCCGGGCGAGATGCCGGCGTTGACGCGGAGACTGGAATGTCCGCGCCCGCCTCGACGTGCGCAGCCAACTTCGCGGCAGTCGGGTGTTGATACACATCCAGCAGCGAGAGATGCCGGAACGCTGCGGTCTTGCGCAGCTCAGAGATCATCCGCGCCGCGAGTAACGAATGGCCGCCCAGGTCGAGGAAAAAGTCGTCGTGCAGCGAAATCTGCATCGGCGCGAACAGTTTCTCCCATGCAGCCACGAGCTGCCGCTCCAGGGGCGTGCGAGGCAGCACGAGATCCGGGCGGCGCTCAGCCGGATGGGCTTGCGGCGCGGGCAGGCCCTTGCGGTCCACTTTGCCGCTGGGCAGCGTAGGCAAGCGCGGAAGCGTCTCAATTATCGCCGGGACCATGTAAGGCGGCAGGCGCGAGCGCAGCCTGGCACGAGCGCCCGCCGCATCGAACGGGATGGCTGCATGCGGCACTACATAACCCACGAGTTGCTGCACTCCGGGCGTATCTTCGCGCAGGGCTACCGCGGCCGCCTTCACGCCGGGGCACTCCACCAGCACGGCCTCAATCTCCGACAATTCAACGCGGAAGCCGCGGACCTTGACCTGCGTATCTATGCGGCCCAGGAATTCGAGCTGCCCATCCCCTGTCCAGCGCGCGAGGTCGCCCGTCCGGTAAAGGCGCATTGTGCTCCCTTTCCCCATCGGATGGGGAGAGGGCTGGGGTGAGGGGTCTTCCATGAACAGAATGAACTTCTCGCGCGTCAACTCGGGCCGCCCCAGGTAGCCGCGGGCCAGGCCCACACCGCCCAGGCACAATTCGCCGGCGGTGCCCGGCGGAACGAGCTGAAGCTGCTCGTCGAGAACGCACGCCGTGTAGTTCGGCATAGGCCGGCCAATCGTAATGGGCCTGTCGGGCCGGCACTCACCACAGGTGGCGATCACGGTGGCCTCCGTTGGCCCATAGGTATTGAAGACGCGTCTGCCGAGACGCCACCAGCGCCTGACCAGGTCGGGCGGGCAGGCTTCCCCGCCGAGGATGAGCAGCCGGACCGAGGGCACGTCCTCCTCCATCATCGCCAGCAGCGTCGGCACGCATGACAGGACCGTGACGCCTGCTGCGGCAAGCATCTTCGACAGGGCCGGGCCGCTCCGGACCATCTCCCGGGTGCCGACGATGAGCGTCGCCCCGGCAAACAGCGCCAGCCAGATCTCCTCCACGGAGGCATCGAACGCCAGCGACGACCCTTGATACACGCGGTCGGCGGGCTGGACCTGGAAGAGCTTTCCCTCAACCCGTACGAGATGGCAGGCACTGCGGTGCTCGATCTGGACGCCTTTGGGCTGGCCCGTGGTGCCAGAGGTGTAGATGACGTAACACAGATCCTCCATGGTGGCACCGGTATCGGCGCGCGTAAGGCGATCGGCGGACTGGGCGGCAAGGTCTGATTCGAGCTGGTCCAGCGCGTGCACCTGGCACTCCGCAGGCAGGGACGCCTCGCCGAGGCGTCCGGCGCCTGGGCAGTTCTCAGTTGCTCCCTCGCCCGGACGTCTCGGCAAGACGTCCCTGCCCGCGCAGGTGAGCAGCACCCGCGCGTGGCAATCGGAGAGAATGAAGCTGACCCGCGCTGCGGGATACTCCGGGTCGAGGGGCACGTAGGCAGCACCGGCCTTCAGGATGGCGAGCATGGCCACATAAGCCTCGAGCGAGCGGGGGAACCACAGGCCGACGCAATCGCCGCGCTGCACTCCCCTGCCCTTCAGAAAGCGGGCCAACTGGTTGGCGCGGCGTTCCAGCTCGCCGTAGGCAAGCTCCTGTCCGGCGCAAACCAGGGCGGTCCTGTCGGGATGAGCATCGGCCTGCCGCTCGAATAATTCGTGCAGCAGCTCAGGCCGCAAGAGGCCGGGTTCGGTGCTGGAGTAGATGAAGGGGCTGACGCTCAGACGATCTCGCGATAGACATCCGGGTGCGGGCGGGAGATGACCACCGCGTTTACCAGCACGCCGGCCTCGCTGATGACCTGCCGCCCGGCAGCCACCGCTGCCTGCACGGAGGCCACATCGCCGGTCATCGTGCAAAAGGCCTTGCCCCCGAGCGCCATCGCCAGGCGCACCTCGAGCAGGGTGACGCTCGCGGCCTTGGCGGCGGCATCGGCGGCCTCGATCAGCGTGGCGACGTTGAACGACTCCAGGATGCCCAAAGCCCCATCGGGCTGCACCGGCTGAGTGCGGCCCAGCGCGAGGAATACGTCGGGGTGCACATTCGAGATGACAAATTGGTCAATGAGGCAGCCGTTGGCCGCTTCCGCGCCGGCCGACACAGCCGCCTCCACCGCGGCCGTGTCGCCGCCGATGAGCACCATGTACTTGCCCGAGCAGATCGAGCGGGACAGCAGCAGCCGCACGTTGCCGGCTTTGAGCATGGTATCCGCCACCTCGAAACCGGAGGCGACGCTGGATAATTCAATCAAGCCGATGGATTTCTCCATAATCTTACCTTTCGAGGAGGATATGCTGAGTGCTGACCTCGCGGACCGTGCCGGCGAGCGGCGCGTGGAGGTTCGCGCCGAGCGCGTTGGCGGCGGGCTCGGCGATGAGCTGGCCGGCGTTGACATGCTCCCCCACCTTCACTTTGGGCTGGCAAGCGGCGCCGGCGCTTTGCTTGAGCGGCAGCACGAGGCGGGCCGGTTCAAGGCGCCCGGTCCAGAAAGGAGCGGGCAGGTCATACTGCTGCACGTGGAGCTTGCGGGTGAGAGTCTTGATCGGTACATGGCGGCCATCGCGCATGGCGTGCGGCTTAATGGTGGTTGGCCCGCTCCACTTCACGTTGGCGCGGCGCATTTCGGCCTTGGAATCGTCGCAGGCTTCCTTGGGATATAGCTCCTCCGGGCAGGCGAACAGCGTGCAGAGCCCGCACGAGCAGCAGAGCGAGGCCCATTGGTTCCAGTACTGCGCGCCGGTGGCAGTGAAGGCCAGGCTGCGCATGACCTGGTGCGGCTCCACGGCATACCCCAGCAGAAATCGCGGACAATATTCGGTGCAATACCGGCACTGGTCGCAGGCGGACTTCCCAATCTTGGCCTGCACCTTGTTGGGCTTGAGCTTGCGCTCCATCACGTGGTGGTTGCGCGGCAGGATAACCACGCCCGTTGCCGTCTTTGTGACCGGCGCGTCCAGGTCATCCGTGGTCTGGCCCATCATCAGGCCGCCGATGCACAGCACCGGGTCTTCGGTCGTCAACCCGCCCACCGCCTCCAGGCAGTTCCGGTAGGTCACGCCCAGCGGGACACGCAGCGTAGCCGGCGCCCGCACCGCCCCGGCGATGGTCAGCCATTTGTGCGTCACCGGCTTTCCCTCGGCGGCGGCGGCGATATTGATAAACGTCTCGACGTTGTTGACCACCACGCCCACCTGGATTGGGATGCCCGCCGGGGGAATCAAGCGATGGGTGACTTCATACACGAGGTCGTATTCGTCGCCTGCAGGGTAGTAGTCGCCCAGCAACTGGACGCGCAGGTCAGTTCCTTTGCAGGCGGCAGTCACGGTCTCCACAGCGTGCTTCTTCTTGGCCTTGATGCCAATGACCCCGCTGCTCGCGCCCACTGCCTCCATGGCCAACTCCATGCCTCGCACCAATTCGGCGGCCTGGCGCTCCATCACCACCGCGTCCTTGTGCAGCAACGGCTCGCACTCCGCCCCATTGGCGATGACCGTATCTGCCTTGGCCGCCAGCTTGACGTGCGTGGGGAACCCGCCGCCGCCCGCGCCCACGACGCCGGCTTGCTTCACCTGATCGGCCAAGGACATACGAGGGCGGATTGTATTGCAACTGCTGCCTTGATTGCCAGCCACAAAAGGCCCGGCGCCAGGCAGTGGGCCGGAGTCCACGGCGCCTCACGGCTTCGGAATATCTAGCTGGTGGCAAACCGCTCGGATCGTGCCTTCCTTGACCTCGCGATGCCTGGGAATTGGGGCGACTTTGCCGGTGATGGGATTCTTCCAGATGGAATGGTTGCCGCCCTCCCGTGCGAGAAAGCAACCGTGGGCCGAGAGATGCCGCTCCAGATCGAGCCGTTTCAAGAAGCGGCCAACTGCAATTCCTGACGCACTGCGCCGGGAGCCGCCGTCTTCTGCGCTTCCTCCCGGTGGTACTGCATAACTTGGGTCAGCGCGTCCAGCAGGTTCGCTTTGGCTTCCTCCAGGCTTTCGCCTTCGGAGAATACCTCCGGCAGCTCTTCGAAGTGGCAAGTGTACCCGCCCTCCGGCGCGGGCTCGAAGACCGCTGTCAGCTTCAGCTTCAATTGGTCCAAATTCATGGGCCTAATTTCATACAGGCGTCCGTTGCCTGCAAGCTTTGAACCCACACCAAACGGATGCTTCGCAATGATCAGGCTTGTCGCCGCCCGCCTCTGTGCATTAGTTTACCGCACCATGACGAACGTGATGAAAGTGACCTTCAACGTGCGCGGATTCCCCCGCGCACTCCTGCTCCTCGCCGGCGCCGGCACGATCCTGCTTCTGCCCCAGGCCTCGCGGGCCGCCGAGCCCGCCAAGGATGCGCCCGCGGCCTCCGCCCAGGGCCTGGTGCCGCTGGACATCAAACTGCCCGCACCCGCGTTCAAGGGCACGCCCAAGGACATCCAGGTCGGCCCGAACGTTGAGCCCGTTTCCGACAAGCCGCGCCCCCTGATGATGGTGCCGCCCGGGCTCAAGAACATCGCGACGGGCAGCAAGATCACCTGCAGTGATAAGAACGCCACCGCCGAGAACCTCGCCAAGCTCACCGACGGCGACAAGGAAGCCTCCGACCAGAGCATCATTTTCATCCACAAAGGCCTCCAGTGGGTGCAGTTGGATTTCGGCAGCCCGCAGCAAATCTACGCCGTCGTGATCTGGCACGCCCACAACTCCGCCAAGGTGTATCACGATGTCGTGGTGCAGGTGGCCGATGACCCCGACTTCATCGAGAACGTGCGCACTATCTTCAACAACGACGCGGACAACGCTTCGGGCCTGGGGGTGGGCACCGACCGCGAGTATTTCGAGACCTACGAGGGCAAGCTCATCAACGCCAAAGGGGTGAAGGCCCGCTATATCCGCTTCTACTCGAAGGGCAGCACGGAGAGCGCACTCAACGAATACACCGAGCTGGAGGTTTACGGCCGGCCAGCTAAGTAGAGCCGCCCGGGGGCTGGAAGGGACCTGGAGCATGGGCACGCCCGGCCTGCGCCTTCTCTCCGGTTCAACCCTCATACTCCTGCTCCTGGTCGCCGCCCTGGCGCTGGGGCTGCGCTGCTTCCGGCTGGACCAGCGCCCGATGCACTGCGACGAGGCGGTTAAGGCCGTCAAGTTCGGCGAGTTCTGGGACGACGGCGGCTACCGGTACGACCCGAGCGAACATCACGGTCCATCGCTCTATTACGCCACGCTCGCCGCAATGCGCCTCGCCGGGAGGCGCGATATCGAGCATCTCACCGAAGCGCAACTGCGGCTCATCACCGTGGGCTTCGGCCTCGGCCTGATCCTCCTGCTACCGCTCGTGGCGGACGGGCTGGGTAGGTCGGGCACGGTCTGGGCGGCGGCGTTGACCGCGCTCTCTCCGGCGATGGTCTTTTACAGCCGGTATTACATCCACGAGATGCTGCTGGTCTTCTTCACCTTCCTCGCGCTGGCGGCAGGCTGGCGCTACTGGCGCAGCGGCAAACTGGGCTGGGCCTTGCTGGCGGGCGCGGGCGTGGGGCTGATGGACGCGACAAAGGAGACCTTCGTCCTGTCCCTGGCTGCCGCCGCGCTGGCCCTGGCCGCCAACTGGGCCTGGGGCCGCTGGGCGGACGCGTCCCGCCCGCCCGAGCAAGCCGCGCGCATTCCCATCAAGCACATGGCTGCGGGCCTGGCTGTGTGGCTGGGCGTCGCGCTGCTGCTATTCTCGTCCTTCTTTTCCAACGCGGCTGGCCCGCTCGACTCGCTCCGGACCTACCTGCCCTGGCTGCACCGGGCGGAGGGAGCCTCGCCGCACATTCACTCCTGGGGATTCTACTGGCACCGGCTGCTGTGGTTTCACCACGCCAAAGGGCCGGTGTGGAGCGAGGGGCTGATCCTTGTCCTGGGCGTCCTGGGGGCTTATGCGGGATTCGCGCGCCGAGGCCTGGGGGGCGCCAACGCCAGCTTCGTCAGGTTCCTGGCGCTTTACACCTTTGCGCTCGCCGCTGCTTATACCGCTATCGCCTACAAAACCCCCTGGTGCCTGCTGGGTTTCTGGCACGGCATGATCCTGCTCGCGGGCGTCGGCTCCGCCGGCCTGATCCGCAGGACGCGCACCAGGCCCCTGCGCATGGCTGTGCGCCTGCTCATCCTGGCCGGCGCCGCGCAGCTTGGCTGGCAAGCCTGGCAGGCCGCGGTCACCTACGCCGCCGATCCGCGCAACCCTTACGTCTATGCGCAAACCTCACCCGACCTGCTGAACCTCGTGCAACGCGTCGAAGCCTTGGCGAAGGTGTCCCCACAAGACGGCAAACTGGTCGTCAAGGTAATGGCGCCCGACAGCGATTACTGGCCGTTGCCGTGGTATCTGCGCAATCTCGAGCGCGTCGGCTATTATGCCGAGGTGCCGGCCGATCCCTACGCCTCCATCATGATCGTCTCCTCCCAGTTCAAGGCTGCCCTGGACGAGAAGAAGACCCACGTCATGGTCGGCTACTTCCAGCTACGCCCCCAGGTGTTCCTGGAGCTGTATGTGGAACTGGGGCTCTGGAAGGAGTATCTAGAAAGCAGCAAGCATGAACGCCCTGGCTCCTGAACGCGCCCGCCCTGCCCCAGTATCGAATACCCCGCTGCGGCTCGCCGACTGGCTCGGCCGCTTCGCCCTGGCATTCGGGTGCATCCTGCTTGCCGCCGCTACACCGTCCTTTGGCGGCCTGCGGGTGACAGGCTATTACCCGGGCTATCGGCAGAGCTATTACGCCCCATCGAATATAGACTTCACCGTCCTTACCCATATCATCCACTTCTCCATTGCCCCGAATACGGACGGCAGCTTGGACACGACCATCAACGGGCTCACCCCGGCATACTCGACCAACCTGGTAACCGTGGCCCACGCCGCCGGTTGCAAGGCGCTGATCTGTGTCGGCGGCGCCGACAGCCAGTCGGGGTTCGAGGGGGCGACCACTCCGGGCAACCTGGCCGCGTTCGTCGGGAACCTAACCAACTTCATGGCCACGTACCACTACGACGGCATGGACCTTGACTGGGAGCCGCTCGACCCGACGAACCACACCCAATTCACGAATCTCGTTAGTTCCCTGCGGGCGGCCCTCAACCGCTTCAACCCGCACCCGCTGTTGACCGTAGCCACAGCGTCCCAGCCCGCCTGGTTTGCCAGCCTGCAAAGCTCCTTCGACCAGATCAACGTCATGACCTACGACCTGTCGGGTCCGTGGGGAGGCTGGGTTACCTGGTTCAACTCGCCTATCTACGACGGCGGTTACCGCTTCCCCAGCACCGGCGGCCTGGTCCCTTCCTGCAACGGCCTGATCGGTCAGTTCACCAGTGCCGGCGTCGCTCCCGCCAAGCTGGCCATAGGCATTGCCTTTTATGGGGACATCTGGGAAGGGGGCGCGGGCACCAGCACCGGCGGCGTCACCCAGCCGCGCCAGGGCTGGACCAATGCGCCATCCGTCACCGCCATCACCTACTTCGATCTGATGTCCACGTACTACCATTCCAACCTCTACCACTGGGACACGAATGCCCAGGCCGCCTGGCTCGGCATAACCAACGCCAATGCCAGCAACGACATGTTCATCTCCTATGACGATCCGCACACCTGCCAGGCGAAGGTCAGCGATGCCCGCAACCTGGGCCTGGGCGGCGTCATGATCTGGGAGATCGGCCAGGGCTACCTCTCCAGCCAGCCCAAGGGCCAGCGCGACCCGTTGCTCCAGGCTATCAAGCAGGCCGTACTGGCCACGCCGAACTTCACTGCCATCGCGCGGAGCAACCAGGACATCCAGCTCGACTTCCAGACCCAGCCGCTGGCCCTCTATGGTGTCCAGCGCACCAGCAACCTCCTG
>DATKNZ010000453.1:0-2186 GCA_035541055.1 Candidatus Acidiferrum sp. | reverse complement strand
CCACAAGCTCCATGCGCCGAAAGGCATCGGCCTGCTTTACGTGAAGCGCGGCGTCAAGTACCAGCCCTACGTGGTCGGCGGCGGCCAGGAACGGGGCCGGCGTGGCGGCACGGAAAACGTGCCGGGCATTGTCGGCTTTGGTCGCGCGGCGGAGTTGGCGATGGCCCGCCTGGGCGACGAGGACACGCGGGTGCGGAGCCTGCGCGACAAGCTGGAGGAGGGCATTCTCCAGAGCATCCCCGGCACCGCGCGCAACGGCGCCAAAGAGCCCCGCCTGCCCAACACGAGCAACATCGCCTTTGCCGGGGTCGAAGCCGAAGGCATCCTGATGCTGCTGGACCGGGCGGGCATTTGCGTTTCCAGCGGCTCAGCCTGCACAACCGGCTCGCTGGAGGCGTCGCACGTCCTGACGGCGATGGGCTGCAGCGCCGCGCGCGCCCGCAGCAGCATCCGGTTCAGTCTCGGCATCTACAACACCGAGGCGGAGGTGGATTACGTGCTCAAGCACTTGGCCGAGACGATCGCGCGGCTGAGGGCCGTGGCGCCGGTGGAGGAGAGCTTTAACGCAAAGGCGCAAAGGAGCAATGACGCAAAGGAGTCGGCAAGGGAGACAAGCTCCGCGTCTTGGCGTACCAGTGAATGACGGGCTTGGCCCGCGCGAACCCCCAGGTTCGGGGCTGGGCCTTTGCGTCTTTGCGCCTTTGCGTTAGAATTTCACCCCCGCCCTCCAGCTCAAGACGCGCTGGGCACGGCATTGAAGCGTTTGGCGATCTTGCGGACGAGGGCGCGGGGCGCGAGCCTGACGGCGAACGCGGGCACCTTGTTGCGCACGCCCGTGATCGCCACCACGCGCCCCGAGCGGTAGGCCCGGTGGCCTAATCGCGCCACGGCGGCCGCCGTCATGGAGACCTTCCGCGCGATGGGTTTGAACTTGCCGCCGGCGGCTTCGCCGAAATTGGTAGTCGTAGGGCCGGGGCACACAGCCGTGGCCGTGACGCCCGTGCCCGCGAGTTCCTCGGCCAGCGCCTCCGTAAACGAGAGCACGTAAGCCTTGGTGGCGTAATACACGGCCATGCCGGGGCCGGGCTGGAACGCCGCGGTCGAAGCGACATTGAGCACGCCGCCGCGGCGACGCTCGATCATGCCCGGCAGCAGCAACCCGGTCAGGTGGGTGAGGGAGGTGATGTTCACCTGCAGCATCTCGAGTTGGCGGCCCAGCGGCAACTCGGCGAACCTGCCCTGGGCACCGAAGCCGGCATTGTTGACGAGCACGTCCACTTTAAGCCCGGCGGCCTGCAGGTGTGCCAGCAGGCGGTTGGGCGTGTCGGGGTGCGCGAGGTCGGCGGTGATGACTTGCGCCTGAATCTTATGCTCCTTGCGCAGTTCGCCGGCCAGGTTCTCCAGCGCGATCCCCTTGCGCGCCACCAGCACGAGCCGGCAGCCGTCCGCCGCGAAACACCGCGCCAGTTCGAGCCCGATGCCCGACGAGGCGCCGGTGACCAGCACCGTCTCTGTGCCTGGCGCTTTCAACTCCGGCTCAGGTCTCCTTCAGCCGTTTGGCGACCTCGTCCAGCAGGCGCTGGTAAGGCATCCGCCGGGCATTGGTCAGAGCGTGCTGGTCCTGAAAGAAAGAATCGCCCGCGTTCCGAACCATATAGGCCTGGCACTGGAGCCGGTAAGCGCCGGCGCCAAGGTCCACAATCTGAGCCCGGACGCGGATGATGGTCTTCGCGCCGTAGTAACTGTCAACGAAACCGTTCTGGCCGATGTCATTCGCTTTTGTGCCCTCCTTTTGGAAGAGCATCTCATCGCCGCCGGCGTCGTAACCTACGTAGCCATCTTCCTGGAACACCTGGGCCGTCGCCTGGCGAATCTGCGCCGGGGAACGGTTCTCGATCCTCACCGAAGCGAAGCTGGCGCCAGAGGGCTGACCCAGCCGACAGCCCGTCAAAGCCAGGGCCAGAAGCCCGGCAGCAGGGCAGAGCAGACCTTGAACCTTGAAGAATGGGAGGCGCGGTCCGCCGATGTTGTTGACGGCCATAGGCTTAAAGCAATGTTCAGCCAAGCCCGCCTCCGGGCAAGCCAATTCTGGGTACCCCTGGGCTGGGGACGTGAGACGGGCGCCTCCCCGGTGATTACCCGGCGATAGACCGGTGTGTCTCCCATGTGGGTCGACCCACATGGGA
>DATKNZ010000452.1:0-8041 GCA_035541055.1 Candidatus Acidiferrum sp. | reverse complement strand
AAAGCCGAAACCGGTGGCTTCCCAGTTGTTGAGGATGACCGGGCGGGGTTTGTCGCCGTCGCGGATGCCGTAGCGCCTGGCCCAGCGGTGGAAGTTGCGGCTGACCTGGCCCTTGCCATGATCGCTCCAGCTCCAGAGCATAGCGGGCGCGGTAAATGTCTGGCGCGGCTGCAGGTGATATTGCGAGCCGAAAGGGTTCACGCCGCACAGGGCGCGCAGGCGGTTGTTGCCGTCCACCTCGAAGGCCAGCTCGAAACTGCCAGACCAGCAGAGTGAGCCGCCGAGCGCCTGGCCGCCGTTCTCGCTGGCGGGGCCGTCCAGCGACAGGATGAACGAGGGCGTGCGGTAACGGCTGGCGCGGACGCCGATCTTGGAATCCAGCACTTTGATCCCGAGGCCAAGCTTCTCCTCGGACAGGTTGGCCTCGTGGGCCCAGTCACCATGGAGCTGGGTGAGCCAGTATTCTTTGGCATTGAAGAGCGGGGCGGACGAGGCGAACCGATAGAGAACAACGGGGCCGGGCTCCTCATGCCGGATCTCCGCCCACTGCTCGATCAGGTCCTCCTGCTTGTAGGCCTTGAAACAGAGCGAGACGAGGAAGGGATAGGCGGGGTCTTTCAGCTCGATGCGCGTGAGGGTGACGTTGGTGTCCAGGTCCTGGACGCTGTGCTTTACGTACTGCAGGTCGGTGGAAGTATTGCCGTCGGCGTGGATGACTTGCAGCGCGGGTAGGAGAATGAAGCCGTCGCCGTATTGGGGATAGAACTCCGTCTCGCGCTTGGGGAGGCTCTTGGGCAAGGTCGTCTCGCGTGTGGCCGGCCCGCAGTCCAACTGGTAGAGGCGCTGGTCTTTGGATACGGCGAGGGTCAGGCCCCAGCGGGCTGTGCCTATATGCAGTAGGGCAGGGGAATCGGTTGCCGCGGCGGCTGTCCCGCAGTGCCAGGCGAGGCAAACGAGGACAAGGATGATGGACGGGTAGAGCTTGGCGATTTTCATAGGGAGCTTCCAAGTTGGCTGCAACCTGCGGGTGGCCCAGTAGCCCAGTCGGAAGGGGAACATCCAACATCCAACATCGAACATCCAACATCCAATGACTGCTGCTGCGGCGCCCATTGGATGTTGGATGTTCGATGTTGGATGTTGGATGTTCGCGCAGGTCATGGAACGTATTGTGTGAGCTGGGTTATGGCACCTGGAGCAGATAGAACATCTGCGGCACGGAAGGATCGTTGGTGAGCGTGAGGCTGAATGCACCCGTGGCGTCGAAGGACCCGGCAGCGACTTGGGTCCAGTTGGTTCTGGCCAGGGCGAGATTGGTTGAATCCATCACGTGCCAGGTGCCGTATGGCGCGCCGTCGCAGCACTGGAGCGTCAGGTTGGTGGGCGTCATGGAGATGGCGGTGAGGGACGGCGGCGCCAGGGCGATCCGGAGCGTGCCGTCGGCGGCCAAGGTGCTGGTGTCCCAGCGCAAGCCCTGGCCCGGAGTGGGCGGGGCAACGGAGGCGAAGCTGCTCGGGATGTAGGTCGCGGCGTTGAAGAGCTCAAAGCGGTCGCCGGCCATGAGACTGCCTGAAAGGTTGCTTACCGCCAGCGTGCCGCCGTAGGTGAGGCTGGCCGCGCCGCCGATCACGTCGTTAGTCGCGCTGGTCTTGTTGAGCTTCATGATCGTGGTGCCCAGCAGGACGATGGCGTTGGTCGCCATGAGGGTGCCCAGGGTGGCCGAATCGCCAGGGGCCGCCGTCGCGCCGGGGCTCACGGTCAGATTGCCGTTGATGGTGCCGTAGCCCTGAAGCGTCTGGCCTGCCGCCAGGGTCAAGGTCTTATCGCTGCGCCCGCTGACGTCGAGCGTAGTGCCGGCGGCCAGGGTAATCGGGGAGCAGGAGCTGACGGTGCCTGAGCTGAGAAGTGCGACTGTGCCGCTGCCTAGGGTCAATCCGCCCCTGAACGTGTTGGCCCCGGCAAGCCGCAGGGGAGAGTTGCCGGTCTTAACGAGCGCCCCGGGGCCGGTGATGGCGTTGCTGAGCGTCAACGAGGTGCCGCCGATCTTGAACGTGCAGGTGCCCGGCGCACCGGCGGCGTTGGTGGCGAGCATCACCGGTTGAAGGGTGGTATTAGCCCCGCCGCCGTTTTGCATGGTGGCGCCGTCGCAGAGGACGACGTTCTTGTTGAGGGTGACATTGCCGGTGCTGTTGTAGAAGGTGAGGAAGGCGTTGGAGGAGACGATGACCGCGCCGGCGGGATTGCCTGGGGCCGTGGAGCCTTTGTCGCCCAGCGTAGCGCCCGGGAGCACGTAGATGTTGGCGAGCGCGGCATCCACGGTCAGGTTCATCCATTCGTAATAAATGCCGCTGGAGGTGCCGGCGAGGGCCACGTTAAAGGGCTTGCCCCCGGTGCCGAGCATCCCGCCGGAGCTGCCGCCCAGGTCCCAACGGGTCGGGCCCCCGAAGGTGGTATCGGCGGCGAGAGTGAGGGCGTTGAGCGCGTTGCCGTTGTCGTAAGCCGGGCCGCCGGAGTTGACGATGGCGCCGCCGCCGGCAGGGCCGCTGCCGGAGGCGATGACTGGTTGCGCGCCCAGGCCATAGCCGTTGAGGTCCAGCGCGCCGGTATTGGTAATGACGACGGTGGTTGCCGTGGCGCCCAGGCAGGAAGCGAGGCCTTCCTTCAAGGTGCCTTGCACGATGCTGACAGCGCCGGTGAAGTCATTCGCCGTGCTCAGGGTCAGGGTGCTGGAGCCCAGTTTGACGAGGTTAAGCGCACCGCTGATCTTGCCCGCGCCGAAGAGGGTGAAATTGTTTACACTGGAGCTGTTGGTGAGCGTACTGGGGGTCACGGCAACCCCCGAGCCGATGCTGATGGCGGTTGCCACGCCGGGCGAGTCATCGAACAGGACGTGGTCGCCGGGGAGGAAGACGTCCACCGCACTGGTATCCAGGTTGAACCAGTTGGGGGTGGTATTGATGTCCCAGGTGCTGCTGGAGCTGGAATTCCAGCGGAGGTTGGCGGCCGTGGTGCGGGTGATGACAAGTGTGGCGGTCGTGCTGTTGGTCAAGGTGGCGCCGCCCCCGGTGATGGTCAGTGGGTAAGTGCCGGAGCGGGTGGACTGGGGGGCCGTAACACTTAGGCTGGCCGAGCCGGCAGCGCTGAGCGAAGCGGGGGTGAAGACAGCCGTCGCGCCGGAGGGCAGGCCGCTGACACTCAGGACCAGCGTGTCGGTGAAGCAGCCGCTGACGCTGAGATTGATCGTGAAGGTTGTGTTGCCGCCGTTGGTGGTGGACTGCAGGCTCGGGCTGGCGGACAAAAGAGCTTGCGGCACGCTGACGAGCTTGAAGAGCCTGGACTGCTTGGCCCCCAGACTCACGCTCAGGGAACCGCTGACGGATGAGAGTTGACCGCTCCACAGGTCCAGCGCGCCGCACGTGCTCGACGGTATGCCGGCGCGCGAGAAGTTCACGGTTTTGTTGGTTGCCGAGCCGCTGTAGTTGAACACGGCGACGTACCAGTCGGCACCGTTCTGCAAGACCAGCGTGTCGGCGGCACTGGTGCCGCTGTTGCCCTCGACGGGCCGGAACGTTTGCCCGAGCCGGGCCACGGCGTTAACGGCTGCGTTGGTGAGGCAGGTCAGGGCGAGCGTTTGGCCCGTGCTGGAGGTCAGGTCATCGCTGTTGAGGAAGAGCGTGCCGGAGACCGCGCCGCTGATGAGGCGGCTTTGGTTCTCGTTGGCGGTCACACCGGCAAACTCCATCAGGTCGGGGTCATTGAACTGGTAGAGCCGCCCGCTGAGCCACCATCCATAGCTGACGGACTGCATTTCGTATTCGGTGTTGGCAATGGTATTGGCGGTGTCGCAGGCGATGCGGCGCGAGTGGGCGTATTGGTAAGGGAATATCGGGGCGATGGACTCGCTGATGTACATGCGCCCGTTGATCTGGTTCATCAGGTAGAACATGCCCTGGTTGTAGGCCTGGATGCCGGTGGTTACGCCGGGCGCGTAATGCACGCCTTCCATCGCGCCGTGTGACAGGAAATCGAGCTTGAGGTAGTCGTAGCCCTGGCTCAGGAACTGCCCGATGTAGTAGTTCACGCGCTGCAGCGTGCCGGGATGGGTGGGGTCCAGTGCTATGGCGCCGTCATTGGTTTGAAGGATGCCACCCGGTGTGCGCAGGGCGATGTCGCTGTAGTAGTAGGTGGAGCCCTCGACCACGGTGTTCGAGATGTTGGCCGGCGACCCCCACCAGACCCACGGGCCCCAGTAAATGCCCGCCTTCTGGCCGTTGGCGTGGCAGTGGCTGGCGAAGCTCACCAGTTGCGAGGAACTCAGGTTGCTCCAGTAGGAGTCGAGGTTCACATAGACGTTGTTGTTGCTGAAGTTGTTGGGCTGGAGGTTGCCGTGGATAAAATCCGAGACCGTGATCGCGGCGCTGTAGCTGATGGTGGTCTGGAAGGCATACCAACTGTTCCAGCCGAAGGGCACGCCGTTGTTCCAGGCCAGCTTCGGCGCCATGAGCGCGTTCTCGTCGGCATAGCTCTCCAGGACAGCCCGCCAGTCCGCGCTGAACCCCACAAAGACCGTGGGGGAGGAAATGTTCGTGCCTGAGATGGCGCCATGCGGGAGCACGTCCCAGGTAACGGTCGAAGAGGTGGCACCGCCATAGACGTTCATAGCGTTGAGCTTGTTGTTGGCGCCGACGAAGTAGATGCCAGTCTTCCAGGTGTCGTGGGTGACCGAGCCGACGACGAGGCCGTTGCGCGTGGTGTTATCGTAGAACGCCGCGACTTCGTAACTGTTGCTGGTCGAGTTCATTCGCATGGCGTTGTAGCGAATGAAATGGTCGTTGTCGAAAGGCACGAACAGGGCGCGGTTGTCATTGTAGCTGCCGATGTCCACCCCGCCTGTGGTGTCCATGACGACAGGTCCCATCCAGTTGGAGTTGGTGCCCGCGCTCTCGATGGTGACGCGGGTCAGGAAGCTGTTGTCCTGGTCGAGGGTGAAATACTGCTTCATGACCGGCAGGCCGGTGTTGGTGCTGGTGACCACGACCTGGTTGCTGCTCAGAACGCTCCAGGTGTGGCTGCTGTAGCCCGTGCCGGTGATGTAGTTGGCGAGGCCCACACCGGCGTAGAAACCGGCGATCTTTTTGGCGTTTTGCCAGTAGAAGTCGGCCCGGCCCGTGGTGAGGTTGTATTGCACCTGCACGTTGACGTTAGACATGATCAGCGTGCTGCCGACCTGCTGGAAGGAGGGGCTGGCGGAGAGGGTTAGCGTGCCCGCGAGCAGGCCGCACAGGGCCGAAATCCGAAGGCCGAAGACCGAAGGCCGAAGGAAGGCCGAAGCCTGAGGGAAGAAGGAGGCAGGGCAGAGGATGGAGGTGCGGGGGCGCGGCAGAGACACGGGTTGCATGGATTTACACAGACACCGATTGAACAAAGTCACAGGAATCAGGCTCCGGCGCTTCCTGATAATCCGTGTAATCCGTGTCTATGCCATGCATCCCCGCCTGCAGACTTCGGTATTCGGATTTCGGCCTTCGGATTTTTGATTTCGCGCACCCGGCTGTCCATAGTTGGCAGGGGGTCCGTTTAGGGCGGGTGGTTGCCTGAGGTGGGCATCTGCCAATTCAGGTGCCAGCAAAGCGTCCAGAGCTTCTCCAGCTTGACGTTTTCGGCGTGGCCGTCCACGAAGCCCACATCAATGCTGCCGGGCAAAGCCTGGCCCGGCGTGTGGCCCAGGGCCGAAGTCGAAATGCTGCCGTGCCGCGCGATGCAGCAGCGTTGCATGCCGTCCTGCGCGATCCCCGGGTCGTAAAGGCTGCTGGGCGGCGGATCCGACTCGACGGGATCGAGGTTGATCCAGACGCTATCCATGTACATGGGGACGAGGACTGGTTGCTGGACCGAGGTGTCGCGGGCATAGAGCCAGCCCGGGTTGGCTTCCTCGTGGGGCATCCCGTTAGTGTTGGAAAGCCATTTGTTCATGGCGTAGCTGCCGCAATAGGGCGGAGTGGAGAGCGTCCACCACCAGGCCTGGTCGGCCTTGCCGGGCGGGTTTGAAACGCCGTTGGTTCCCCCCTTATCCGGCGCGGTGGGGCACACACGCACCTTGTCCACTTTGGCGTAGTAGGTGATCAGGGTCCACATCCAATCACCCTGGCTGTAGCTGGGGTTGGAGTCCAAAGGCCCCACCCAGACCTTGTTGTCGTCGTAGTACATGAGGGCAGCCATGTTCAGTTGCTTGATGTTGCTCAGGCAATTGGCCTGCTGGGCCTTGGTCTTTGCGCGCGCCAGGGCTGGTAACAGGAGGGCCGCGAGAATGGCGATGATGGCAATGACGACCAGCAACTCGATCAGGGTGAAGCCGCGGGCTGGCCCGCCGTTCGCATCCCTGCTGCCCGCAAGTATCGTACGATTCATGTGATTACGTCTATCGAGGCCCCGGAAGGGCGGAGGTCGGATTCACCGCCCTCCGCCTCACCTGCTCCGTTAAAACCGTCGCATGGGGCTGGGCCTACTTCAACTGGAGGCGATAGAACTGAGCGTTCACGCCTGGGGTGATGGGGTTGGTCCAATTGAAATTGCCGTTCATGTCAAACTGACCGACCGCGAGGTATAGCCAGTTGCTCAATGGGAGGGCCACGTTGGTGCTGGCGCGTACGTTGAAGTAAGCATTCGCCTGCCCGTTGCTGCCGCTCAGCACGATGTTGCCGCCGCCGAACGTGATCTGCGTGATATCCGGCTGCGGCGTGCCGCTGACCCGCAGCGTGCCGTTGACGGCCAGGCTCGAAGTGTCCCAGGTCAGCCCGGCGCCCGGGGTTGCCGGCGTGATGGTGAACGTCCCGGAATAGCTCGGAGCGTTGAAGAGCTTCCAACTGTCGCCGGCGGCCAGCGTGCTGACGAAGAGCAGGTTGAGCGTGCCGCCGAAGCTCATCGCGCCGCCCGCCTGCACCACGTCATTCTGCGTCGGCTCATTGAGCTTCATCGTGGTCGTGCCATTGAGCCTCACGGTGCCCGACGCACCCAGGGCGCCAAACTGTATGGTGGATAGACTGTTTGTGCCGGGCGCGATCGTGGCGCCGGAGTTCACGACCAGGGAGCCGTCGACCAGGCCTGCGCCCTCGAGGGTCTGCCCGCTGGCCAGCGTCAGCGTCTGATCACTCCGCCCCGTGACGTCCAGGCGGTAATTGTTGGTGGCCGAGCCGCCGAAGAAGATCACTGAGCTGTTGGCAATGCTGCCGTTGCCCAGCAAGGCCAGCGTGAGGCCGTCGCCGATGATCGTCTGGCCCGAGTAGGTATTGGTGGCAGCGAAGGCGAACTGGTTGGCATTGCCGCTCCACACGACGCCACCGGCCCCGCTGATCACGTTGCTGAAGGTGCACGTGGCGCTGTCGCTCAGGAACTCCACCGGGCCGAGCAGCGTCACCGGCCCGGTCATGACTTTGGTGTTGTCTATGCTGTGGAAGGTGGCGCCGCCTTCGAGCGTCAGGTTCAGGTTGAAGACCGGCCCGTCGCGGCGCACGAGCATGGTGCCGCCATTCTTCACGTAGTAGTTCTTCGTGTAGTTGCTGCCGCCCCAGAAGGTCAGTTGGGCATTCGTGTAGATGGTCACCGTGCCGTTGGGATCGCCCAGGCTGGTCATGCCTTTGATCCCAAACTCTGCCGAGAGCACGTTGATGTTAGTCAGGCTCGGATCAATCGTCACCGTGTTCCATTCCTTGTATCCGCCCGGGGGGCTGGTGATCGAGACGCTGTAGGCTTTGCCGCCCGTGCTGAGCGTGGCGCCGGTCGGGCTGCCCAGGTCCCAACGGTTGGTGCCGCCGAAGACTGCGTCGCCTTGCAGGGTCACCAGGTTGGCCAGACCGCCGGTGGAATCGTCATAAACCGGGCCACCGTTGTTATTGACGATGGCCCCGTTACCGCCCACGCCGGCGCCGGAGACGAAGACCGGCTTGCCGCCGAGGTGGAAGCCCACATCGAGCGTGCCGCCGTTGGTGATGGTGACGGCGCCGTTGGTCGCACCCAGCGCGGTGGCCGAGGCGGCCAGGAGCGT
>DATKNZ010000451.1:0-5866 GCA_035541055.1 Candidatus Acidiferrum sp. | reverse complement strand
CCAGTTGGTGGCGACGGTGGGCGGCGTGCGGTTCCTGCTATTTGCCGAGTCGCCCACAAAGTTCTTTGCGAAGACGACGGATGTGCAGATCGAGTTCCCCGAAGGCGGGCACGGCAAGCCCACGCGGCTGATCTGGTCCGTAGGCGAAGGCGCGAACGAGGCGAAGCGAAGCAAGTAGGGCCGTGGTCCGCGTGGGGCGCACCTTGGCAATCAACCCGGAGCGCGCCCGTCCTCGGGCGCAGCAGCGTCCAACACTGGCAGCGCGCCCACCCGCTCGAGCGTTGCTGCGCCCGAGGACGGGCGCGCTCCGCGCCGTTTGGCTCCTGCTGTTGCTCGCCTTGGCGGCGTGGGCTGAGGAGCCGCCGGTCATCCCCGTGGGCCTGGACGCCTATCGGCAATGGGCGCGATGGCCCTGCCAGCGGATCGGCGAGCGCGCTTACATGCGCAGCACTTACGACCGGCGCGGCGGGAACGAGGGCGCGGACGCCAGCCATTTCCTTTACCAGCTCGCCGACGATCGCAACGTGACGCTGGATGTGCAGGGCCCGGGCGTACTCTACTTCGCCCGCTACAACCATTGGCACGGCAGCCCCTGGCATTACGAAGTGGACGGGCGCGACCACCTTATCCAGGAAACCAGCACGGCCGATCCCGCCCACCCGGCGCCGGGCTCCGTCTTCCTGCCGGAGGCAGCCTTCCCGAATCCGCTGACGTGGACGTGGTCGGAAACCCGCGGCGCGGACTTAACCTGGGTGCCGATTGGGTTCGAGCGCTCGTTCCGCATGGCGTATTCGCGCACGCACTACGGGACGGGCTACTACATCTACCACCAGTTCGTGCCGGGCGCGAAGCTGTCGCACCCGGTTCGTGCCTGGGATGAGACCGCCGCGCCTGACAAGGACGTGCTCGAACTCATATCGCGCGCCGGCACGGATTTGCTGGCAGGGCCGGGGCAGACGGGCGGGCACAAGTTCAGGGAGGTGTCGGCCATTGCCGTCGTGCCGCCGGGCGATTACCGGGAACTTACAGTGCTCGACAACGGCCCGGCGATGCTGCGCGCGCTGGACTTCTACGTGCCGCGCGAACAGGCCGTCGAGTTCGGCCGCGCCCGGCTGCGCATCACCTGGGACGAGGCCCCGCGCCCGTCGGTGGACGCGCCGATCGCGCTGTTCTTCGGGGCCGGCACACTCTACAACCGGGACAACCGCGAGTACCTGGTGAAGGCCTTCCCCGTCAGCGTGCGCTTCGGGGCAGACTTCGTGCATTTGGCCTGCTACTTCCCGATGCCGTTCTTCCGGTCCGCCCGGGTCGAGCTGTCGAACGGTTCGAGCCGCCCGCTCGGGGTGCGCTGGTCGTTGCGGCACGAGCCGTTCAAGGGGCGCCCGGCGGACGTGGGCTACTTCCACGCGACCTACCGGGACCACGGAACTCCGACGCCCGGCCATGACCTGGTCCTGCTCGACACCCACGAGGTAGAAGGCGGAGGAGACTGGTCGGGCCAACTGGTGGGCACGTCGTTCATCTTCTCAGACCGCGCGGTGCTTGGCACGCTGGAAGGTGACCCCAGGTTCTTCTTTGACGACAGCCAAACGCCGCAGGCCCAGGGCACGGGCACGGAGGAATGGGGCGGCGGGGGAGATTACTGGGGCGGTCAGAACATGACGCTGCCCTTCGCGGGGCACCCGACCGGCGCTCGCAACGCGAAGGAGGCCAAGTGCGAGGAGGACCAGGTCGAATCCGCCTACCGCTTCCTGCTGGCCGACCTGATGCCCTTTGGCAGGAACGCCCGCATTTGCCTCGAGCACGGCGGCCAGGATGAATCCACCGAGCACTACCAGACGGTGACCTTGTGGTATGGCGTCAACCGGCCCTCGTTGGTCAAGACCGACGAGCTGAAGGTCGGAGACGAGGCGAGCGAGGCGGCCCACGGGTATGTTTCGCCCGAGGCCGGCGCGCCCTACGCGATCACCTCCCGCTACGAATGGGGCGTGGACACGCTGAAAGGGCAGGAGATTTACCCCGAGCAGACAGATGTGGGCCGGAAGACCGCCGGGCGCTCGGAGTTCAACCTGAAGCTCGTGCCGGACAATTTCGGCGTGCTGCTGCGCCGCAAGCTGGATTACCAATACCCGAACCAGCGCGCCGAGGTGTTCGTGGCCAGGACTAAAGCAGGCAAAGTGGCCGGCAAGTTCGAGCCGGCAGGGGTGTGGTACCTGGCCGGAGCCAACACCTGCGTGTATTCCAATCCCAAGGGCGAACTCGGCGCCACGCAGCACGTCGTGCAGACCTCCAACCGCCGCTTCCGCGATGACGAGTTCCTGCTGCCGCGGGGGCTGACCCGGGGCCGCTCGGAAATCCGCGTGCGGGTGCAGTTCACGCCTCTGGAGGTCCCGCTCTTCCCCGGGCAGCCGCTGCCGGAATTGGCCTGGAGCGAGCTGCGCTACGACGCCTATTGTTTTGTCCTGCCGGATGGAAGATTATCGCAGTAGCGTAGGCCTCCGGCTCGCGCCTGTCCCGGCAACCCTCTGGGTTGCGGCACAAGACACCCCACCGCACAATCCAGAGGATTGTTGGGACTACCGCAAGCCGGAGGCTTACGCTACTCACATTGAGCCCATCACGCACGTATGAGCAAACGCACCACCCTGGAAGTCCTGTTCACGCCGGCGGACTTTGCCGCCCTCAAGCACCGGGAGTTGGCCGGCACGGTATGCGTCGTGTTCGATGTGCTCCGGGCCACGAGCACGATGGTAACCGCGCTGGCGCATGGCGCGGCGGCGATCATCCCGGTAGAGGAGATTGGAGAGGCGCTGGCCCTGCGCCGGCAGGACCCCGGCCTCCTGCTGGCGGGCGAACGGGACGGCGTGCGCATCCCGGCCGAGCTGACGGGGAGCATCCCCTTTGATCTCGGCAACTCGCCGCGGGAGTTCACGCCCGAGCGCGTCCGCGGGCGCACCATCGCGATGACTACGACCAACGGCACCCGGGCCTTGCGGGCTTGCGCGCCGGCCACAGCCGTGTGGGTCGGCTCATTCCTGAACCTGGGCGCGACTGTGCGGGCCATCGAGGCGGACTCCCCCGCCGACTTGCTCCTGGTCTGCAGCGGCACGCACGACCAGGCGGCCTACGAGGACGTGCTCGCCGCCGGCGCGCTCTGCGATTCCGTATGGGCGAGGTATGCCGGCGGCGCCGTGGCCGACTCCGCGCGGATGGCCCGCGCGCTCTTCGGCTCAGCAAAAGGGGACCTGGGGGCGGCGTTCGCGCAATCGCGGAATGGGCGAAGGCTGCTGGCGCTGCCCGAGTTGAGCAGAGACGTGGCCTACTGCGCCCAACTGGACAAGCTCAGCCTCACAGCCGCGATGGGGAAAGACGGCTTTGTCCGCAGCAACGCAGGCACTCCGCCGCCGAGATGATTAGGCCCGCCAGCGATGGCGCCGCCGGACAACCGGCGTATGTCGCGCCCATCTGGCGGATAGCTCCCGCCGGAGATGGGCGCAGGCACCCAATGCCGGGCGGCTCAGCGCCCGGCCACGACCTCACTAGGGGCAAACGATGAATATGCGGTAAAACCGTTGTGCCGCCGCACCGGCATGGTCCGTATAGGTCGCTGTTGCGCCGGTCGCCGTCACGTCCGGCGTCAGGTCCGTCCAGCTTGCCGCAGCCGGAGGACTGACCAGGTCCGTCGTGTACTGCACCCGATAGCTCCAGCCCGCCAGCGAACTCCAAACCAGCGTCACGTCGGTGTCCGACATGGTCGTGGATAGAAGCTCCGGCTGCGAAACGATGCTGAGTGTCACCGAATCGTCGGCGGTGCAGCCGTTGTGATCCGTCACTGTCACGGTGTACGTCATGTCAGCCGTCGTCAGCGTCGCCGTGGGATTGGCAACCGTCGCATCCGACAATCCAGTGCTCGGGCTCCAGTTGTACGTGTATGGGCCGGTCCCGCCGCTGGCCGTCGGACTGCCGCCGATCACAATTGCGCTGCCTGCGCACACTGTCTGGTCGGCGCCGGCATCCGCGGTCGGCGCCGCGTTCACCGTCACCGTGCCGCTGCCGCTGTTGGAGCAGTGCGTCGCGCCGTCCGTCACGGTTACCGTGTAGATGGTCGTCGAAGCGGGCGATACCGTGATCGAGGCCGTGGTCGCCCCGCCTGGGCTCCACAGGTAGCTCGGACTGCTGGCGTCAGTGGTTGCCGTCAAGGTCGCCGAACTGCCCGCGCACACCGCCTCGGAATTCACGCTCGCTGTGGGGAGCGGGTTGACCGTTACCGTGCCGCTGCCGCTGTTGGCGCAGCCCGTCACGCCGTCCGTCACCGTGACCGTGTAGGTGGTTGTCGCCGCCGGCGACACCGTGATCGAGGCCGTGGTCGCGCCGCCCGGGCTCCACAGGTAGCTCGGACTGCTGGCGCTGGTCGTCGCGGTCAGGTTGGCCGAACCGCCCGCGCAGATGGTCAGGGAGTTCACGCTCACCCCCGGCGGCGGGTTGACCGTCACCGTGCCGCTGCCGCTGTTGGCGCAGCCCGTCAGGCCATCAGTCACCGTCACGGTGTAGGTGGTGGTCGCCGCCGGCGATACGGTGATCGAAGCGGTAATCGCGCCGCCCGGGCTCCACAAATAGCTGGGACTGCTTGCGCTGGTCGTGGCCGTGAGCATGGCCGAACCGCCCGCGCAGATGCCCTGCGAATTCACGCTCACGGTTGGCAGCGGATTCACCGTCACCGTCCCGCTGCCGGTATTGACGCAGCCGGTCACGCCATCGGTCACCGTCACCGTGTAGGAGGTCGTCGCAGCCGGGGAAACGGTGATGGACGCTGTGGTGGAAGCAGCCGGATCATCCCACAGGTAGCTCGGGCTGCTCGCGCTGGTGGTCGCCGTTAACAGTGCCGAACCACCCGAACAGATACTCTCCGAGTTCACGCTTACCGCCGGCAGGGGGTTGACCGTCACGGTGCCGCTGCCGCTGTTGGCGCAGCCGGTCGTGCCATCGGTCGCCGTCACCGTGTAGGTGGTCGTGGAGGCCGGCGAGACCGTGATCGAGACCGTCGTGGCCCCGCCCGGGCTCCATAGGTAGCTCGGACTGCTAGCGCTGCTCGTGGCGGTGAGCATGGCCGAGTCGCCCGCGCAGATGGCTTGCGAATTCACGCTGACCGTTGGCAGCGGGCTCACCGTCGCAGATGCGACACTGGAGAGCAGGGCCCCGCCGCAGCCGGAGACCACCACCTGGTATTGAGCATTGGCGGTAAGCGCCGGCGTGGTGTAGCTGCTCCCGCCATTGCCCAGCGCAATCGGCTGGTTGCCCTTGTCCTCGCCGGCCCAGCCGCTGGAGTAGTTGTCCGCGTTATCTGTGTATCCGCCGACAATGAAGTTATTGAAGTAGCAATTCTCCGCGTCCCCGCCACCCGTGTTGCCGTTGAACAGCTTCAACTGGGCGATTGCGCCGGAGTAGGTGCCGGTGAGAGTGGTGGCCGTGCCGCCACAGGGCGTCACGATCAACACGTAGGCATTGCCGCAAGTCAGGGCGAATTGGACCCGCAAGCCGGTTCCTGTCCAGCCGACCCCGGAGTCCTGCGCACCCGTGACATCGTCCCAGAGGCTGTAATTGGCGGTGCCGCCGGTGAAATAGAACTGCAGCACGTCAGCGCCGGCAGCGGTCTGCAGGCTGAAGCCCACCTTGCTGCCGCCGTCCACGTTGCCATTGTCGAAGTCAATGCTGACCGCTTGTCCGGGCGTCAGGGAAGGGAAAGTACGAATGGCCACCTCGGAGCCGTCGAAGCCGCCCCACATGCCCAGGGCGTTGCCGCCGGGGCTATTGATGTCCCCAGCCGCGGAGAAGCTCGTGCATTCCGGGTTGCCCTGATCGTTGGCCG
>DATKNZ010000450.1:0-3272 GCA_035541055.1 Candidatus Acidiferrum sp. | reverse complement strand
GCGCTGCGCGTCGTTGCGGCGATGGATTTCAAGGGCAGCAGCCTCTCCAATTACGCCGAGCCGTTGTTCTCGCTCTGGAAGGATGCGGATTGGCATTGGTGCGGCAATGCATACTTCCTCAGTAACCCAGGGCGGCGCGTCACATGATGAGCCGATGTTCATACGCGGCGGCAATCGGACTGGTCTGCTGCCTCTCGGCGGCCGCTGAAGGATCGGAAGCGCCGGCACAACCAACCGCGCCGCGCCAGCGGACTTTGCTGGATGCCGATTGGCGGTTTCATCGCGGCGAGGTCTCGCCGCGCAACCAGGTCGTTTCGGCGAGCTACGATGACCGGCAATGGCAGCGGGTCAACCTGCCGCACGATTATGTGCTGGATGGAATCTATGACCCAACCAACGAGCAGAAGCATGGTTACCTTCCGGTCGAAGTCGGGTGGTATCGAAAGCATCTCTCGGTCCCGGAGACGGCGCGGGGTAGAATCCTGCGGCTGGACTTCGAGGGCGTGTTTCGGGACAGCGAGGTTTGGCTGAATGGCCAATGGCTGGGGCGGCATCCGGGCGGCTACACGCCGTTTTCCTACGACATCACCAGGGTCGCCCAGCCCGGTGCCGACAACTTGCTGGCAGTGCGGGTTGACCCGCGGGTGTTCGAGGGGCATTGGTACGAAGGCGGAGGCATTTACCGTCACGTCTATCTGACCGCGCTGGCCCCGGTGCACGTGGCGCGATGGGGGACTTACGTCGTCGCCCAGGTGCCCCACGGCGAGGAGGGCGCCGATGCCGAAGCAGACCTCACGATCCAAACCGTGGTCGAGAACAACGGGGCGGCCATGGCGGGCTGCGAAGTGGTTTCGGAGATCATAGAGCCGGACGGGAGGGCGGTGCAAAGTCTCAAGGCCTCTGCATCCGTGGCGGCAGATGCCCGGCGCGAGGTGGTCCAGCAGACCCGGATCGAGCATCCCAGGCTCTGGTCGCTGCAATCGCCGAACCTTTACACTCTCCGGACGACCCTTCTACAACAAGGGAAGCCGGCGGACGTCACGACCACGACCTTTGGAGTGCGCACGATTCATTTCGATGCGGACAAGGGTTTCTTCCTCAACGGGCAGCATGTGAGGATTCAAGGCGTTGCCAATCATCAGGACTTCCCGGCGGTGGGCATTGCGGTGCCGGACAGCTTGCAGCCGTGGCGCGTCGCCCAGTTGAAGAAGATGGGCTGCAATGGGTGGCGGACGGCCCATAACCCGCCCAACGAAACGGTGCTCGAGGCCTGCGACCGGCTTGGGATGCTGGTGATGGACGAGAACCGGCACCTGGGCGACTCCTATTTGTCACACAGCCCGCCGGGGACGACCGCCACCAACCTGTCGGACCTTGCCACCATGATTCAGCGGGACCGGAACCATCCCAGTGTGATCATGTGGTCGCTATGCAATGAGGAGGGATTGCGCGGCAAACCGGCCGGCGCCCGCCTGTTCGCCGCCATGAAGGAGATGGTGTATCGGTTTGACCGCACGCGACCCATCACCTGCGCCATCAACGCGCATTGGATTACCAACGGCATCTCGGACGAGGACCTCCTGGGCGTGAACTACCATTTCCGCGAGTATGACGCCTTCCACCGGGCCAATCCGGGCCTGCCGATGTTCGGCAGCGAAACGGCCAACAACAAGACCACGCGCGGCGAGTACGAGGGCGACCGTACCAACGGCTGGTGCAGCAGTTATAACCTCAGCGAGGACGGCTGGCAGGCGGTCGCCTCGCGGCCCTTCATGGCCGGCTCCTACACCTGGACCGGGTTCGATTACAAAGGCGAGCCGGATCCCTACGGCTGGCCGGACGTGGCCAACCATACCGGGCTGATGGATTCGTGCGGCTTCCCGAAGGATAAATATTATTACCTCCAATCCTGGTGGTCGGATCAACCGATGGTGCATTTGATGCCGATGAGTTGGAATTGGCCGGGCCAGGAAGGACAGGCCATCCGGGTGATTGCCTTCAGCAATGCGAAACAGGTTGAACTCTTTCTGAACGGGAAGAGCCTCGGAATCCAAACCATGCCGCAGGATGGACACCTCGAATGGCAGGTCCCCTACCAGCCTGGCCGCCTGGAGGCGAAGGGCTGCACCAATGGGCGTTTGCTGGCGAGCGACCAACTGGAAACCACCGGCCCGCCTGTCTCGCTGCAACTCTCCCTCGAGCGCAAAGTCCTCCAGGCCGATGGGCAGGACGCGGTGGTGGTTCCCGTCTCCATTTTGGATGCCAAAGGCCGATTAGTGCCTTATGCCACCAACCGTGTTGCTTTCAAGCTTAGCGGCGGGGGCAGGATCCTGGGCGTAGGCAATGGCAACCCGAGCGATCACGACCCGGATCGCGCGGCGCAGCGCAACGCCTTCCATGGCCGTTGCATGGTCCTCATCCAGGCAGGGTCCAGGCCGGGGACGCTTGAGCTTGCGGCTGACTCACCCGGATTGAAAGCGGCCAGGATGAGCCTCGCTCAAGAGGGCGCCCAATGACTGCAAGTCCCGTCTTCTATGTAAGCACATCGCGCGGGCGTAGAAGAAGATGAGGGTCAGGCGCTGGCCTGAGTCGGCCAGCGCCTTCCCATGGGCATTCTCTGCGCTGCAGAACTCTGCAGCGATGCGCGTCCTATCGCCAGTCTGCGCCTAGAGCAGTTCGTAACAGCCGTCGCTCAGTCGATGTGAAGCAATTCTCCCTCCCTTCACCGTGAAGAGTCAGGGACGATGCGCCCGCCCGGTTGTTCGTTGGCGGCGGGCGCCCACGCGCCACAAGGTGCCGCAGAACTCAATGGCGCGGTTGGTCTGCTGCAAGCTGTAGTTTTCGCCCCCCAACGTTTCGTATTGCAGGCTTTCGCCGGCTTCGCAGGTCACCGTGCCATCCGCGCATTCGGCGGCCAGGCAGCCTTTTGGCTGCACAGTGACCTTGAGGGAGCCCTGGGGAGCGGTTATCGCCGCCATCGTGCCGCCAATCAACATGAGCGCGTCGCGGTTGCGCACGACGAGCGCCGCCGCGTCCGTCTGCAAGACCAGGCCGTCGTCAAAGCGCGCCCGGCCGGAGCCCAGCACGAGGTAGTACGTGTTGGCCCGCGTTTTGAGCCGGACGGATTGGGGGCAGTCGCCCGGGGCCACGGCCAGGAGATTGGGCGTGTCGCGCCAGGCGTCGGCCACCGCCAGGAACGTGGCATCGCCGTGCCGGCGCACGCACAGGCTCTGGCAGGGCGGATGGTCTTTCGTAATGACTGCCTGGTCCAC
>DATKNZ010000449.1:0-2074 GCA_035541055.1 Candidatus Acidiferrum sp. | reverse complement strand
AAGGAATCCCAGCTCGCGCTACGCATGGCAGCCCTGGGCGTGAGCGAAGCAGACCTGGAGGAAACCTTCGTGCACTCGGGCGGACACGGCGGTCAGAATGTCAATAAGACTTCGACGTGCGTGATGCTGCTGCACCGCCCCAGCGGCCTGCAGGTCAAGTGTCAGGCCACACGCCAGCAGGGACTGAACCGTTTTCTGGCACGGCGCCTTTTGCTGGACAAGATCGAGGAGCAGCGCACAGGCCGGGTGGCCGCCGAACGCTCTCGCGTGGAGAAGATTCGCCGCCAGAAACGCCGCCGGAGCCGCCGTGCCAAACAGCGTATGCTGGCCAATAAGGCGCACCATGCGGCCAAGAAGGAGGCGCGACGGCCTGTGTTTGGAGACTAAACCGGCTCCGGACCTTTCGTTTCGTAAGCGCCTTCACGTCAGCTACTTACGCTCAATAGGCGCCTCTGCGGTGAAGCCTTCGCGTTGGCCGCAGCCGCGCTACACCCGCTCGCGTTGACGGCGATATGCCGGTGTGTCTCCCATGGGGCCCGGGCCACATGGGAGACACACCGGCATATCGCCGCCCACCCGCCCTCAAAACGGGCGGATTGCGGCAGGCTGAGCAGCAGGGCACGACGGTACCAGCCGCCGTAACGCCGGATGGTCCCCGCCCGGGCTGTGCCACAAGGCCCTGTGCCGGACGCACTTACATTCCCCCTGGCCCGATTTCCCCTGAGCGGCTACTTACAAAGAGGCCTGGATTTGCCCCTACGCGGTGGTCGGTGCGGACCGTTCTTCCCCGACACCGCCCCCGGTTTTTAGAACTTTCCATTCTCCAGTGGCGGACTAACCTCTCGCGCATTCGGATATGGGCTTGAGACTGTTCAACACACTTACGCACTCGGTGCAGGACTTTGTGCCGCTCGACCCCGCCGGGAAGCAGGTCGGGATGTACTGCTGCGGCCCGACGGTGTACGACCTGGCCCACATCGGCAACTGGCGCACCTTTGTGTTCGGCGACCTGGTACGCCGCTACCTGGAATTCAAGGGCTACGCCGTGCGCCACGTCATGAATATCACGGACGTGGATGACAAGATCATCAAGCGCGTGCGGGAGACGGGCACGCCCCTGCGCCAGTTCACCGGGCGGTTAGAGAGGACCTTCTTCGAGGACCTCAAGACGCTCAATTGCCGGCTGCCGCACGAGCTGCCGCGGGCCACGGAGCACATCGCGGACATCGTCGCCCTCATCGAGAAGCTGGTGGCGCGCGGGCTGGCATACAAGACGCCCGACGGCTCCGTCTATTTCAGCATCGAGAAGTACCGCTCCGGCGGCGGCCATTACGGGCAGTTGGTAAAGCTCAACTTCGATGAGATGCGCGTGGGCGAGCGCGTGCGCAATGATGAATATGCCAAGGAGGCGATTGCCGACTTCGCACTCTGGAAGGCCCGCGTGCCCGAAGACGGCGAGGTGTTCTGGCCCAGCCCTTGGGGCGAAGGCCGGCCCGGGTGGCACATCGAGTGCAGCGCGATGAGCATGAAGCTGCTGGGCGCGAGCTTCGACCTGCACCTGGGCGGGGAGGACCTCATATTTCCCCACCATGAGGATGAGATTGCGCAAAGTGAGGGCGCGGGTGTGCAGGCCCCCGGGCAGCCCTTTGTGAAGCATTGGCTGCACGGCGCGCACCTGCTGGTCGAGGGCAAGAAGATGGCCAAGTCGCTGGGCAACTTCTTCACCCTGCGGGACCTGCTCGCCAAAGGATTTACGGGCCGCGACATCCGCTGCCTGTTGCTGTCGGCGCATTACCGCGAGACGTTTAACTTCACGCTGGAGGGCTTGCAGGCGGCGCGGGCCTCGCTGGCGAGAATTGACGACTGCCTGCGAAAGCTGCGCGAGCTGGCCCGCCCGGCACCCCTTGCCGAGGACCCGCCGCTGGTCGAGCAGTTCACCGCCGCGCTGGACGACGACCTGAATGTCTCGGCAGCCTGGGCCGCGATCTTCGATGCCGCCCGCGAGACCAACCGCAAGCTGGCGGAAGGAGCCATGGACGCAGCCGCGGCGGCGACCGCCCTGGCCACCTGGGAC
>DATKNZ010000448.1:0-4900 GCA_035541055.1 Candidatus Acidiferrum sp. | reverse complement strand
GGGTGCACCAACCTCAAGGTCACCGGCATTACGCTACAGAACTCGCCCAAGTTCCACCTCGTGCCGGAGGACTGCGAGAACGTCCTCATCGAGCATATCACCATCCTGGCTCCCGCGGGCGCGGCGAACACGGACGCCATTGATCCCAGCGTGTGCCGCCACGTGCGGATACGGCACTGCTTCATAGATGTGGGCGACGACAACGTGGCCATCAAGTCGGGCCGGAAGCTGCCCGGCCGCGACTGCGCCTGCGAGGACATCACGGTAACCGACTGCACCTTTAAGCACGGCCACGGCATGTCCATCGGCAGCGAGACGGCGGGCGGCGTCCGCAACCTCACCGTCAGGCACTGCAGTTTTGAGGACACCGACAACGGCATCCGCATCAAGACCGCCCGCGGCAAAGGCGGGCTGGTCGAAAACCTTCTCTACGAAGACCTGACCATGAAGGACGTAGCCGGCGCCATAACCATCACGACCTACTACCCCAAGATCCCTGCGGAGGATGCGGCCCAGCCCGTGACCGCCGGCACGCCGCTCTACCGCAATATCCGAATCAAGAACCTAAAGGCCGCGAGCACGAAAGAGGCCGGCGTGATCGTTGGCCTGCCGGAAAGCCACGTGCGCGACGTCGTCCTGGAGAACGTCCGGATCACCGCCGCCACGACCGGCCTGCTGATCCGCAACGCCGACGCCGTACACCTGAAGAAGGTGCGCGTGTCAGCGGAGAAAGGACCGTCCTTCGTGGTCCAGAATTCACAGGTGGACGGGGTCCCGCCCGCCCGGTAGTAATTCGGCATCGTGAACAGGCGCAAGACGCAGCGGCGGGTCCTGATTGCGCTGGGGTGGTACGACTACCGCCTGCACCGGGGCATCGAGGCCTACGCGCAGGAGCACTCGTGGTCGCTCTCGGCCAACCTGGCCCGGGAGAAGGTCGTTCCCTGGGGTTGGATCGGCGACGGCATTCTCGCCTGGCTCGGCGCCTGGGACGAGCTGGCGGAATTCGTCGAGCGCCAGAACCGGCCGACGGTGGACTTCAGCTTCCGCCGCCCGCACCTGCACTTCCCCCGCGTGCTCGAGGACCACGCCCATGCGGCGCAGCTCGTGGCCGACCACTTCCTCTCCCGCGGCTTCGGCCAGTTCGTCTTTTACAGCGACGCGGCCAACTGGTCTTACGACGAGCGCGGCGATGCGTTCGTCAGCGCGTTGCATCGCGCCGGCCATGCGTGCCTTTGGCTCAAATGGCATGAGTCCCCGGACTTCCGCACCGACCGCGACCAGTGGAAACGCAAACGCGCGTGGCTGGCGGGCGAGCTGAAGAAGCGGACCTACCCCGTCGCCGTCTTCGCCGCCAACGACCAGCTCGCCCTGGACGTGCTTGAAGCCTGCGAACACGCCCAGTTGGCCGTGCCGGACCAGGTCGCGGTGGTCGGCGCCGAGAACTACCTGATGGCGCCCGACGCCATGCACATCCCGGTCTCCAGCGTGGACACGAACCTGGAGGTGCTGGGCTATCGCGGCGCCGAGCTGCTGGACCGCCTGATGAACGGCCAGCGCGCGCCGGCGCACCCGGTTCGCGTGCCCGCCGCCGGCGTGGTGGCCCGGCAAAGCAGTGATCTGCTGGCCGTGGCGCATCCGGGCGTCGCCCGCAGCGTGCGCTTCATCTGGGAGCACAGCCATGAGCCCATCAGCGTGAAAGACCTGGTGAGCGTTGCCGCGATGTCCCGCCGCAGCCTGCATTCCGCCTTCCTGCAGCACCTGGGCCGCACCCCGGGCCAGGAGCTGCACCGCGTGCGCATCGAGCGCGCCAAGAAACTGCTCGGGCAGCGCGACCAGAAGGTGGAAACAATAGGCCAGGATTGCGGCTACCAGCGGGCCAACAGCTTCTGCGTCGCCTTCAAACAGGCCACGGGATTGTCGCCCAAGCAGTACCGCGACAAGCTTTTGCGCTGAGCCGTAGGCTCTTCGCAAGCTTAGCGGATCGGAGGCCCGGTCCCGGAGGGACGTTCGAAGCTAGCCCAGCGCTTCAGCGTTGGGAAATGTAGCCGACGCGTCCCGAGTCCCGAAGGGACGGCTGGCAAGCGGAGCGCGCCCGTCGTCGGACGCAGCATTGCAGGAGCCCGCAACAGTGAACGCATTTCTAACGTCCTGCTGGCGTCCGGAGCTGCTGCGTCCGAGAACGGGCGCTCTCCGTTCCCGCTCAGCCGTCCCTTCGGGACTCGATATCCGCTCGCGCTGTTCCCAACGCTAAAGCGTCGCTAAAGCGCTGGGCTAATCTCAAGTGTCCCTTCGGGACAGGGCGGCGCTGGATTTGCGAAAGGCGTTGGGCCTATGGCCACACCAGGCGGTAAAAACCAGCCTGCCCTCCAGCCGCAAAGGTGAGCGGACTGCTGGCGCCGTTGATGGGGGCGTACGGGCCGTTGACAGCAGCCGCGTTCTCCAGGCGGTATGGCGCATAAATGGGTCCGTTGCTCCAGGTCAGTGTCACATTGGGGCCGGAGCGCGAAATATTCACCTTGGGCGCGGGCGGGATTTGCAGCACCTGAACCTTGAATTCGGAGAAGTCGAACTCGCTGGCGGTGCTCTGCAGGCTGTTGGGACGTAACGCAATACAATCGAAGCGGTGATAGCCATAATCCCGGTCTGCCACCGTGAGGGCGTAATTGGTGCCGCCCCCCGTGATGTTCAGGCAAACACTGCACCGGCTGGCGGCCATCCGCGCCACATAGAAGTCCAGCGTATAGGTGGTGCCGTCGGAAAAGGCGGGCAGGTTTAAAAAACCGTGGGGTGACTGTCCCAGCGACGCGTAATCCCCCGTTGTTCCCATCAAATTGCCGTCGGCCATGTTGTCCCGCACGTAGAGTTGTTGCGGTTGGTCGGCGTTGAACGTCGGCGCCTCCCAGTCCTGAACGGCCATGTACCCCCGGACGTTGAGGCCGGCCGTGTTCTTCACCCCCGTGCCGTCAGCGGTAAACCGGATGCCGGCGTCGGCCTGGTCATAGACGCCTACCCGGAGCCCGTTCGTGACCCCGATTTGGCTTCCTGAGGATGTAAAAACGAGGGTGGCCTGGAGGACACGCCCGACATCCAGGTGGACCGGAGCGACGTTGCTCTCGATGAAGTACCCGAGCCACACACATGCGGCGCTGTCCTGGGGGTGCCCGACCAGCATGAATGGGTCCGGATCGGCGTTCTCATACAGGGAGCCGGACGTGTCCGTCACCCACACCGAGTTGGTGCTGTTGATGGGGCCGCTCAAGCGGTCCCGTTTGATGAAGAAGTCGTCCACCAAAACGCCCGGCGGCGTCACGACCGGCGCCGTTACCGTCAGGGTTGCCGCGGTCGAGTTCGTAAGGGTGTTGCCACAACTGACGGCATTGATTTGGCAGCGGTACTTGTTGCCATTCATGTTCATCGTCGCCGACGGGATCATAAGAGTTGGAGCGTTCACGCCGAAGCCCACGGCCACGGGGTTCCAACTCGTCCCGCCGTCCGTGCTGACCTGCCACTGGAAAGTCGCGTCCGACCCGCCGCCGATCGTGGTGAAGCTCGCCATTCCCCCTTCCACCACGGACGTATTGGTCGGGTTCGCAGCGATGAACGCCCGGATGCACGGAGCGTTGGTGGGCGTCACGTCGGCCCAGGTGGTGCCCAGGCGGATCTCATCCATCAGGAAGCTGGAGCCGTACACCGTGGTCTGGTTGTGCTGAAAGATGAAGAAGCTCGAAAGAGAACTCAGGTCCTGGCCGTTGGTCTCCGTCATGGAGGGAGCCGGGACGCCTCCCTCAGCGGCGCCCAACGAACCCGGATCCACCCACAGCGCAATTTCGTCCAGGTTCGTGCTGGGACTTGAATGATTGAAGGTATATCGCATCACGATCAGGTGGGTACTGCCCGCATCAATGGTGGGTGACTGGGGCGGCACGTTTGAGGTCACCCCGGAGGTGTAGCTGGTGTGCTTGACGACGTAGAGGCGATTGGTGATGCCGTCCGTAGGATAGTTGGTGCAACTGATCAGCAGCCCGATTTGTTCGGCGCCGGTAATGGTAGAGTTGGTGCTCAACACGACCAACACCCGGTTCTCGCCCACCGGCCATTGGCGTACGTTGAGCAGGAGCGACGCGTAGAGCTTGCCCGAGGCAACCGGCACGAACGGGAAACCCACGTCGCGACCGCCGGTAATGTTAGTGGACGCCCCGTACAGCCCCACCGAGCCATTGGTCTGATAAAGTCCAGGATAGCTCAGCGCAGCGCCACCGACGTTGAGCAGGCTGCCATTGCCGATGGTGCTGTGATAGCTCCAAACCGTGCCGGACGGGTTTGGCGTATCGGACACCCTGGTGCTGGGGTAATCCACCCCGTCGAGGTTGAACACCGCAGCCCCGCCGTTTGTGTAAGTGGCTGGGAAGGGTTCGTAAAACGGCAAGGCAAATTGCGCGCGAACCGGCGAGCAAAGCACACCCATTAAGCCAATGGCGGCGGGAGCGACCAACGGGCGAAAGCGTCGAAGGACAGCGTATGTTTTCATTTTAGGGGTGAGTCAGGATGCGTTAGAGGAATCGCATAGGGGCTTCCCGCGCACTCAGAGCGCCAGTTTGCGAGCTGCCGGGCCGGGGTTCCCATAGCTATGACCATGGTTACCGCAGGACGCTAAGTACAACAAGTTTGAAATTCTGCAAAGGACCGTCAAAAATGCGCACCGCCAGGATGCACAATTCTCACTCAATGTTGCACAAATTAGCATGGCACCCGCCCCGCATTTCTGGTACAGATAATGCGGCATCGGTCCTAGTTGTGACATGACACCAGCCAAAGCGACACGCAGCTTCCTTGCCGGTTGCCGAATCCGGAGGAGCGGAGGCTTCACTCTCATCGAACTGCTCGTGGTGATCGCGATCAT
>DATKNZ010000447.1:0-4165 GCA_035541055.1 Candidatus Acidiferrum sp. | reverse complement strand
ACCTGCCCTCCGGCCGGCGCGAAGTAATCTCCCGACCCCACCAGCGCAAGCACATCGCCGCTGGTATTGTCCAGGACGACGATGGCACCGTTGGACACATGCTGCGCCCGCAGACCTGACAGGTGCTCGCTCAGGGCGGCTTCGGCGAAACGGTTCAGGTCAAGGTCAAGGGTAGTCGCAAGTCTCGAGTCTAAAGTCTTGAGTCCTGGGCCCAGGGTCTGGAGTTCCGGGTCTGAAGTCTCGAGTCCGCACGGTAGGGACGCCTCGCCCAGGCGTCCGCCACCACCATCGCACGGACGCTTCGGCGAGGCGTCCCTACCCGGCGAACTCAAGACTTTAGGCTCAAGACGCAAGACTGAAGCGAGCAAGTCAACGAAGTGAGGCGCTTCGAAGGTGCGCCTGGCCGGGGCAAGCCGCAAGGGCTCAACCAGCGCACGCTGTAATTCGCCCTCGCTGAGAAACCCCGCCAGCCGCATTTGGCCAAGCACCCAATGCTGCCGCGATACGGCGCGGGCCAGGTGGGAGTGAGGATTCAGCCGGCTCGGCGCCTGGGGCAGCCCGGCCAGCAGGGCGCATTCAGCGGGACTGAGATCGCCGAGCGGCTTGGCGAAATAGAACTCCGCCGCCGCCGCGCAGCCACGATTGAAGTTGCCGTAGTCCAGGCGATTCAAGTAGGCCGCAAGAATCCGCTGCTTGTCCCAGACCTGCTCAAGCCGCAGCGCCTGTGCAGCTTCCACGAGCTTGGTGCGTAGGGTGCGTGGCCGTGGCGTGGACAGCTTAATGAGCTGCTGGGTAATCGTCGAGCCGCCCGACACGACGTGCCCGTGCCGGACCACCTGCCATGCCGCGCGCAGACTGGCATGCCAATCCACCCCCGGATGCCGCCAGAACCGGCGGTCTTCGGCCGCCAGCGTCGCCTGAATCAGCGGCTGTGGAATTGCCCGGTATTCAACCACACGGCGGAAAGGCTGGTCGCCCGGGCGAACGGTGCGCAACGATCGCCCGGTGCGGTCCAGGATTTCCGTTTGCGGCACCTGGCCTGTGAATAGCGCGGCGGGCAGCGGCACCCACCGAAGTCCCACCCAACACGCCAATGCGCCCAACGCTCCTGCGATCGCTGCAGAGGCCACTGCACGGCCCAGCCGCCGAACCAGCGCCCCAGGCTTTAAGGCTCTTTGGGAAATGGCTTTATCAGCTTTCGCTTTCATCCCTGCCTTATGGTAGCCACCAGAGCGCCTGCCGTCTAACGTCGGTCAACATTGGATGTTGGATGTTCGATGTTGGATGTTGGATGTTTTCCCCGCTCTCATTCCAGCCCCTGGCTCGTTATCACCTGCGTTCCCGAGAGCCCATAGCGTTCCGGGTTATACATCTCTTCCACCTTGGTGGGGGGCGCTGTCACCTTGCCCGCAGCGCGCACTCTCGCGACGTAACGCAGCGTGTAGTTCCCCGGGGCCACCCAGTCGGCGAAATAGAGGCAGCGGTCCTTGCGTATCTCACGGAAGTCGCTCAGCCACTGGTCGCCGCTGTCCGCCAGCGTATTAGCTGCCCGGGCCTCTTGCGTCTTGAATTCCGGGTTCACTGCCTCGAGCACGGCAGGCAGCGCGTCATCCACAGCGACGTAATGCGCGCTCTCCCGCGCCGTCACACTCAGCGTAACCAGCACGCGGTCGCCGACACGGAGGCCATCGGCGCCGCACGGGTGGTTGTTCTCATCCAGCCGGTCGTAACGCCGGAGCACGGCAAACCCCCGGTCCTGCCTCGGCAGCTCGGTTTCCGGCGGGCGCGCTTCGATCAGCACGCTGGAGTAAAGGCGGTTGGTCGAGTCATCCAACAGGCTCAGGGCCGCGCCCGCGACATTGGTTATGGCGAAGGTACGCGTGAACAGGTTCGTCCCGTTTTCCAGACGGAAGGGGAAGCTCTCACCGCCGCAAACTAATCGGCCCGCCGCAGGCTGCAGCCTCCCCTCGACGCGCCGCGCGTACTCCGTCAGCGCCAGCAGCGCCCAGGCGTCGCCCTGCGTGGTGTGCCAGTGCCCCTCCTTCTGTCCGCGCATGAGATCGCCGACCAATTGATCAATGGCGGGGTCGCTCGGGCGATACTGCGTCCAGGCCAGGAGCCGGATGGCCTCTTCGCGGGCCGGGCAGCCGAAGCGCTCATGGGCACGCTGCAGCGCATTGGGCTCGGGGCGGAGCAGCTCGCCGATCATATCCTTCGGCCCGTGGCTCTCGGCGATGGCTAAGGCCAGCAGCGCGCGGTCTTCGGGGCTGAGCGCCTGGCGCAGCGCATAGAGCTTCTCGTGGTAAGCAGGCTCCGCCTGGCCGGCCAACGCGAGGGCGTAAAGGGCCAGGCAGCAGTCAGGAAGGTCAGATCGGTCGGAACCGGCCAGTCGTAACTGCGTGCTCAAGTACTTCGTCAACGCGCCAAACTCCTCTACCGGCACGGAAGCGCCGTGCCGTTGCGCGAGGGCAAGGACCATGCCCCCGTAAGCGCTGGCCCAAAGCATGGGCTCGGACGCCTGTGGCCAATAGCCGAGTCCGCCCGACTCCGTCTGCATCGAGAGCAGGCGAGCCACGCCCGCCTGGATGGCCTTCTCGATGACCATGGACCTTTCAGGCCGCCCCCTCACCCCTTCCCTCTCCCCCTCAGAGGGGGAGAGGGCGCCCGCAACACGTGTGAACCGCGCGAGCGGCAGCAAGCCCATCTGGTCCCTCAGGACAATCCACGGCAGCAGGCTGGAGCCGGTCTGTTCGGCGCAGCCGTAGGGATAATGCAGGAGCTGCAGGATGGCCTCGCCCAGGTCATTCAGGCGCGTGTTGGCGACGCTGACGGTTACGGTCCCCTGCCCTTCCAGCAGGCGCGGGGTTGCCCCCGCAAGCAGGTTCGTCTGGGCGTCCTCCGTGTGGCTCAGCAGAATCTCGCGCAGCAACGGCACGACGTGCCCCACCTCAAGCGCGCTTTGGACCGCATCCGTAAATCCGCCCGCCGCGGAATCCGTGAACCGCGCCTTCCACACCCACTTCGCTTCGCCCGTGTCCACGAATTCCACTGGGAACTCGGCCACGGCGGCGCCGTTCGGGCCGAGGCTGACGCGGCGGCTGAGGAACCGCTTCGCGCCTTCACCCCTGGCCTTGCCGTCCAGCTCCAGAGTTACCAGGACCTCCCCCGCGTTCGTCGTCTGGTTCTGAATGAGCCCGCGGGCGATCAGGTGGTCAGTAATGTTCGCCATTGCGGGCAGCGCCGGCTCGATCACCAACGGCTTGCTCACCTGGAATGCCGACTGGCCGCTGCCGAACCGGCTGCCGCGCGTGTGCGCGACGGCGAAAAGCCGGTAGCGGGTCAGGCTGTCCGGCGCGCGAAAACGAGCGCCGGCTTTGCCATCGGCGTCAGTCGTCAACGCGGCATTCCAGAAGGCGCAGGCGAGGAAGTTCTTTCGCACGACTTCCATGCCGCCGCCGCCTCCCAGGTAGCCCTTGTTCTGGAAACCTAACTCGGCCTCGTCTTCGGTAAGAAGGTTAGGCAACGAGATGCTCGTTTGCACCCCGAGCGGCCGCGGCGCATAAAAGAAAGCGTGAGCATCGGGCAAACCATAATCCGTAAGCTGCAGGATGCCATCATCCACCGCATATAGCACAACCTCCGCCCCGGCCACCGCAGCCCCCGCCGCGCCGGACACATGCACGGTCACCTCGACCGTCTCCGCCGGCAGATAGTTCGTGGCTGCCGGCGTGACCTTCACCGCCAGGCAGCTTTGCTGGTCGGCCACGGGCAGTTCACAGTAGCCGATGCGATACTCCGGCTCCTTCGCCTTGCGCGGGCATTCGTCAGCGCCCCGCACGAGAGTGACCGAGACAAATACGTTCGGCACGTCGCCCGGTCCCAGCGGAACGCGGATGGCCGGCACATTGCCCTCCAGCCGCGTGGCAAACGAGCGCAGCACCTTCTCGCGCTCCACGCTCACCAGCGCCGTGCCGCTGAATGGCGCTTCGACCAGGATTTCCGCCGTGTCGCCCGGCGCGTAGGACTTGCGATCCGGCTTGAGCGTAAGCTGCACGTCATTGCGATAGTTCGAGCCCACCTCCGCGCGCGCCGAGACGTCAAAGCTCAGCGAGCTGACCACAGGCCGGCCAGCCGCGTCCTTCGCGCTGACCTCGACAAGGTAATG
>DATKNZ010000446.1:0-30693 GCA_035541055.1 Candidatus Acidiferrum sp. | reverse complement strand
TGCTGATTCTAGGCAACGAAAAGGCCCTGGCCTCGAGCCTGGGACATTACCCGGCGCGCATCCACGAATCCGTCGCAGCAGCGCGGCAGCGGCTTGAAGCCGCCGGCATTGATTGGCGAGGCGCGACCATCGAAAGCCGTTACCTGGTGGTGTCCGAAATCCAGCGCACCGTCACCACCGAACTGGCGCCCCCCGGCGAGACCTTCAGCGACAGGCTCGACAAGGTGCTGACGCACAAGCTCTGGGGCACGCTCATCTTCCTGGCCATCATGACCGTGATGTTCCAGAGCATTTTCACCTTCGCCCGCATTCCGATGGACGCGCTCGAGGCAGGCGTAGATGGGCTGGGACGGCTTGTCGGCGGCCTGATTCCTCCTGGCGACTTGAACAGCCTGCTGGTGGACGGCGTCATTGCCGGCGTCGGCGCCGTAGTCGTCTTCCTGCCGCAAATCCTGCTCCTGTTTCTATTCATCGGGTTCCTCGAAGACACCGGGTACATGGCACGCGCGGCCTTCCTGATGGACCGGCTGATGAGCAAGGTGGGGCTGCACGGCAAGAGCTTCATCCCGATGCTGAGTTCGTTCGCCTGCGCCATACCCGGGATTATGGCAACCCGGACTATCGAGAGCCCGAAGGACCGCCTGGTGACCATCCTCGTAGCGCCCCTGATGAGCTGCTCCGCGCGCCTGCCGGTGTATACGCTGCTGATAGCGGCGTGTATCCCCAATCTGACCGTGCTGGGCTTCCTCAAATTGCCCGGGCTCACGATGCTGGCCATGTATCTACTCGGGATTGTTGTGGCGCTGCTCATGGCCTGGCTGTTCAAGAAAACCTTGCTCAGGGGCGAAACCCCCATGCTCATTATGGAGCTGCCGCCCTACAAGCGGCCCCTCGTGCGGGTGGTCCTGCGCCACATGTGGGACCGCTCCAAGCTGTTCCTCCGCCGGGCCGGCACGGTCATCCTCGGCATCAACATCCTGCTCTGGTTCCTGGCTACCTACCCGCATACGGCGGCCGCGCCGACAGCCCATCCGGCGGGACAGGCCAGCCTGGAGCCCCAAGCCCTGCACTCCCCCGCCTCGGAGCAAGCCGCCGGCGCACAGGCGAGCCTGGCCGCCCTCGGCAGCGAAGCAGCCGGCGAGCGGCTTCGCCAAAGCTTCGCCGGCCACCTGGGCCGCCTGATCGAGCCGGTCATTGCGCCCCTGGGCTTCGATTGGAAGATAGGCATAGGCATAGTTGCCTCCTTCGCCGCCCGGGAGGTATTCGTCAGCACTATGTCAACCGTCTATAACGTGGACAATGCGGGGGATGCCTCGTCCGTGACTTCGAGCCTGGCCCAGACCCTCAAAGCGCAGCGCAGGCCCGATGGCAGCCCGGTTTACACGCCGCTCACCGCCATTACTCTGATGGTTTTCTACGTATTTGCTCTCCAATGCGTCAGCACGGTCGCCATTGTCCGGCGCGAGACCAATTCATGGAAATGGCCGGTATTCCAGTGGTTATACATGGGTGCTCTCGCATGGGGGCTGGCCTTTATGGCTCATGTTGGGGGACATTGGCTGGGCTGGGGCTGACGCCTGGCCCGAGGCGCTCGGCATTCCGCCGTTTTCCACGGGAGGGCGTCCTCGGGTATGGGGTGAAAATAGTAGTAAAAAAGTCTTGCACAAACAGGGTACAGGCGAATATAGTTGACTACATCGAACGGCAAAGTCCGTAGCATAAGCGAACATGCATTCGCCGCAGCCACATCGGCGTCGAGGTTTCACGATCCTCGAGCTACTGGCCGTCATTGCCACGATCGGAACACTGGCGGCCCTTTTGTTGCCCGTCTTGGGTAAGGCCAAGATCAAGGCGCAGCGCACTACCTGTCTCTCCAATCTCCGCCAGCTCGGCTATGCCTGGGTGATGTATAAAGATGAGAACGAGGACTACCTCACCGAATCCTACCCCGTGAACAACGCCGACGTGTGGGTCCAGGGGGACATGACCAAGGCCGCTGAGGCAGGCAACACGGACCTGATTCGCGCCGGCAAGCTTTACAACTACAACCAGAACGTCGCGATCTACCATTGCCCGGCCGACCAGGGCGTGGTCATTGACGGCACGCTGACGCCGACCGTGCGCAGCTACTCGATGAACTGCTTCATGGGCGCCCGCGACCCCAGTGTGGGCCTGATACCCTCGACGGCCAAAGGCTACGTTCCTTTCTACTCCACCTACGCGGAAATCCCCCGCCCTTCGCAGCTCTGGGTCATGCTGGACGAGGATGAGCGCAGCATTAACGACGGGTTCTTCGTTACCGACCCCACCGGCATGATCTGGTTCGACTTCCCCGCCAACTCCGCGCACCGTCACAACTATAGTTTCACCCTGACGTTCGCCGATGCCCATGCCGAGGTGTGGCATTACCGTGACCCCCACAGCATGCAGGTGAGCATGAGCAAGACAGAGCAGCCCGGTAACGCGGACCTGGCGCGGTTGGCGAACGCCGCCGTGACCCCCAAGTAGGCTCCGGTCGGGCCCTTCCTCAGCCCGCCTTCTTCAGCAGTCCCAGCTTGACCAGCCAATCGGCGATGTAAGCTGCCTTCTCGCGGCAGCCTTCGTCGTTGAGGTGGCATTGATCAACCCACATGTTCGTCTGGGAGGGGTCCCACGTGTGGAAGGGGATCACCGGCACCCGCAGGGATTCTCCCACCTCTATCATGATTGCATTATTCCGGGCGACTGCGGCCTGCGCCCGTTCCTCTACTTTGGCTTCACGCGCCGGGTCGTTCTTCAGTTCGGGCATGAGGAAATAAAGCCGGTGTGGGGCCCACTTCCACGTGACGAAAACCGGCACGGCGTTGTGCGCGCGGCACAGGCCCACCAGCGATCTCAGATTCTCACGATACCCCAGATTATCCCGCTGGCTGATATCGTTGGTAGCGCCCAGGCAGGCCTGCGCTGAATCCACCTGCACGCCCAGTGTCTGGCGCTGGAAAGGGTCCGGGTGCAGCAGCCGCCAGGCGCCCAGTCGCACGGCGTAGGACGGAACATGCGCCCAGGCACGAAACGGTGCGAGCCCGGCCGAAATCACGGCCGTGTTGTCCGCCGTTCTCCAATGAGTGTAATCAGGTTTGTACGGCTGCGGGCTCATCAATGGAAGGGAATCGTTTCCGCCTTCATGGATGAGCACCAGGTCGGGCTGCGTGTAAATGCCCCTGAACGCCAGCGCTCCCACCATCTCCGCCGTCGTGTAGTAAGGGCAGCCGCCGTTGACGGCATCCACGGAATACCCCTTCTGCCGCAGGCATTTCTCCATCTGTGCGGGATACGAATTGGTAGGGTCCGATACGCCCTGCGACCATGTCGTCGAGCCACCGATGCAAAGAATGCGCATGTCGTTCGTCTTGGGTCCGCCGCCGTAGCGCCAGCCGTAGGCATTGGCATGCCGCGTGCCGGGCATGGGCTCGAAGTTGGACCACAGGTAGGGTCGGATGCTCGGCAGCAACGACTCGGGCGTGTCTTTGGTCACGCCGTGCAGCGCAAAGAGGAAATTCTGCTTCTCAGCCGCCGGCATCAAGCGGGCGAAGTAGACACGCGAGGCCAACTCCACGCCGATCACCAGGATGGCCGCTGACATGCACAACTTCAGCAAAATCGAGGTTCGCTTGCTCATTTGGCTCTAGCCATTCAGGTAGTAGCGTAAGCCTCCGGCTTGCGCCAGTCCCGGCAACCCTCTGGGTTGCCGCACACGACGCGCCACTCCAACAATCCAGAGGATTGTCGAGACTACCGCAAGCCGGAGGCTTACGCTACTCAAAGCCCCGCTCTTTCCACCCCTGCTCGCCTCTGCTAAGCTCGCCCTATGGCCTTTGACTCCTATGGCGCCTTTCTCAAACAGCTCGAAGCCGCGGGCGAACTCAAACGCATCCCGCAGCCGGTCGCCACGGAGCTGGAGATCACTGAATTCGCCGACCGGGAGATGAAGCAGCCCGGCGGCGGCAAGGCGCTGCTGTTCGAAAACCCCACGGTAAATGGCAAGAGCTCCCCTACCCCGCTGGCGATCAACACCCTGGGGTCGCACAAGCGCATGGCCCTGAGCCTGGGCGTCGGCTCCGTGGACGACGCGGCAGCCGAGCTGGCGTCGCTGCTCAAAGCCAAGCCGCCGGCCAGTTTCAAAGAGGCCATCAGCCTGCTCGGCACAGCCCTGGAACTGCGGCATGCCCGGCCCAAGCTGGTGTCCACCGGCCCGTGTAAAGAGGTGGTGCACCAGTTCGACGCTCCGGCCACACGCACCGAGCCTTGGCCTCCCGCCCCGGACATTTCTTCACTTCGGCCTTCGGGCTTCGGCCTTCGGGCTTCTCCTCCCCTGCCCTCCCTGCTTGATCTCCCCATCCAACAGTGCTGGCCCCTGGACGGCGGCCGCTTCATCACCTTCCCCTGCGTCGTCACCAAGGACCCCGATACCGGCGAGCGCAACGTGGGGATGTATCGCATGCAGGTGTATGACGAGCGCACGACCGGCATGCACTGGCAGTTGCAGAAAGTCGGCGCAAGGCATGGCCGGCGCTATTACGAAACCGGCACGCGGATGCCGGTGGCGGTGTTCCTGGGCGGCGACCCGGCGCTGACCTTCGCCGCTACCGCGCCGCTGCCCGACGGCGTGGACGAGTTCCTGCTCGCGGGCTATCTGCGGAAGAAATCGGTGGAGCTCGTCAAATGCGAAACATGCGACCTGGAGGTGCCCGCCAACGCAGACGTCGTGATGGAGGGCTTCGTGGACCCCCGGGAGCCCTTGCGCGAGGAAGGGCCGTTTGGCGATCACACCGGCTACTACTCCCTGCCGGCGCCCTACCCGGTGTTTCACGTGACCGCCATCACGCACCGGAAGGATGCCGTGTATCCGGCCACCATCGTGGGGATGCCTCCCATGGAGGATTTCTACATTGGCAGCGCGTCGGTGAGGCTGTTCCTGCCAGTGTTCAAAATGACATTCCCCGAGCTGGTGGACCTGGCTCTGCCTGCCGAAGGCGTGTTCCACAACCTGGTATTCGCGAGCATCAAGAAGACCTACCCCATGCAAGCGTTCAAGGTCATGCATGGCCTCTGGGGCATGGGGCAAATGATGTTCACCAAATACATTGTGGTCGTGGACGACGATGTGGATGTCCATAACACGAGCGAGGTCCTGTTCCGGCTCTGCGCCAATACCGACCCCCAGCGCGACAGCATCTTCACCAAAGGCCCAGCCGACGTGCTCGATCATGCGACCACGGAACTGGCCATGGGCAGCAAGCTGGGCATAGACGCCACGCACAAGCTGCCCGGGGAAGGCCACCGCCGCGGCTGGCCGCCGCTCATCCGGATGGACCCTGCCGTGAAGGAGCGAATGGGCAAGCTGCAGGCCGGATAAGCCCTGCTTCCGGAATACCCCTCCCTTCCGCGTAATCGAACCCGGCTCGGCGCTCGAATGGGGTGTGCATCACTGCCCTCGGGTGCCCAAAACCCGCAAGCCACTATACCGGTGGCACTTATGAATTCCAGCCCACCAGCGTTCCTCCAAGCCCTGTCCGCACCCCCTGGCTACCCCCTCCAGTGCCACACCGTCGTACCTCTGCAAACCTAGCAGAGGTACGACGGTGAGGTAGTGGAGGGGATAGGGATGGGGTCCGGATATGGTTCAGATAGCGTGGTCCGCGCCGTTCACGTCTAAGTGCGCGAAGCAGCGCTCGCCATTGAGGAACTCGATGCGGTTGTCCCTGTAGCGCAGCTTGATCTGGCCCTTGCCGTCCAGCTCCATGCAGGCGCCTTCACCCAGCCGGATGCTATTGTTGTGAAGGTTCAGCCCCACCTGGAACGTGCCGGGCAGGTCAATGCCCGTGACGCCCTTGCCGGGCAGGTGGATGGCCGTCTGGAAATGATTGGCCCCGTCGTGAATCTGAATGCCGTGCTGCATCGGCGCGGTGCCGCCCACGGCCTGGATGTTCAGCCCGATGGCCAGCGGCGCGTCAGCCCCGCTGTAATCGTTGCTCATCTCGATGTTGGCGCCCAGCGCCACGCCGCGGCTGTGGTTGAACACCTCCGAATGCAAGCCAGTGGACCATCCCGGCCCGTGCTTGTGCAGCCGCGAGCAGACGACGCAGGCGTCGCCGACTTCATGGTGCGTTTCGAGGCTGGCATAGAGCGTCCACGGGTAGGATTGCCTGCCCTTTTCCTGGTGAATCAGGGAGAGCACCTCATGGGTGATGGGCGGGCCGTTGTTTTCATCGCCGCGCTCGAAGAGGAGCATCGTGTCCAGGGGTTGGCCAGGAGGCTCGCCTTGCCTCATGCGCGTGGTGACCGGCTCGCCTGAGCTTTTGGTCGGGGCGGCGGCGGCGCGCCGGCTGCCGAACAGGCCGGCGATCAGGGAGATGAGGCCCGTCACGAGGAACTGGCGGCGGCGGCTGGAAGGAACACTGGCTTTCTTGTTCATGGATGCATAGGATTGTCGCCACATTGCAATCATGCAACAGCCATCACAATCCACTAAACTGAGCCGCCGCCATTTCCTGGGACTCACCACGGCGGCGCTCGCCTTTCCCTCGATCATCCCCGCCAGCGCGCTCGGGCGGGATGGCAAGCCCGCTCCCTCGGGGCGCATCACCGTCGGAGCTGTGGGCAGCGGCACCATGGGCACCGGGAATGTCATCTCCTTCCTCGACCTCAAGGAGTGCCAGGTCGTTGCCGCCTGCGACGTTGATCGCAAGCACCTCAATGCGCTCGTGGGCAAGGTCAACAAACGCTATGATGACAAGGGCTGCAAAGCCTACCACGACTACCGCGAGCTGATGGCGCGCCCCGACATTGACGCGGTAATGCTGGCTACGCCCGACCACTGGCATGCGCTAGTGGCGGTGGAGGCGGCGCGGCGGAAGAAGGACATTTACGGCGAGAAGCCGCTGGCCCGCACCATTGCCGAGCAGCAGGCCATCGTCAAGGCGGTCGAGGCCAACCACCGCATCTGGCAGACCGGCTCGTGGCAGCGCTCGGTCGCCAATTTCCATAAAGCCGCCGAGATCGTGCGCAACGGGCTGATCGGGAAAGTCACGCGCGTCGAGGTGGGCCTGCCCGGCGGCCAGGGCGGCCGGGTGCAAAAGCCCGAGGACATGCTGCCCAGCACGCCCCCGCCCGAGCTGGATTACGATACCTGGATTGGCCCCTCGAAAATGTATGACTACATCAAGGGCCGGGTCCACCGGGAGTGGCGGTGGAACTACAACACGGGCGGTGGCCAATTGATGGACTGGGTCGGGCACCACTGCGACATCGCGCACTGGGGCTGCGACTTCGACAACTCCGGCCCCTTCGAGATCGACGGCAAAGGCGAGTTCCCGCCCGTGGATGCGGTTTGGAACACCTGCCCCAAGTACTGGATTGTGCTGAAGTATCCGCGTGACATCACAATGATCATCGCCGGCGGATACGATGAGATCCGCAGCGGCACCAAGTGGATCGGCACCGAGGGATGGGTGCACGTTAACCGGGGCGTATTCCAAGCCTCGAATGAGGAATGGCGCGACTATCGGCAACTGCCGGAGGACTTGCGCAAGGTGAAGCTCCCCATCTCCACCAATCACCACGCCAACTTCCTGGAGTGCATCAAGTCGCGCCAGCCTACCATCACCCCCGTCGAGACGGCCCATCACTCGGCCATCCCCGGCCACCTCGGCCTCATCTCGATGCTCGTGGGGAGGAAGCTGAAGTGGGACGTGCAGAAAGAGGTCATTCTCGACGACCCCGAGGCCAGCAAGCTGCTGGGCCGACCGTATCGCGCGCCCTGGAAGCTCGCCGGCGATATGGCCCGGGCATAGCCCGAATAGTAACTATCCAGCTAGTCGCGTAAGCCTCCGGCTACGCGCCCGGCCCAGCCGACCGCATCGGACGGCTACAAAGCACCGATTACGAGCCGCCTTACTGCTCCATCGGATGGTATCGCCATAGTGGCACGAGGCGATGTCAAGCCCCATCCGGAGGACTTGCCCGCTTATTCCATCGCCGCCTGCGGTTGGTCCAGCGTCACGGCCGGGCCTGGAAGCGAGCTGAGCTTCCGGCCCACTAAATACGCCACGAAGGCAATGCCAAACCCCACAAACCACGAATAGCTGTAAAGCGAGACCAGGAACGGCCCGACGCGCGTCGCGTCCAGCAGGTGCACCTCGACCAGGAAGCCCGGCAGGCTGGGGAGCACGCCCAGCACCAGCGCGATGAAGGCCACAATGCTGAACCCGTTGCTGAAGCGATACTCGCCGTCCGCCTCGTAAAGCCCGGCCAGGTTCAGCCGGCAGCGGTTCCACACAAAGTAATCGGCAATGAGTATCCCGCCAATGGGGCCCAGCAGCCCGCTGTAGGCAATCAGCCATTTGAAGATGTAGCCATTCGGATCGGCGATCAGCTTCCACGGCATCATGAGAATGCCCACGATACCCGTCACCAGGCCGCCCAGCCGGAACGAGATGCGCCGTGGCGCCAGGTTCGCGAAATCATTCGCGGGGCTGACCACATTGGCGGCGATGTTGGTCGCCAGCGTCGCGATGCACAGCGCCACCATCGCCACCACCAGAACCAGCGGGCTGCTGAAACGCGTCAGCACCTCCACCGGGTCCCAAATCGTGTGCCCATAAATGATCGTGGTGGCGGAGGTAACAGCCACCCCGATGAAGGAGTAAAGCGCCATCGTCAGCGGCAGCCCGAGCGCCTGACCCAGCGCCTGGTCCCGCTGCGAGCACGCGTAGCGCGAGAAGTCCGGAATGTTCAGCGACAGCGTGGCCCAGAACCCAATCATGCCCGTCAGCGCGGGAAAGAAGAACGACAGGAACTGCCCGCTGCGCGGCTGGCCCGGGTCAAAGGCCGAAGGCTGGGACAGGATCGGCCCAAACCCGCCCGCGCGGCGATAGGCCCAGTCCAGCAGCAGCAACCCCAACACAATCAAGAGCGGCGCCTTGATGTTCAGCAGCCAGCGGATGCAATTGATCCCCTTATAGACCACCAGCATGTTGATGCCCCAGAAGAGGAGGAAACAAAAGAACTCGGACCAGGTGATGCCCAGCACGGCCGAGGGCTTGCCGCCGGCGAGCGCCGGGATGAACACAGCGAGAATCTTGTGGATCGCGTTGCCGCCGATCCAGGCTTGGATGCCGAACCAGCCGCACGCCACCAGCGCGCGCAGCAACGCCGGTATATTCGCCCCCCGCGTGCCGAAGGCCGCCCGGCAATACACCGGGAACGGTATGCCGTAGAGCGTCCCCGCGTGGGCGTTGAGCACCATCGGCACGAGCACGATGACGTTGCCGAGGAAAATGGTCAGGATGGCCTCCCACCAATTCATGCCCCCGCCGATCAGCGACGAGGCCAGCATGTAGGTGGGAATGCAGGCCGACATGGAAATCCACAGCGCGGCGAAGCTGCCCAGCCGCCACTTACGCTCCTGCGGCCCCACCGGCGCGAGGTCGGCGCTAAAGAGCCGGCTTCCCTCCAGCCGGGCCAACTGCCCGGCAGACAACTCGGCTCGGAGGGAGTTCATGTGGATTAGCATTATTACTAGGTCGCATAAAACCTGGCAACCGCAAGTTCCTCGTTCACAACCCAGGATGGGGACGCCTCGGCGAGGCGCCCTCACGGGTGTGAAATGCTTCGGCCTTTCATCAGAGCCTCCTTTCACGTCGGCTGCTACGCTGTCTCGGAGGGCAAGGGCTTTCGAGCGCAGGGCTCGTTGGGCAGCGGGCAAAGGGCGAGGCGACACGCGTCCGCCTGCGGACCGTTTGTCACTTCGGATTTCCCTTTCTGCGTGAGGCACCCGTGCCCGCCCGGTCTAACCAACCAACAGACGAAACTGAAGCGAGCGGTATATGAGTTGTGTATGCATTTTAACGCCGGTGGTGATCGCCGCGTGGCCGGCGTTCAGCGCGGCGGTCGTGGCTGCGGCGAATTCGCTCGGCTATGTGCTGGTGGAGGAGACGGTTAAGCAGCGCCAGAAGGCCAGCGCGCAGGAGCAGGGGCAGCAGGTCACGCTGGAGATCGCCAACAGCGAAGTGGTGACCGAGCAACTAGGGCGCGACCAGCAGATTTGCGCGACGCGCGGCAACGTCACCGTGAAGTTTGCCCGGGACGCCCGGGGCGCGGCCTCGGTCTGCGTCTCGGGCCAGGGGCACACCGAGGAGGAGTTGCGCGCGTTGGGGGAGGAGTTGAGCCAGCGCGTGGTGCAGCGCTACATTTACCAGCGGCTTATGGATGAAATTCGGGCGCGGCAATTTGTCGTGGTCGAGGAGGAAGTGGACGCGAACCAGGCGATTCGCCTGAAGGTTCGGCATTGGGACGGGTAGGCGCGCATAGGAAATCCACATGGCACAGCGTGAGTTTGACATCATTATCTCGCCGGACGGCGGGGTGGAAGTCCACGTCCGGGGTTACAAGGGGAAGAGCTGCATGGAGGTCATGAAGATGTTTGAGCAGGTGGTGGGTGAATTGAAGTCGCGCGACCAGACCAGTGAGTTCTACGAGCCCGACGAGCAGGTGCAACTGAATATTGACCAGAGACATTAGCCAGAGAGTGGGGTGAAGTGGTGTTGGACAGATGGAGCGCCGGAGGCTGCCGGCGCTCCATTGTCCACCCGCGCCCCCGGCCCGATTGCGTAGCATGGCGCAGGTGACCCGCCAGGATCAGGCATCGAGTTACTACCCGCCGCGGTCGCGGTGGTACACCCGGCTCTTGTACGGCTCGGTTGGACCGGTGTCCCGCAGCCTTCGCCTGCCCAAGCTCGTCTCCTCATCTAACCTGCCCGGCTGGCACCTGCTGCTGAGCGTGGCCCTGCCGGGATTCATCTTCTTCGTGCTGGGTCGCGAACGGCTGGGGCGGGCGGTCGTGGGAATCTACCTGGCGGCTGCGGCGGTATTCCTCGTTGCGCTGGGATTCACCGTGGCCAATCTCGCCTTCGGGGTGCTGGTGTCGCTCCATGCCATCAGCATCGTTGCCATGGAGTGGCTATGGCTCAAGGAATCCAACGGCTTCACCAAGGTTTTCGCGGCGCTGGCCACGCTCTTTGCCGTGTGGGGCCTCATGTATACGCCCCCGATTAATTTCGCCGAGCACCACTGGTTCATGCCGCTACGGCAGGGGGGGCACGTTTACGTCATTCAGCGGGTGGCGGCGAAGCGTTCGATTAAGCGAGGCGATTGGCTGGCGTACCGGATTACGGGCGACCTTTACCGGGGCGAGCACTATGGCGGGCTGTACCTCGAGTCGGGCTTCGGGCTGGAGCGGGTGCTGGCGCTGCCGGGCGACCGGGTGCGGTTCGCGCGCGAGGCGGTTTACGTCAACGACCAGCCGTTTCCGCTGGCGCCGTACATGCCGACCGAAGGGGAACTGGTCGTGCCGCAAAAGGTCTGGTTCATTTGGCCGCGGTTTGGTATGAACATGGACGGTGGCGGGCGGCAGGCTGGTATCACCGCCACGATGCAACGAACAGCGATGGTGACACAGGAACAGATCATCGGCAGGCCGTTCAAACGCTGGTTTGGACGGCCCCAGCGACCATGAGCCGTTTCAATAACCTGGAGTTTGGCAACGAGTTCGAGGGCCAGGCGCCCGAGCAGAAGACGCTGGTCAAGGACGAGGCCTACTACCTGGCGGAAGCCCGCACCGCGTTCGAGAACGGGAACTTCGAGTCCGGTCTGCGCCTGTATTCCAAGGTGCTGGAGTTCAATCCCCAGAACGCCGGCGCCTGGGCCGGACAGGTGCGGATGCTCATCGAGCTGAGCGAGTACCGCGAAGCCAAGTTGTGGGCCGACAAGGCCCTGGAACGGTTTCCGCGGGAACCCGAGCTGCTGGCGGCCAAGGCTGTCGCCCTCGGCCGGAGCGGGGATCTGCAAGGCGCGCTGGCGTTCTCGGATGCCTCGATCGAGGAGCGCGGCGACACGCCCTACATCTGGCTGGCGCGCGGCGACGTGCTGCTGGCGCGCGAGGAAGGGCGGGCCGATTTCTGCCTCGAGAAGGCGCTGCTGCTGGCGCCGGGCGATTGGTTCGTCACTTGGCTGGCAGCGCGGATTCGATCTTTTTACGAGCAGTTCGCGCTGGCGCTGAAGCTGTTACAGAAGGCCGTCGAGCTGAACGCCGGCCACTTCCTGCTTTGGCTGGAGATAGGCCGCTGCCAGCAAGCCCTCGGGCTCGTTTCCCCGGCGCGCAATTCCTTTACCCAGGCCCGGCAGTTGAACCCGCAGTGCGACCAGGCCGCCAGCGCGCTGTCGGAGCTTTCGTCGATGGGAGTCGGTTCGCGGATGCGCGGCTGGTGGCGCGGGCTCTTCAAACGCTAGTTGTTCACGCACATGAGCAAGAACGAGATGCTGGATCGGCTGTTGACGGCGGCGAATGAGTATGATGCCTCGGACCTGCACCTCGTGGCAGGCGTGCCGCCGGCCTTCCGTGTTAACGGCGAGATCATTCTGGCCGATGAGGACGCGCTGAGCGAGGCGCAGCTCAGCGCCATCGCCGAAGGCATGCTCAACGAGCAGCAGAAACGGAAGTTCGAGCAGGAATGGGAGCTGTGCATTTCTCTGCTGCACGAGACCGCCGGGCGGATCCGGGCCACCTTCTATCGGCGCAACGGCTGCCCTGAGATGAGCTGCCGTTTCTGCGGCGAACATATCGCCACCCGCGAGGAGCTGGGCCTGCCGGAGAAGGTTGACGACCTGGCCCGCCGGCCGAACGGCCTGGTGCTGGTGACGGGACCGACGGGGGCGGGGAAGACCACGACGCTCAATTACATGGTGGACCTGATCAACACGGAGCGGCGCTGCAAGATTGTGACGATCGAGGACCCCATTGAATTCGTGCACGCGAACAAGCGGGCGATCGTGGTGCAGCAGGAGGTGTTGACGGATGTGCGGTCGTTCAACCGCGCGCTGATTCACGTCTTGCGCCAGGACCCGGATGTGATTGTGGTGGGGGAGATGCGCGATTACGAGGCCATCTCGACGGCGCTAACCGCCGCCGAGACGGGGCACCTGGTCCTGGCCACGATGCATTCGCCCAACGTATCGCATGCGCTGGAGCGGGTTGTGGGTGTCTTCGAGGGCAGCGCGCAGCGGCAAATCATTCTGCAGTTGTCCAATGCGCTGCAAGGGATCATTGCCCAGGAGCTTTTGCCCGCGGCCGACCGCACCCGGCGCGTGCTGGCCTACGAGTTGATCGTGGCCAACGGCGCGGTGCGCAACCTGATTCGTGAAAACCAGCTCCATCAACTGGAGAACACGATCCAGACCGGGCGCAAGGACGGGATGACGCTGATGGACAATTGCCTTTACGACCTCTACTGCAAGTGCCTCATCACATACGACACCGCGCTGAGCCGGGCGAGGCATCCGGACCAGATCATACGCAAGAAGGCGTGACGGAGGGTGGGGGGAAGCCCGAAATCCGAAGGCCGAAGGTCGAAAGAAGGCCGAAACCCGAGGGCCGAAGGGCTGCAGAGCTAACCACAAAGAGCACAGAGAACGCACAGAGGGAGGACGCAGGAGGAAGTTGGCCTGTTTCTTTGTGCTCTTTGCGCTCTTTGTGGTTATCCGGGACCTATTCCATTGGCTTTCGGCCTTGGGGCTTCTTTCGGGCTTCGGTCTTCGGAATTCGGGTTTCCTTTGCTCAATTGATTCGTGCCGCCAGGCCGCTTCTACTGTCTAATGGCTGGTATGACCGGACACATCTGGCCGATCGTGCGCGATACCATCAGCGCGGTGCTGATCTTTACCGGTCTAGTCGCGCTGGTGGTCAACACGGTTCGGAAATCCGAGGACCCGCCGAGGATGATCCTGAAGTGGTGCGTCACCTTGGCTACGGCGCCGGTTTTCATCTTCGTGGCCCTGCCCGCGATATCGCAGCCGAACCTGGGGGCCATGTTCGGACTGGCGGTCGCGCTGCTTTGCGGCATCGCGATGGCCATTACCTGGCGGCGCAACATTGCCGGGCTGGTGGCGGATCCCATTGCCAGCCTTTACGACGGGGGGACGGAGCCACCTGACCCGCACCCAACGTATTCCATTGCCCAGGCTCGTCAGAAGAAGGGCCAATACCTGGAGGCGATTGCTGAAATCCGCAAGCAGCTCGACCGGTTCCCCACCGATGTCGAGGGGCAGCTCTTACTGGCGCAGGTGCAGGCCGAGGACCTTAAAGACCTGCCTGCCGCCGAGTTGACCATCCAGCACTTTTGCGACCAGCCCGGCCACGCTTCGCAGAACGTTGTCTTTGCGCTCTTCTCGCTGGCGGATTGGCAACTGAAGGTCGGCCAGGACCGGGAAGCAGCCCGTCGCGCCTTGCAGCAGATTCTTGACCGGTACCCGGAGTCGGAGTTCGCCCCGGGAGCGGCCCACCGCCTCGCGCACCTGGACAACCCGGAGATGGTGTTTAACCCGGAGGATCACCGTAAGTATCTGGTGGCCGAGGGCGACCAGCATATCGGGCTGCTACCCTCCTCACGGCACCTCGTCCCTGTCGGCAAGGACCCCCAGCAGCAGGCTGAGGAATACGTGAAGCACCTGGAGCAGCACCCGTTGGATACCGACGCGCGGGAGAAGCTGGCAGTCATCTACGCCGATCATTACAATCGGCTCGACCTGGCGACCGACCAGTTGGAGCAGTTGATCCAGGACCCCGCCGTCCCGGCCAAGTTTGTCGTCCAGTGGTTGAACCTGCTGGCGGATTTGCAGATACGCAGCGGCGCCACTTACGAGACCGTGCGGGAGACGCTGGAGCGGATCGTGGATCGCGATCCTAACCTGGCTGCCGCCGAGATGGCGCGGCACCGCATCGCCCTGCTGAGACTGGAGCTGAAGGCCAAGCAGCCGAACCAAGCCGTGAAGCTCGGCTCGTATGAGCAGAATATCGGGCTCACCAGGGCCCGCGGGAAACCTGTGTGACCCAGGCCGGGGGACTGGCGGAAGATCGCTGCTGGCCCGCGCCGGCCCTACTGGGTCAACTGAACGGCGATTTGGGTGGCGATCTCGTGCGTGAGCGAAAGGTCGGTGCCGCCGGCAGGTGTGCGCACCTGCACGGTGACGGCGCTGACCTTGGGATCCACCGCTTGCACCCTGACCCAGACATGGCGGTCGTTGACCTTGCCTTCGACCGCCTTCACTTCGTTGGTGCCCGGGTTGATGGTGCTCTCGCGTGTGACGCTGCCCATGCGGCCCACGACCTCGACGGACGCCTTATAGGCTTGGTCCATCGTCCGCTCGTAACGGTTCTCGAGCTTGTCCTTGCCAATGGGGAAGCCTGGCGTGCTCCGATCATTGACCGTGCTGACGCAGCCCACAACCACAGCGAGCGCTCCGAGTGACAGTGCTAAAATCCTGGTTTTCATACGCGCCATGCAACCACATCGCCGATAGCCGTCAAGCTTCCAATTGCCTCGATGTGGCGCTCGGGTGCGATTAGATCTGGGTGAGCTCATGGTAGGGCGCGCACTCCGCTGCGCGCCGGCGAGGCCCAAAGACGGCGCGCAGCGGAGTGCGCGCCCTACCTCCCACCGCTGAATCGGTGGTATCTTCACCCACATGTAATCACGCCCGTGGCGCTCAGCACGGCGGGCATAACGTTTAAGGCGAAGACGCAAAGGCGCAAAGGCGCGAAGGCTCGCTAAAGTCAGGGAAGATGTAGTGGAGCTTGCCTCCCTGGAGAAGGCAACCGGCTGCCGGCGTTGCTGACGATATTGCCCTACAGATCCTTTGCGTCTTTGCCTCTTTGCGCCTTTGCGTTGAACTCCGGAGCGGCTTTTCGGCTCGCCAGGATCGGCCCGGCTCGCGCATGGTGGAAATGTGAAGCATGGAAGCCGCAGAGCTGAGTAACAGCGGGCAAGGCGGGAGCGCCGACGGCAGCGAGATTACGCGCCTGCGCCAGCTTTCGCGGCAGCAATGGCGCTCGGGCGTCGCGGCGTGGCTGGGGTGGACTTTCGACGGGCTGGACATGCACCTCTACACGCTGGTGGCGGCGCCGTTTGTGGCCGAGTTGGTCGGCGCGGCGGCAACGACGGACCCGCGGGTGGGGAGGTATGGGTCCATCGTGCAGGGGGGCTTCATGCTGGGATGGGCGCTGGGCGGTGGGCTGTTTGGGCGAATTGGCGATCGGTTGGGCCGGGCGCGCGCGCTGAGCCTGACGGTCCTGACCTACGCTGCGTTTACGGGGCTGTCTTTCTTCGCGCACGCCTGGTGGCATTTGCTCATCTTCCGGTTTCTGGCGGCGCTGGGCATCGGCGGGGAATGGGCGGTGGGGGCGTCCTTGCTGTCAGAGACCTGGCCTCGGGCATGGCGTCCCTGGGTGGCGGCGGTGCTGCAGACGGGGGTGAACGTCGGCATTCTGGGGGCGGGGTTGGCGAACGTGATTTTGGCTGCCGCGCCGCCGCGGTACCTGTTTTTGGTAGGCATCCTCCCGGCGCTGCTCGTGTTCTGGATTCGGCGCGCCGTGCCGGAGCCTGCCGAGTGGCGGGCGGCTAAGGAGGCGGCGCATCAACATGAGCCCAGGGTGCGGGACCTGTTTCGGGGCGAGATACGAAGCGTGACGCTTTGGGTGATACTGGTTTGCGGGCTTTCCCTGACGGCGCATTGGGCCTTCATGTTTTGGCACCAGCAACAGGTGCGCAACCTGCCCGACGTGCTGAACTGGACCGATGCGCAGAAGAACCGCCTCGCCAGCGCTGCCATGTACGTCGTGATCACGTCCTCGGTGCTGGGCAATTTCTTCGCGGGCTGGCTGGCGCGGATCATCGGGTACCGAGCGACCATTGTCGGCATGTTCCTGGCCTACTTCCTGGCTATGACAGGCGCCTACTGTGTGGCGCGCGATCACGTGGCGCTGTTCTGCTGGTTCCCGCTGATCGGTTTCTGCCAGGGGAGCTTTGCGCTGTTCACGATGTACCTGCCGCCACTGTTTCCCACGCTGCTGCGCACAACCGGCGCGGGTTTCTGCTATAACATCGGGCGCATCAGCGCGGCCTTTGGGACGGTGTTCTTCGGGTTGTTCTCGAAAGTGGGGGACCACCGGGCGGCGCTGCTCTACGCCGGATTTCTGTTCCTTCCGGCGGCGCTGACGGCTTGCTTTCTGCCGCGGGTACGGGACTGAAAAGGGGTTTGCCTTTTCACGTAGCGTAAGCCTCCGGCTTGCGATAGTCCCAACAATCCTCTGGATTGTTGTGGTAGCGCGTTCTTTGCGGCAACCCAAAGGGTTGCCGGGACGGGCGCAAGCCGGAGGCTTACGCTACTACCTGAGTAGTTACAATGGGCTTTGCCTTGGCGCTTGCATGTCCCGGAGCGCCTCCCCATATTGCCGGCGCTGACCAAAAGAATCTATGAATACACCCATTCGCGTAGCTGTCACCGGCGCTGCCGGCCAGATCGGATATTCTCTCCTGTTCCGCATCGCCTCGGGCGGTATGTTCGGCCCTAACCAGCCGGTCATCCTGCACCTGATCGAAATCGAGCCCGCGCTGGCCGCGCTCAACGGTGTCGTCATGGAGCTGGACGACTGCGCCTTCCCGCTGCTGAAGGGCGTCGTGCCAACGGCCAATCTGGACGAGGGTTTCCGGGGCGTGAACTGGGCCCTGCTGGTCGGCAGCGTGCCGCGCAAGGCCGGCATGGAGCGGAAGGAGTTGCTGGGCATCAACGGCAAGATATTCATCGGCCAGGGCCAGGCGATCCAACGCAATGCCGCGCGGGACGTGCGCATCTTTGTGGTGGGCAACCCTTGCAACACCAACTGCCTCATCGCCATGCACAACGCGCGCGACATCCCCCGCGACCGTTTCTACGCCATGACGCGCCTGGACGAGAACCGGGCCAAGTCGCAGCTTGCGCGCAAGGCGGGCGTGGAGGTCAGCGCGGTCACGAACGTGGCCATCTGGGGCAACCATTCCTCGACGCAGTATCCGGACTTTTACAACGCCCGGATCAGCGGCCAGCCCGCCACGCAGCTCATCAAGGACGAGGCGTGGCTCAAGGGCGAGTTCATCAGCACCGTCCAACAGCGCGGCGCCGCCGTCATCAAAGCGCGCGGCGCCTCCAGTGCCGCCAGCGCCGCCAATGCGGTCGTGGACACGGTGCGCTCGATCATCGAGCCGACCCCCGCCGGCGACTGGCACAGCGTTTGTCTTTGCTCTGACGGTAGTTACGGCGTTGAGGCGGGGCTCATCAGCTCATTCCCCACGCGCAACGTGGCCCAGAAGCTAGAGGTCGTCCAGGGCGTCCCGATCAACGAGTTCAGCCGAGGAAAGATCACGGCCACGGTGAACGAGCTGAAGGAAGAGCGGACGATGGTAGGAGAGTTGCTGGAGGCTAAAAAGGGGTAAGGCCTCGCTGCGAACGCTCCCTATGGTCCAAGCCCAAACCCCCATTTTGCCGGCGAAATAACGGTTTCTTCCCGGCGTTATGCCGGTGTGTCTCCCATGTGGTCCGGGCCCCATGGGAGACACACCGGCTCCTTGCCGTATATGCACTGAGGCGACAAGGGACAAACCCCAGGTGGCAGGCGCAAGCATGGCGAATCATCCCAGCAGGGCACCGAAGCGCCCGGTCGGATGTCGGAGCGGGGCGCTGTTCTAATTCGAGACATGCCGCGCGCGTAAACCAATCTCGGAGTCGGCTGCACCTGCAGGCGACCAGAGATTGGCTAAAGAATATGCTTGCGCTCTTTAGCAAGGCTTGCACAATACCCGCAGTGGAAAGAGCCGTGCAACCCAATGGTGCCGGACAGCGGTTCACCCCCGGCAAGGGATTCCTGGTGAGAAAGGCACGCTCCATACCGCCGAACCGCCACCCTAAACCTGAAGCTACTATGAAGAAAATGAGGCTCATCCTGCTGACGGCCCTGGTTACCGGCGCATCCGCGTTCGGGCAAGGCGTCATTAGCCTCCAACCTATACCGGTCACCAACGGCGTGACCGGCACGCTGGCTGGGCCCATGGTTATGGCGCAGTTGTTTGACGGAAGCCCGACGCCCTTGGCGGGGCCGGTGTTCTTGACGAATGGCTATGCTCGATTCGGGAATGTGACGGTACCTGCTCCGGGGGGCGATTTCATCGTGCTGTGGGCCGTCGCCTGGGACAACAGCAGCGGCTTCTATGCCAACTGGGCGCAGGCCAGCGCGGCCTGGCAGCATGGGTTGATACTCGCCGGCCCGTCGGACTCCGTTTTTACCATTGTCGACCCGGTTCCAGTTGCCATCCCGGGGTTCACTATTTACTCCGTGCCCGAGCCGTGCTCGGCGGTGCTGGGCTTATTGCTCCTTGGGCTGTGGCAGGCGCGGCGAGCCACTCACCGCCGCCTGCGGTCAGTAGCGCATTCCGGTGACTAGGGCCAGGACGGCCACTTAGGTCAGGCTTCCCAACCTGACCAATTGCATGACCGGCTCCGCGGCCTCCCGCGAGCGGGCCAGGTCTACCTCGAACTCCGCTACCCAGTCGTTGTGCTCCTCAGGGTCCACGAGCATCTGCTGGACGCGCCAGGTGCGCTTGTCCTCGGCGGGCAGGACGTAGGTGTGGCGCAGGTTGCGGGCGTTCGGGTCGAGACAAAGGCGTTGGTGCTTCTTGTAGTATTCGTCCATGAGGTGCTGAAGCCGTTCAGCCGTCCAGGGGGCTGCTTCGCCGGGTTGCGCGGGAGGCAGAGCAGCTATAGCCGATGGCCAATCGCCGATAGCCAAGGCCCGCAGGAAGCTGAAGATGCGGTTGCGGATGACGGCCGTGAAGGCCTTGGGGTCGCGCGTAATGTCGGCCGCGGCCTCTTCCGCGCCGGGTGGGCGGACTTCCTTGGTCTCGGCGCGCTGGTAGGCGGGGTCGCGCATCTTCTCCCATTCGTCGAGCAGGCTGGAGTCCACCTGGCGGATCATGGTGCCCAGGTAAAGTTCCATCTCGCGCACCGGGTCGGTCTTGGCGGCGTCGGGCACTGTCTGCGTGAGGACCTTGAACACGCCGTTGAGGTGCCGAAGCAGGACGCCCTCGGCCCGCTGCAATTCGTAGTCGCGGATATAGTCTGAGAAGGAGCGAAACGACTCGAACATCTCGCGCGCGATGGACTTGGGTCGGATGTTCTCCTGGCCCACCCAAGGATGCTTGTCGGCGAAAGCGTTGAAGGTGGAGTAGATGAATTCGCGGTTGGGCTTGGGGTATTCCAGCTTTTCCAACTCCTCCATGCGCTCCTCGTATTCCAGGCCGGCGAGCTTCATCTCGGCCATCTTCTGCGTCTTGAGCTTGTCCAACTGCTTGCGCAGGATGATGTCAGGGTCTTCGAGGATGGACTCAACCAGTGTGAGCAGCACGAGGGGGTAGTCGGGCTGCTGCGGGTCCACCAGGGGGAGCGTGTCCAGCAGGTACAGGGAGAGCGTTTGGTCCATGGAGAAGTCGTCCTGCAGCTCCACGTTGACGCGCAGGTAGGCGCCTTCCGCCGTCCGGGGGATGAACTCGATGATCCGGCGGTCCACGAGGGAGCGGAACAGTTGCCACCCCCGCTTCGTGTGGTCCTTCTTCGCCTTGGGCGTCTCGTGGCAATCGCGGATGAGCCGCTGCATGGCGCGGCAGCCACCGCCCTTGCGGCTGAGCACGTTGAGCAACATGCCGTGGGAGACCTGGAACCTGGAGGTCAGGCGCTCCGGCTGGGCCCCCCGTAAGCGCAGGAAAGTCTTCTGATCCCAGTTGACGAAGTTCTTATCGGGCGGCTTGTGCTTCACCACCTTCTTGCCGTCCCGGGCAGCCTTCTCCTGCAGCTTGAGGTTCTCCACGACGTGTTCGGGGGCCTGCGCCACCACCCAGCCGCGGTCGTCGAAGCCCTTCCGCCCGGCGCGTCCGCCGATCTGGTGGAAGTCGCGCGCGCTCAGGATGGCGGTCTTCTGGCCGTCGTATTTGCACAGGCGCGAAAAGAGCACCGTGCGAATCGGCACATTGATGCCGACGCCCAGGGTATCGGTGCCGCAGATGATCTTGAGCAGGCCCTTTTGCGCGAACTGCTCGACGAGCACGCGGTATTTGGGCAGCAGCCCGGCGTGGTGCAAGCCGATGCCGTGCTTGAGCCATTTCCTGATCTCCGGCCCGTAAGGGCTGCTGAACTTGAAGCCTTCGAGCGCGCTACCGATAGCGTTCTTCTCCTCGCGAGTGCAGACATTGATGCTCGTGAAGTCCTGCGCGCTCTGGGCGGCTTCAAGCTGGGTGAAGTGGACCACATACACGGGCGCCCGGCCTTGCGCCACCAGGCTCTCGAGGGTGGTGGCAAGGGGCAGCTCGGAATAGGCGTATTCCAAGGGGACGGGCCGCTCGGCTGAGGCCACGGCGGCGGTCGGGCGGCCATTCAGGCGCGTGAGTTCCGCCTCGAAGAAGGTCGTGTCGCCCAGCGTGGCCGACATCAGGAGGAACCGGGCCTGCGAAAGCGTGAGCAGCGGCACTTGCCACGCGACGCCGCGCTCGCGGTCGGCGTAGTAATGGAACTCGTCCATGATGACCTCCTGGACGTCGGCGGCGGTGCCCTCGCGCAGGGCGATGTTGGCGAGGATCTCCGCCGTGCAGCAAAGGATCGGCGCATCGCGGTTGACCGAGGCGTCGCCGGTGCTCAGGCCGACATTGTCGGCGCCGAACTCGCGGCAGAGGCCGAGCCACTTCTCGTTGACCAGCGCCTTCATCGGGCAGGTGTAAATGGAGCGCTTGCCCTGCGCGATGGCTTTGAAGTGCACCGCGGCGGCGACCAGCGATTTGCCGGAGCCGGTAGGCGTGTTAAGGATGACGTTCTTGTCCTCGAACAGCTCCAGGATTGCGGTCTCCTGCGCCGGGTAAAGCCGCAGGTGTTTGCTCTCCGTGTATTCGAGGAAGCGCCCGAGCAGAAGGTCGTTGGCGGGACGCTCCTGACGCGGGAGCAGGTCGTACAGGGTCGTCAAAGGGAAGGCCTTCTCAGGCGGAAGAACGCATTCGAGCTGGTGATTGGCGTCTGTGCCTGGAAACTGCCGTTGGACAGCACGTAAGGGCCGGCGACTGTCTGCCACACGCCATTCGCGGGCAGGGCGGCCGTGGTCTCGACATTAAAGCCGGGGTAACTGCTGGCCCAGTTTAGCACGTTTGCCCCTCCGGTAAGGCGTAAGCCCAGCCGCGGCGGGACGGAAGGCGTGCTGACGTACACCAGCCGATAAAACGCGCCTGGCCCCGAAAGTTCATACTGATAGCTTCCGTCGCTAAGGAGATAGGGCCCCCCTAACAGCGCCCAAGTAGCCGTTTGGGAAAGGTTGGTCCCGGAGAGCAGAACGAAGCCGGCGCTGTTGGTGGCCGGCCAGCTTAACCATGCATTCGTGCCGTCGCGAATAACGGAGACCGCTGGCCCCGGCGGCGCATACTCAGCCATCCCAAACAGCTCCATGTCGAAGCTGAGGAAGGGCAGCGAGGGTGAAACTTTATGGACTTCGACGGCCAGCGTATTGTTTCCCGGAGGCAGATAAAGCACCGCTATGTTGGTCTGGTAGTAGGCATGAACCGCGTCGGGGCCGGTCACAGCGAGGGCGCGGTCCATGTAGGAAAGGGGCTGAGTGCTGGGCAAGTTGGTCCGGAATACCTCATGCCCGTTCAGCCAGACGGCTGCCCCGTCGGCGCGGTTCAGGCGAAAGTTGAGATTGGTGTAGTGCACCGTCGAGGGCACCACGAAACTGCGCCGGAAGTAAGTCGTAATGTATTTGTTAGTGCTGACAGCGCCGTAGCCCACGGTAGTCACAAGCCCGGGCTCGCCGTAGCCGAGGCGTCCCAAACCGTGGCTCCAACCCGAGTCGTCGTAGTCCGGCATCGCCCAGTTGGTCCCGAGGTTCAGGCCCTGGTCCGAGTATTTCCAATCCGAACAGGCCGGAATGAAGTAAGTGACAACGCGGTCGGGACGCGTTGTCAGCGCCGCGATGCGCGACAGGAATTCCTGGGCGATGGCGTTCAAGCCCGAGGTGTTGGGGTGCAGATGGTCGCCCAGAAACCCGGTGGCTGGGTCCACCGCCGAGTATATGTCTGCAACGAAGACGTTTTGCCCCAATGCCCGCCGCGCGTTGACCATCATCTGCACCGCCGTGTTAAAGATCGGAACATTGGTGGCGTAGTTCAGGTAGGGAGGCGAGCCGACATTCGCCGCTCGTATGGTCGTGACGCGTGTCACCATGATATTGGCCGAGGGCGCCACTGCGAAGATGCTATCCAGCAGGGTCGGCAGGTCATTGGTCGCAACGTGGTAGGGGTCGCGCCCGCGCCCCATATCGTTCACACCGATGTAGACCAGCATCAGGTCAGGGATGGCGTTGGTCAGGGCATCCAGAGCGGTCTTCTGGAGGTAGGTGTCCGGCCCGGCGTAATCATGCACCTGGGAGGTCATCAAGCCCGGAGCGGCAACCACGGCGCCGCAAATGCCTTCGTGCCTCACTTTCGTGAAGGTGGTCGAAGGCGTGGAGCTGTAGCGGCCAACAAAGGTGAAGGGATAGCCGTTGGTCTCCAGCAACGGCTGGAGGTATTGCCGCCACGCCCCGTTGATCGAGCAGTCGTCAGTGATGGAGTCCCCGACGGCCATCACCTTGAGCGGGTTGGCGGTGCTGTGGTTAGTAAGGACAATATCCCCGCGAACCGGACAGCAGAAGCATAGCGCTGCTACGAGCTGCAGGCGGCGCACGCTTGGCGGGCTTGGGCAAGTGGGTGCCGCGCGGGTAGTTCGAGGGCGCGCGAAACTGGGAAGGAATGGCGCCAAGTGGATCTTACTGAAGCGACCGGGCCTGCACATGGCATTGGATATTGCCAGAGTTGCCCCTGGCTGGAAAGCCCGCACTGGCTTTGCCCGGGAACCCTCCTCAGGCCGCGCCGGGCTTGCGCGCCACGACGATGCTGCTCATCGCCTCATCCGCACGGGGAACCTCGGCCTTCACGAAGCCGGCGCTGGCGAGGTCTTCTCGCAATTCCGCGAACGTGAATGTCCCGCCGCCTTGAGTGGCCACAAGCATGTTCACGGCAAAAAGCGCGCCGGCTACCGGCTGCGTCCGGTTCTCCTCCATCAGAATGTCGCGGATGGCGATGCGTCCCCCTGGCACTAGCGCCCGGAACACCTTGGCGAAGAGAGCTCGGTTCTGCTTGCGCGAGTTCTGGTGAACAATGGCGCTGACCCAGGCAAGGTCCGCGCCCGCCGGCAAGGCGTTCTTGAGAAAGTCGCCGCTGACCAACGCCACGCGTTCCAGCAACCCTGCCGCAGAAAGGCGTCGCCGTGCCAGGGGAATGACTGACGGCAGGTCGAACAGCGTCGCCCGCGCCGGCGGGCAGGCGCGCAGGAAGGCGATGGTCCACGTGCCCGAAGCGCCGCCGATATCAAGCAGGTGCTTAAAGCGGAGCGGGCGAATGGCCTCGATCACTCCGTCGGCCTGGGGCGCCGACACGTTGTGCATCGCCCCGATGAACGATTCTTCGTCCCCACGCTCGCCCCGCACGCTCGGGAACCGGCGCGCCGGCAGGCCGGTCTTAACGACGTGTGCCAACTGCGCCCAGCGCCGGAGACAGTTGGCCTGGTGCTGGGCCATGGCGAGCACCGTCTGCGGGCTGTCGGGCGCCAGCAGGTCGGCGAGCCCGGCCGGCAGGGCGTAATGGCCGTCAGTTTTGGTTAAGAGCCGCAGCGCCGTCAGCGCATCCAGAAGGATCGTCAGGCCGCGCAGGTCGCAGCGAATCCGGCGGGCGAGTGCCTCCGCGCTCAGAGGATGGGGAGCCAAAGACCCGAACAGGTCAAGGTCGGCCGCGGCGGCGAGCACCGCGGCAGCTTGGTAGCTGCGCCCCATTTGCAGAATGTCCTCCGCCGTCCAGTCGTGCCGTGCTTTCGTTTGCATGCGCCCTTTGCCTGCTGCAGTTGGTCGAGCCATCGAACAAGAGTGGCGCAGGCGAGGCGCAGCGGTCAACCCGTTCGTTGCGGGTCTGCTGGCCGAGGCGGCTTCGCCAGCTTTCCCGTTGCATGGGGTAGAGGAGTCCTTTACCGTGCGCACCACAGCGACACCTGACTTGGTATGAGCGTTCTGATCGTCGGTTCGACAGCCCTGGACTCCATCAAGACCCCCAAGGCGGAAAACCCGCGGCTGCTGGGCGGCTCGGCTAGCCACGCCGCCGTCGCCGCCAGCTTCTTCAGCCCCGTCAACCTCGTCGGCATAGTCGGCCATGACTTTCCCCGGCGCTACCTCCAGCTCTACAGCCGGCATGGAATTGATTTGGCAGGCCTGCAGGTGGTGCAGGGCAAGACCTTCCACTGGTCCGGCGAATACGAGGCGAACATGAACAACCGTCGCACCCTGCTGACGGAGTTGGGCGTGTTCGAGCACTTTACCCCGACGCTGCCCGAGGCTTACAAACACGCGCCCTTCGTCCTCCTGGCGAACATCGCGCCCGGCCTCCAGCTCCACGTGCTCAAGCAGATGCGCCGCCCGCGCTTTGTCGCCGCCGACACCATGGACCTCTGGCTCAATGTCGCGTTGCCGGACTTGCTGCGACTGATCAAGAGGCTGGATGCGTTCGTCCTCAACGACAGCGAGGCGCACCAGCTTACGGAAGAGGATAACCTGCCGGGCGCGCTCCACAAGATTCACCGCATGGGGCCGAGATACGTCATCATCAAGAAAGGCTCGCACGGCTCGGTTCTGTCCGGTCCGCGCGGGCTGTTCCTTTGTCCGGCTTACCCGCTGCGCAGGGTAGTGGATCCCACGGGTGCCGGCGACTCGTTCGCAGGCGCGATGATGGGCTACCTGGCGGCCGCGAACGGGCCCGTGGAGCGGCACATCCGGCGCGCGATCATTTATGGCACGGTGGTGGCGTCGTTCTGCTGCGAGGGGTTCGGCCTCAAGTGCACCGACCGGCTCACGCGCCAGCGCATCGAGAACCGCGTAGCGGAGCTGGAAGCCCTGACGCGGTTCTGACCAACAAGACGTGTTGCTTGAACTTCGCGCCTCAGAATTCGACCCTCAGCAACCGCGGCTTCGCCTCGTTGTTGAAGTGAACCCAGAGCAGCCGGTCTTCCTGGGAGTAGCGTAAGCTCCCCAATGGCTGCCCGGCGAGTGTGACGGAATGCGGCTTGGCTGGCACGCGCAGGAGCAGGACGGCTGGAGTGTTCGCCACGCCCTCGACCGCGAAGGAGAGAGTTCGTGATCCTGGTGGCGGCTCGTCCCAGCGCCGCTGTTTGGCGTCCATGAGATCAGCGGCGCTCTGCCGAGCCGCCGCTACGATGGGAACGCACTTGCAGGCGGAGGCTAGGAGTTGGCGGCTGCCTCGCACCGCGTCCAGGTCTAGCAGGAAGAAGCGCGAGCCGGGGTCCAAGGTACTGGAGTGCTGGACGCGCAGCTCGGGGTCGAAGAGGTTCACCCAATGGCCCTGTAGGGTCTTGGGTGCTCCGGCAACTGATTCGTCCAGCCCAGCGGCCAGCACATACGGGCCGCGGCGCAGCAGCAGGTAATTTGTCTCCCGCCATTTGAGGCGTGCCCGGGCCGTCGCCTGCTTCACAGCCGCCGTCAGCCGCGCATCCCCTTCGGCGCTAGCCGCCAGGGTGGCCGGATTCTCGCGCAGCCAGATGACGCCGCCCTTACTGGCGTATCCGCCGACGTCAGTCGGCGCTGTATTGGTGGTCGGGAGAATGCGCCGACTGCCGTCGGCGGCTACCAACTGGTCGAACAGGTCCTCGCGCGGCGTGCGGTAATGCCGCCCGTCGCTGTTCCACCATTCGCGGACCGCGTTGTAGGGGTCGGTGTCGTCATCGCAGACCACCAGCACACCGCCGCGCCGGACCCAGGCGGCCAGCGCCGGGTGCACCTCCGGCGAAAGCGGCTTCATTCCATGATAGCTCAGCAGCAGGACGCGGAAGCCGTCCAGGTAGCCCGGCAACGTCACGTTCTCCAACTGCACCGGCGTTACAGGCATGCCGCGCTTCAGCAACGGCAGCGCCAGGCCGTAGAAATGGCTGAAATTCGGATCGCTGGGCATGGGCTCCCCGCGCTCGAACATCAGGGAGTCGCTGACGATGACGCCGATCCCGGTGGTGCCGCAATCCCACTGGATGCGGCGCTGCTGCATGTCGTTGAGCGCGTTGATGACCGTCTGCAGCTCCGTCGCGTAGGCCGGCGGCATCGCCTCGCGCTCCGCCGGACCCTCCGACTTGGGATAGCGTCCGCCGAAGACGCGCTCCGGCCAGGGCGCCACCTCGAAGCGCCACACCTCGGACTGGAGCAGCGAGGCGACCATCGTGGATTCCCAGTTGCGGCGGTAGTCGGCCCAATCGTGGCCCGGGTTGTCCTCGACCGGGTCGTTAAGGAACCAGACGCGGCGACCGGTGGCATGCACGAGATTCATCATGGCGCCGTATTCTAGGAAGGCAGTCTCGAAGGTGCGCTCGCGGAGCTGGCCCCGGAAGAGGTTCGGCGTGCGGGCAGTGCCGGTCCATACCTGGGCAATGTAGCCGTCGCAACCGTTCAGGCGCGCCAGACTGGATTCGGGGCTGACGATGCGCCAGTGGGCGTAGTTGGGGAGGCTGTGGCTGGCCACGTAACACCGCACGTGCCGGCCCGTGCGGCGGTTATAGTCCTGCACGTAATCGAACACCTGCTGTAGCGCGCGCCGGTAGAGGTAATACTTTAGCTTGGAGGCGCGCCACTGGGCATCCACCGAGCCATGCGGCGGCTGCCACTCCTCGTGGTAGTAATCGCGCCACTCGCGTTTGAAGCCGGCGGAGTAGCCGCCCCGCACCCAGAACTCGGGTTCCTCCAGGTGAATGGCCTCGGCTCCAGCGTCCAACGCTCGCTGGACGCCCTCGCTCAGGTATTTGCCGTAGTTCGTGCCTGGGCACATGTAATACACGTCGCCGCCGTGGCTGATCTTCTCGCCCGCCGCGTCGGTTTGGGCCTCGTCCTCGTGGTTGATGCCGTCGAAGCGACCGTAGAGATAGTCTTGGTAGGCGCCCCAGGCGACGCCGCTCATGACGTGGACGCGATAGCCGTGATCGCGCCAGGTCTGCATGCGCTGCGGGAGGGTCGAGTTCAGGCCGTAGGCGATCGCGACGTCCGAGCCCAGGTCGGCTACCTCGCTCCAAGGCTTGCCCGTTTGGAAGCAGGTGCGTTCGAGCGCCTGGCCCGGGTCAACCGGAAGGGCGGTCGGCATTTCGGCCATCAGCCCGGCCGCGGCCAGCAGGAAACTGAGCATCTCTATGGCAGCGGCTTGCGAAGGCGAAAGAACTGCTGAGGGCCGGTGGTTGTGGGGACCGACAGCCCGAACCAGCCGTTGCTAAGCGGATAGGAGCCGGCGACGGTCTGCCAGGCACCGGCGGGCGGAAGCCCGGTGCAGGTCTCGAGGTTGAAGCCGGCGAAGTTGTCCGGCCAGGAGAGGGCCAAGGCATTGGACTCCAGCACACTGCCCAGCCTCGGGCCGATGGCAGGCACGCCGACGTATTGCAGTCTGTAGAAGCTGGCTGGCTGCGACTGAATCAGCGGCTCGCGATAGCTGTACAAGCCGCCATTGAGCACGTAGGGGCCGCCCAGAGGTAACCAGGCGGCAGACTGGGAGAGATTGGTCCCGGACAGCAGGATGAAGCCGGCGTTGTTGGTGGCCGGCCAGCGCACGCTGAAATCCGCCCCGTTGCGCGAGGCGGCCAGCCGCGGCGGAAACTCCCCGGCTCCAAACAGCTCCAGGTCAAAACTGAGGCTCGCCAAGGCGGGAGAAAACTTGTGGAGTTCGACCGCCACGACGTTGGTGCCGGGAGGAAGGTTGGCAATCGGGACGTTGGCCGGATAATAGGTGCACAAGGGGTCGCCGAGCAGGGAGGTGGTCGCGTGGGTCAGGTAAGAGATCGGCCCCGAGGGCAGGTTGGTGCGGAGAATCTCCCGGCCATTGAGCCACACGACGGCGCCGTCAACCCGGTTGAGCCGCAGGGTGAGATTCGTGTAAAGCACATTGCGGGGTGCGACAAAGGCGCGGCGGAAATACGTGGTGATGTACTTGTTGGCTGAGTTGGTGCCGAAACTGACGGTAGTGACGACGCCGGGGGTGTTATAGCCCAGCCGGGCGGGGCCCTGCGCCCAGCCGGAATCGTCGTACTGCGGCTGGACCCAGTTGGTGCCCAGGTCCAGGCCCTGGTCCGAGTATTTCCAGTTCGAGCCCCCGGCAATGAAGGGCGTGATCACCCGGTCGGTCCGCACCGTAATCGCGGCAATGCGAAAGAGCCACTCGTTGGCCATGGCGCTCAGGCCGGTGGTGTTGGGATGCGTGCCGTCACTCTTCATCATGCTCGGGCTAGCGACCGCGGAGAAGAGGTCCGCCACAAACACATTCTGCCCTTGGGCGCGGCGCGCGTTGACCAGCGACTGAAGGGCCGCGCCGTAGATGGGCATGTTGGTGCCGTAGGTGGAATAGGGAGGCGAAAGGATCGAGGCGTACGAAATGCTCGTCGGCTTGCCGACAATGATGTTAGCCGCCGGGTTCGTCGCGAAGATCATGTCCAGTAGCGCGGCCATATCGTTCGTTGCCACAAAATAAGGGTTGCGGCCGCGGCCCATGTCGTTGACGCCCATGTCAATCAGGAACAGGTCGGGCGTGACGTTGGTCAGGGCGTCCGCCAAGGTCAGCAGCGTGTAGTTGGACGCCGCGACGTAACCATGAGCGGGGGACAGGCCTGGAGAAGCGATGACCGCCCCGTCCATCCCTTCGTGCCGCGTCAGGGTAAAGGTTGGGGTGGTGCTGGAGATCCAGCGGCCCAGGTTGGTGTACGTGTATCCGTTGGTCTGGAGTAGCGGCTGCAGGTAGGACCGCCAGGCACCGTTAATCGAGCTGTCATCAGTGATCGAGTCGCCCGAGGCCATCACCTTGAGCGGATGGGAGGCGGTGTAATTGGTGAGCACCAGGTCCGCCCGCGCCTCTGTGCCGGCCAGCGCCCAGATCAGGCCCAGCCAGAGATACGGGCGAAAACGCGGACGGCGAAGGTGACATGTCGAAATCAGAGGGTATTCTCCGGGCATGCTAAGTTCCCAAGGCACGGACCTTATGATGTTGGACACACCCGACACTACGCCCGCATAAAGGCGGCTGGAAGAGCAAAAGGGCGGGCCGGCCCGGTTTCTTCGCCGTTAGTGAAATAGCAGCCTAGGTGACGAGGCTCTGATCAACGCGGAAGCCGAGTGCGGAATGACTAGAATGAGTAGTTAGAGCCTCATTACCTCGGCTGCTACAAGCGGCCTTGCGCGCCGCGCCCGGTGCGCCCCGGCCACTTCATCTGCCCACCACCGGCTGCCCTGCCGCCGAAATCACTTCCGTGCCATCGCCCAGCACATACTTCTTCGACTTGAAGAGGAACGTCTGACCGTTAACCTCGTCCGTATATTCGGCGAGCGGCTCACCTGCACCGGTTTGGCGCAGCTTGTTCAGCTCGGCCCAATCCGCGTCGGTCAGACTCACCTTCTGGCCCTGTGGCTCGCCATCGGCGCGGGTCACCACCGTCCCATCTGCCAACTGGTAGGCGTGGGCCAGCGCGGCCCCGGTCTCCGCCGTCAGGGTTAAGGCTTCCAGCGCCATTTGCAGCTCCGATGTTGCATTCTGCAGGTATAATGATCCAGCCGCCAAAAGGTTGCATCGCCAAGCCCGGAAAGGGGTCAGCTCCGCACATCAACGACGGCAAACCACCGCCCGGCTTTGAATCAGCGGCCGAACGTGTTCC
>DATKNZ010000445.1:0-2741 GCA_035541055.1 Candidatus Acidiferrum sp. | reverse complement strand
CCTAGCATTCCTCGCGTCAATCGTGGGGGAAGGCCTGCACCCGATACCTCACACCAGCCCATAGCGGTGGTGATTCAGATGGGGCTGTAACGGATCAGTTGGCACATCTGGGTGTCACGGATCACTTGGCATCTGTCACCTATCAGTTTTAGTGCAATTTCTCATGGACCAGCGTATCCTGCTCCAATTTTGGCGTAAAAAGAAACGGCCTTTAGTACTACAGCGGATCTTTTCATCGCACGTTTACCGACGCTCCCGAAGCAGCGCCAGCCGCTTCTTCCGGTGCGAGAGATACGCCGTGTGGTTCCGCCGCGTATGGTAACGGACCAGTTCCAGCGCGTGCTTGGGCGTCAAGGTCTTGCCCGGCAGCACGGCCGCCAGGAGGAGGCGCGCTTGCGGGAGCGTCAGGGCCGGCGTTTTTTTTAAACCGCAACCGCAGCTGGAGCAGGAAGTGCAGGGCCAGGAAGACGTAGAGCATGTGCCGGTGCCAGGCCGGCCAGGAGCGGTGCTCGTAATGGTCCATCCCGACCTGGCCCTTCCCGTCCTGGAAGCACTGCTCGATCGGCCAGCGCAAGGTGGCCGCCCGGCAGAGCGCGGCGAGGGGCGTCTCGGCCGGGGCGTTCGAGAAGGCGGCCTTCACCTGCCCGTCCTCCGTGCGGCGCAGGAACAGCCAGACCGGCGCGGGGGTCGGCAGCCCCTCCCGACAGGGGTAGACCCGGAGGGCGGCGACCTCGGCGTGGATCGGCCCCTTCGCCCCCTCCGCCAGCACGACCGAGGTCCAGGGGCACGTGTTGGCGGTCGCGAGCGTCCGGACCGGCACGGGCGTCCCCCGGGTAACGCGCGGCTTCGTGGGCTTGCGCCCGTGCCCCCGGTAGCGGGGCACCTGGACGCGCGGCTGGCTGCGGAAGACCAAGGTGTCCGACCGGATCCCGGCGAAGTAGGCGGTGCCCGCCGGCAGGCAGTCCAGGAGGGCCCAGTCGGACCCGAAGGTGGCATCGCAGCCGACCCAGGCGGCCGGGAAGCGGCCGGTCTGGACGATCCGGTCCAGCAGGGCCCGGGCGATCTGGGGCTTGGTCTGGAAGGTGAGGGTGCGCGGGACGCGGGTGTCGCGCCGTCGCTCCGCGTGATCCTCGGCAAACCAGCTCGCCGGCAGGTAGAGCTGGCTGGCCACCAGGCCGTAGCCTTGGTCACTGGTGTAGCCGACGAAGACCCCGGACTGGCAGTTCTCGACCTTGCCCCGGGCGCCGCAGTACTGGCGGGCCACCCCCACGGACTCAGTGCCCTTCTTGGGGAACTCGCAGCTGTCGACGGTGAGCATGCCGTCCGGGGCGGCGATCGTTGCCGCCAGCAAGGCCTGGTGCGTGACCGCCATCGCCGCGTCGTCCCAGCGGTAGGCCTTCAGGAAGCGCTGGAGCGGGCGGACGGCGTCTTCATCCAGGAACCGCAACGCGATGGGCTCGACGGACTTGGCGTCAGTGGTGCTCAACAGGCCGGCCAGGTAGGCGTAGCCGAGGCGCCGGTGCTCGACCCGGCCATAGGCATCCTGGAACTGGGCGTGGAACTGCCGGAGCGCGTCGGCGAGCTGGGCCACCTCGGCCTCGGTCAGCCTGACGCCCGGGACCAGCGTGGGCGACCAGCCCGCATGCCGGAGAATCATCTGGAGGTCCTCCATTTTGGTGAGCGCCCGTGGAGGACGGTGAGAGGGGCTGGCGGGCTGCTGCTGGCAGCCGATGCGGGTGCGCAAGCGCGGGTCTAGGGCATAGACGTACACCTCCTTGACGGCGCCATGGTAGACGTAGCCGCGGCCCTGCTTGCCGCTGCCGAAGGTCGGGCCCAGACGCTGCCAGTTGGCGGCGCGGTAGCACGTGCCGGCAAACCTGGCCGGATCCACGAAGGTCTCCACCAGCCAGGGGCGGGTCCCGAAGCGCAGGGCCCAGTCCTGGGGGAGCCGGGCCAGCGCTTGCGCGAGCACGTGCGACGCGAGATTCTGCACCGCGACCCAGGGGAGGATGAGGAACCGGCTGTTGTTGACCACCCGGTCCAGATAGGCGGTCCGTTGCGCGGCGGACCAGCCGATCCACTGGTCCCGCACGCGCAGGACGCGGGCGGGGGCGCTGAAGGACAGGGCTGCCACGGGCCGGCCCTGGAGGAGGGCGAAATACTTGAGCCGATGGCCCAAGAGCTTCTGGTACCCCAGATAATGATAGCGGCGGACCAGCCGATCCCAGAGCGGCTCCTGGAGCGAGTGGCTCACCGGGCCCACCGTGATGGGCGGCACGGTGTGCACCGCCCCCTGGATCGGTGAAGTGTCGAGGGATGCGGTGTCGGGCATGCTCCGTAACCGTCTGCCAGATCGACGAGGGTTCGACATGCGGCGTGCGATCCTCGCCACACGAGACAGATCACCCGGGCTCCCGAACGCAACGTGCACTCTCGGCAAGCGGTGGCGCCCGCTCTCACGCGCCCGAATGCCAGCTACATTACATGCAGCCATCTCATTTGTCTAGAGGAAAAGATCCGCTGTAGTAGTAGTACAGAACGTAGATAATCGCTAACCCGGCGCCGAACACTGTAAGCGCTTTTTCAAACGAGTAGAGGTACCAAATGATGCCCGCCACGGGCAGCAGGATAATGACGAAGCATCCGGTCGCCACCGAGGACGCTGCAGGATTCTGCCAACCGCACGAGGGGCACCGGGAGGCGTTCCAAGGAACCTTGCTGTTACAGTTAGGACAGGTGCA
>DATKNZ010000444.1:0-14783 GCA_035541055.1 Candidatus Acidiferrum sp. | reverse complement strand
CAAGATGCGAAGCTGCAGGGACCCGTTTCTCTATTGCCGACCGGCTGCACTGGTTGAAACGACGGACATAATCGTCGTCGATCGGCACGTCGTAAAACTCCTTCGTTGTGTACCCCTGGGCGGCTCCCGATGCGAAAACCGCGACCGCCTGCTCCGTCTCGTAATGATGATCTTCCAGCTCGTCCGGCAGATACACCCAGGCCGGTTTACAGCGGGCGAAAGCCGCGCTTGTGTCCGCATGTGCGCCCGCCTCAGCGGCCACGGCCTTGAAGCAGATCGACCAGTTATCGGTCGCCGGGCAGGCCACGCCGATTCTTCCCCCTGGTCTCAGCCCAGCCCACATTGCGTCCACCGCCCTCGCAGGTGGATTAAACCACTGTAACGCGGAGTTGCAGAACACCACATCGAAGTCCTCCTTGTAGTCCAGCCTCTCTACAGCGAGCTGCCGGAAATCGATCGCGGGGTATCTGGCTCGGGCCTGGGCGATCATACCGGCAGAAACATCGGTGCCGACCACGCGGCCCTGGGTGAGGGTCTTGATGTGCTGGGTGATGTGCCCAGGGCCGCAGCCAACGTCCAGCACGTCCTCGTTCTCACCGATGTTCAGGAGGGCCACCAGCCTTTCAGCCGCAGCCTGCTGGACCAGCGCCTTGTGCTGGTATTGGCCGGAGACTTTGTCGAATGTGCTCATAGAGACCAGTTCACCGTGGCGGCTATTGTTGGTGCGGCTCCAGCGCCTTTGCAATCCAAGAGCGTGATCAGCGGCGCGGGCTTTTTCTCGTCTGCGTGTAATTAAGGCGATGAAGCCGCACGATATTGTTGAAATCCTGATTCAGGCGGATGGGCCGGTCTGCGCCCGCGACTTGCTGGAGGTATCTCTGCACCTGCCGCGCCGAGGCACCCGATGGATTGCCAGCTTCCGCGATGAAACCGGGCGGCAGGTGTGGCGCAGCACCGGTTTGTGCGACCACAGGGCCGCTCTTGTCCTGGCCAGAGAATGGGAGACTGCCGCCAAACAGAAGCGGACGGCTCAACGTGCCGCGCCGCCCAAGCTTTCGATCCGGGTCCGGCCTGGCAGCGCTGCAAGGCAGCGAGGATGCCTCAGTCAAAAGGAGGTCGGCATCGTCCTGCGCATTTCCGAACGCGCTGTCCGCGAGATTGAGCGCCGCGCCATCGAGAAGTTGCGGCGGAATCCCATCCTCAAGGGCCTTTGGCGCGAATGCAAGACCGGCGAGATCGAGGAGGCCACATCTCAGGGTTCCAGGCCGTGGACGTTGAGCCGTGCCGAAATCGCTTCGGTTTACGGTTTGGCGCGAAGCCCCACAGAGCGCGAAGCGGTCCGAAAGCTGATGGCAATGGCGCAGAGCGGCACCTAAGGGGGCTTGCACCAACGCCGGTTGCCACCCGGTCTATGCCACACTGCCAGGATGGCCCTTGCGACCATTGAACAAGCTCAGGGACGGCAACTGGACCGCCTCGCCGATCTGTGCGCAGGCGCGTCCGCCGCGCCCTGGCGCAGCCTCTCCGACTACTTCGCCCAGCATTACCAGCTGTTCGCGGATACCGAGCTAGCCGCGCTCCTTGAACCGCGCCGGATTCAAGCGCCGCCTGGCTACCACTCCATCAAGAACGTCAGCGCCGGGTTGTTCGTGCTGCTGGGAAACAGGGTCGTACAGGAGGCTCGGGGTCTGCCGTACATCCCGACCGAGATTGCCGCGCACGTCGTTGCCTATCAGCTAATCCGGTATAGAGCGCCGATCTACTTCATCACCCAGGACTTTGTCAGGGCCGTAGCGGCGACCGATCTGCCCCACGACTTCACCTTGGACGATCTCCACTGGCCGATGCCTGCTATGGTGGCGGGGTTCCCGACGCAGTTCATGAAGGAATATGTCGGTCGGGACGTGTGTTTCATTTACGCCGCCAACTGCGATGCGGGCGAGTGCTCCGTGCCCTCACTGCCAGGCTGCCCCGCTAGTGACCAGACGCTCGTATGGCTTTCGCACCTACGACGCTATGGAAATAGCCCTGTTCCACACGTTAGGCCGGCTTCCCGAGCCGGAAACAACCCCCAGATTCTGCTGACGAGGCGCTTTTCTTTTAGCGCGTTAGTCCCCTTGAATTGTTTTCGCGTCTAGAATCTGATCGCCGCCAGACCCAGAGGCAGCCCCTGAGGCGTGACGACGAGACTCGAGTGCATCAGGATACCTCGCGCCGTATGGTGCCGCAGGGAGCCGTCCTTTCGCCGTCCGTTCGAGGGCTTGGAGAGCAGCCCCAGCGAACATGCTTCGCCCCTTTCGTACGAGAATTCGCACGTGTCGTGCAGTACCAGCAGCAGTCCATCAACTGCGAACGCCCTTTCCGCGGTGGCAGCCAGATGCCTGGCCAACACGTGCTCCTCGGTCACGCGCGGGTTAGCCAGAAAGCGATAAGCCGGCTTGGTGTTCGCCCAATCCTGGCACGCCGCCGGGATTGTATCTCCGACTCGCCGGGCCATAATGCCCAGCAAATTGCCAAACCGCTTGGTCAACCGCACGTCAGGGAATTCGCAGCCCTTCGTCTCGTCTTCTATCCAATGCTCGTGATGGCCTTGATCTTCGTCCGATCTCTTGGTTGACATCCCAAGTGTTTCATCCCAAGTGGCTAAATTTGTACAGCTAATTGTTCAGAAAGATCCAATTACTCAGCAGAAATTTGTGGGTAATTGAAAAGCCTGGCGTGACGCTTACAACCATTCAGCGCGGATCGCTTGCATAGAAGGCTGGGCTTCACTGGTCGTGCCCCCCCGTATCCCACCGGCACCACTGGGCGGCGGCAGAGTTCTATGGAGCGGTCGAAAAGCTTGCCTAAATCGCTGTACGCTTCACGAAGGCGGCCGTCCTCCCTGCCGTTCTTGCCTTTGTGCCCTGGGTGGTGTCCCCGCAATTGCGATTGTTTTGGAACATTTGGCATTGCTCGGAGGCCGGAATGTAGGTATCACTTTCGGCATGCAGTGGAGAGAGTCCGAGACCGAAGGAGTGCTGGTGCTGGAGTTCAGCGGGGAGATTGACCTCCAGCACTCGCCCGAGATGCGCCGGCTCTTGCAGGCCCGAGCGGCGCAACGGATTCCGGCGCTGCTCCTAGATTTTACCGGCGTTAAGTACATCGATTCCTCGGGCCTGGCCACCCTGATCGAATACTATCAGTGCTCACGGGCTTACAATGGGAAGCTCATTGTGGCGGGCTTGAGCAACCGCGTCCGCAGCATTTTCGAGCTGGTCCGGCTCAACGAAGTGTTCCCTATTTGCGCCACGGTGTCGGAAGGCACGGAGGTCCTGCGACAGGGATTGCCGCCATAGTCTACGGGTGAAAGGCTATCTCCAGTTAAACGTCGAGATCTTTTACTGGTTGTTGATTGGCCCGTGGAAAAAGCAGCCGTTGAAGCTCAGCCACGCCTTCACCCAGATGCTCCGGATCGGGGTGGACGCTTTGCCGATGGCCGCGCTCACCGCCTTCAGCATCGGCTTGACGATCGGCATGCAGGGGGCACACGAATTGCAGCGGATGGGCGCGACCATGTATGTGCCCGGCATGGTCTCGATCAGTCTGCTGCGGGAACTGGCCCCGCTGCTGATCGCCATCATTGTGATCGGCCGCAGCGGTTCCGCCATCACCGCGGAATTGGGCACCATGAAAGTTGCGGAAGAAATCGAGGCCTTGGGCGCTATGGCTGTCAACCCCATCCGGTTTCTGATTGTGCCCCGATTCGTGGCCATGATGATCATGCTCCCGGTCCTGACGGTGTTTGGCAATTACATCGGCATCGTGGGGGGTTGGACCATCTGCCATTTTGCCCTGGACATGCACACGGCGACCTTTGTCATGCGCACGATTGAAGCGGCCAAGCTCGACGATCTGTATTCCGGCTTGACAAAGAGCGTGGTGTTTGCGTGGCTGGTGGTGACGATCGCCTGTCATGCCGGGCTGAAGGTGGAAGGCGGAGCCGAAGGCGTCGGCATGGCCACGACCCATTCGGTGGTCTATTCGATGTTGGCCATCCTGGTCGCCAACGCCGTCCTGACGGCTTGTTTCTTCTTTTTCTGATGGCGACTTCCCTGATACCAACCGACATCCCCATGGCCAGTCCGGACACCGGGCCCGTCCTCGAAGTGCGTGACCTGGTAAAGAACCTCGGCGGGCGCACGATTTTGAACGGCATCAGTTTCCAGGTGCTGCGGGGCGAGACGCTGATCATTATGGGCGGCAGCGGTTGCGGCAAGAGCACCCTGCTGCGGCATCTCATCGGCTCGCTCAAGCCGGATGCCGGTTCCATCCGGATTTTTGGCGAGGAAACCACCGACATCGATGAGCGGAAAATGGATTGCATTCGCGGTCGGTTTGGGGTGCTTTTTCAGTCCGGCGCCTTGCTCCAATCGCTCACCGTCGGCGAGAATGTGGCCTTGCCCATCCAGGAGCATAGCCGGGTGGATGACACGATCGTGGACTTGGTGATAAAGATGAAGCTCGAAATGGTGGGGCTGACGGGCTTCGAGGATCTCAAGCCGGCGGAAATCAGCGGCGGCATGAAAAAGCGCGTGGCCCTGGCCCGCGCCCTGGCGCTGGATCCGGAGTTGCTATTCAGCGACGAACCCACCTCCGGTCTGGATCCGGTAATGACTGCCGTCGTGGACAAGCTCACGCAGGATTTGACGCGCAAGTTGGGAATGACGGCGGTGGTGGTGACTCATGACATGACCAGCGCGTTTCGCATCGCCACGCGAATGATCATGCTCGGCACCGGGCCGCTTCAAGGAAAGATCATCGCCGAAGGAACGCCGCAGCAGATCAGGAGCAACCCCGATCCGATGTTGCAGCAATTCATCAAGGGGGAGGCCGACGGCCCCATTCCCCTGCGACTTTCCAAAGGAGATTACCTCAAACGCCTGCTGGGAGAGGCCCACCCATGAAATCAAAGAACTGGTCACACTGCATTATCGCCCTCACCGTCATCGGTTGTAGCCTGGTCCTGCTGGCGGCGCTGACCGTCTCGCTCTCCGGCCAGTCCTGGGGGAAGGCCGGCGGGCGAAAGGTGGAGGTCGACTTCCAGGATGCGACTGGGATTAGAATGCACTCGCCCGCCCGTTATGCGGGCGCCGTTGCGGGCTCGGTGGTGGCGATTCGGTATATGAGCCCCACGGAACGTGAGCAGTCTGGCAAACACCAAGCGGCCGTTCGCGTGACCATCCGCCTCGATAAGAAGGCGCCGCCGATACCCTCGGACGTCAAGGCTACCATAAGTTCCGAGACCATTCTGGGAGAGAAATTCATCGCCTTGTCGGCTGGAGCTCCGGGCGCGGAACCGTTGCCGGACGGAGCGGTCATTGAAGGTGAAAGCCTGCCCAGCTTCGAGGCGCTGACCCAGGCTCTGGAAAAGGCCTCGGCCACGGCCGCGGAAATCCTGGAGAAATTCGACCATGACTATCCAGCTTTGATCACCAACCTGAACCATTTGCTGGCCAGCGGAGACACGCTCCTGCTCACAGCGACCAACCTGATCAGCGGCGCTCAGGCGGTGATGACCGACGCGCGCGGGACCCTGCACCAGGTAGACGAAACCGTCGTGGGCGTCCGGCCACAGGTGAGCAACTTGCTGACCGAAGCAACCTGGGTGGCCACCAACTTGAACGGGACAGTGGATAACACGCGGGCCATCACCGCTGACGTGCAAGCGTTCCTGACCAACGAGTTCCTGGCGAATCTGGATCAGACCATGAGAACCCTGACGGGGGTGGTGGCCCGGACCGAGGTCACGATGGAGTATGCGAAGATTCTTACGGCTCGCCTCGCGGAAAAACCCTCGCGGCTGATCTGGCAGATGCGCACCAACCCCGTGCCATCCCCGGCAGAGATTCATAAGACGCCCACCAACTCACCCGCGCAAAAACCTAAGGGCTGAGCGCGTATTCCCCGACCCGGCTATGCTCTCAAAAGGCCCCGTGGAACGTTACCAGGCGTTGCTGGACGCGGCCCGTTGTTTCAGCCGCGCCATGGATTCGGCTGCCTTGATCGATGAGATTCTCCGCCGGGCCAAGGAAGTGATGCACGCAGGAGCGTGTTCGTTCCTGTTGCCCGACGCCAGGACCGGCGAACTGATCCTCCATAGCACCGATCCCTGGATGGTGAATCTGCCCCAGCCTTTGCGAGTGCCACCGGGTGCGGGGATTGCCGGCGCGGTTTACCAGTCCAAACGACCGATCAACCTCAAAGATGCCCAAACTGACCCACGCCACTATATTAACGTCAGCAACCGCGTCGGCATCCTGACCCGGGCCCTGCTGACGATCCCCCTCTTGGACGGGGCGGCATGCCTGGGTGTCCTGCAGGCGCTGAATCCCCAGGAGCGGGAATCGTTCAACGCCGAAGACGAAGAGATCTTCGAGGGATTTGGCGGCCTTATTGTAAATGCCCTGGTGAGGCTGGAGGCCCAGCGCCGCGAAATCGAGCAAGCGGCAGCCCGGCAACAGTTGCTCCTCGCCAAGGAAATCCAGGACACCTTTCTGCCGCCGACGCTCAGCCAATTTCCCTTTTGCGAGGTTTACCACCGCCAGCTACCGGCCCAAATGGTGGGCGGCGATTTTGGCTTCGTGCAGCCAGTAGGGACGAGCCGCTTGCTCCTGGGCTTGGGCGATGTCTGCGGCAAGGGCATCCCGGCCGCTCTAACCATGGCTCGCGCCACCGCCGTCATTGAAGCCCTCACACATCAGCTCCAGGCCGACCTGGGAGAATGGGTCACGAAGCTGAACCCGCTCCTGACTCGCGAGCTTAAGGCCGGCCGTTTCATCAGCATGGTCATGCTATTGGCGGACGTGGATAAACGGACCCTGCAAATCTGCACCGCCGGCCAGTTCCCTCCCCTCTATTTCGACGGCCAAAAGTGGAAATCCTGCGCCGTGCGCAATCACCTGCCGTTGGGAATCTCTCCGACAGCTAAGTATGTCGTCGCACAAGTCGAATTGCGTCCAGGTGACTCGTGGCTTCTGTTCACGGACGGTTTCCCCGAAACGCGCAATCACCAGGGAGAGGAGTACAGCCTGGAGCGCTTTGCGGCGAGCCTGCCGGTCGGATTGACTGCGGCGGAAACCTTGAGTGCCGCCTACCAAGCCTGGGACAACTACCGCGATTCGACCCCGCAGCATGACGATGCCTCCCTGTTGCTGCTCGCCTGGAGGGGTCAACCCCCCGCACCGGAGCTTCACACCACCTGTAGCCCGGCGAACCTGGTGGGCGTCCGGCATTTTGTGGAACAGTGGGCCCACTTCGCCGGCTTCGGCGACACAGTCGTGGGTCAAATCGTCATGGCCTGCGACGAGGCCTCCAGCAACATCTTTCGGCACGGTTACCACGAGCAGCCGGGCCCAGTGCGTGTCCGGGTTGAGACCGCGGACAAGGCCCTTATCATCCAGATAACCGATGAAGCCGCGCCGGTGAACGCCGAGGATATTCGAGGCCGGGAGCTCTCGGACCTTCGTCCCGGCGGGCTGGGGACCTTCGTCATGACCCAGGTATTTGATGAAGTGACGTATGTGCCGCTGGGAACAGGCAATTCCCTGACCTTGCGCAAGGCGCTACCGCAAAAGCCAGGCGTCCCAATATGAAGAAGACATTTGCTTCCGACTGCCTGTGCGTATCGCTATTTTTGATCAAGATCAATTTCACCGGCCCAATCTCTGGAAGGCGGAGCACTGCGCATTTCGCCGATTCGTTTGAGCAGAAACAGCGAGGGGCCGTCACAGGGGCGAAGTTCTAGCGTCTCCCGCAACGCCAATTCGGCGGACTCAAACGAGCGCCGATGGAATTGATGGACAGCGCGGGCGTACGCTTCCCGCCAGGGTTGCGTAGCCTGAGCGAGTTCGATGCTGCCCAGAATCTCGTGTACCTCGCAGACCCCATCAAGGCCCTTAAACCGGAAGTGCCCGATCATCCGCGTCGTGAGTTGGTCGCCTATTCCCTTAACGAAATCCCGGGATGCCAGAATATCGGTGCCGAGTTGCTTGTTAAAACTCTCAAGGCGGAACGCGAGGTTCACCGTCTGGCCGACGGCCGTGTAATCGTAATGGGTTGAACTGCCGACGTTGCCGACGCAGGCTTCCCCGGCGTGAAGACCCAAACGCGTGGCAAGCGGCGGAATGTCCAACCGCTGGTTGAGTTGTGCCACCCTCTCCTGGAGTAACAAGGCGGCCCGCGCTGCCTGTTGTTGATGATCGGCCTGATCCTGCGGTGCATTCCAAACGGCAAAAACTGCGTCGCCGATCAACTTAATGATGGTGCCATCCGTGGCGTGAACGCATCCGATAACCTCTTCGTAATACCGGTTCAGGACGCTGAGCAGATCCTCGGCGTCCATGCGATTTGCAATTTTTGAGAAGTTCGTGATATCGCTCGCCAGGACGCTGATGTGCCGTCGCTCGCCGCCTCGCTTTAGCAGTTCCGGGTTGCGGACCAAAGCCTGAACTGCATTTGGGGAAAGATATAGCGAAAGAGAACGTTCCAGGAACTGCGTCTCCATGGACGCCCTTACCGTCTGCCAAAGGACGGCCCACAGCAAGGCCACGGGGAGCTGGACGAAGACGGGGATCATCCAGACTGACCATAGCCGCAGATGCCACTGCGCCTCAAAGGCCAGCACCACCAGGCACGCCATTAGACTCAGGCAGACTAGCAGCGCGGGCCAGGGCTTCAGGCGCGGAAGCAAAGACCCCACAGCGGCGCCCAGCAGGAGAACCACTGCGAATTCTGAAAATGGCCCAGGCCGCCGCAGCCATTCTTTTCGAAGCAGGTTCTGAATCATCGTGGCATGAATCTCCGCGCCAGGAAACCGCGCTCGCCCGACAGGGATTGGGCTGCAAAACGTGTCAATGCGGGCGCCACCAATCGTCAATGGGTAATGCTCGCCTATGACAACCACTTTGTTACTGAAATACCCCGCGGGCAGTTCATACAGCGCACGGGAATAGCTTTCGCTCGGTATCGTCCCCGGCACGCCATAGTAGTTGACCCACCAGTCACCCCGCTTCGGCCGTCCATCAGCAGCCGGGTCCTTTCCTTCCTGGCGCGCCGCCTGCCAGGCCAGGGTAGGGACAACTTCCCCGGCCGTCAGGCTGGGCAAATCAAGAAGGAGATACCGCACAACTGTGTCGGAGTCCTCCAACACCTCCGCAACGCCGATCGCAGCGGCTGCCCGGGCCAATATCTCGTGCGGAGCTTCCAAATCGCCACGGCCACTCTGAGTCCGAAGATGGTTTGCGACAACAACCCGGCCATGGCGCCGCATGGCCTCGGCCAGTCGAACCGTTGCCCCATCAGGACCGGAATTCGTCCCCTTTGCGCCCTGCTGGCTGAAGACGACGTCAAACACCACCGTGCGGGACCCGTCCGCCTTGAGACGGTCCAGGAGTCGGGCATGGAGGTCCCGATCCCACAATTGGTTCCAGGGCTGGTTCAGGGCCTTCCGCGACTCCTCGTCCATGTACACAAGGACGACGTCAGGCGGCACGGACTGCTGACGAAAAAGGAAGGGCAGATCGTAACTCTTCCGGATCAGGAATTGGCCGAGGAAGGGGTTGCAGAAAGCCGCTCCCGCCAGCGCCGCCAAGACGCCGCCCATGATCCAACCAAAGCGGGTTTGGTGCAGGAGCCAGGCGCGGAGGCGGCCGGGGCCCGCCAGCCTGCGGCTGGCCTTCATGGCGTTGGTCCGCGACATGATGCCCACATAAACGCCTTTACAAGAGGGGAGGCAATCAAATTCGACCGCCAGCCGCGCTCCGGCCAGCTCGCCGCAACCCGGTGCTCCTACAACTCTTTCGCCCGGTAGAACTGTGGCGCGGCGGATGCCGGTGGCGGGTTCGTGAAGGTGACCTGGCCAGTGCTGTGGGTCAGGCGCAGAACTTCGTTCCAGTTGGTAAGCCAAATGGACTCGATCCGAAGTCGAAATCCAGCGCCGCTCCGACCCTTCCGGAACCACCGTTGCCACACCGTCACCACGCCGTATAATCCCCGTATACACGCCGTATGTTCAATTTGAATATACGGTGTGTATACGGGGATTATACGGTGTGGTGACGGGGTGGTCAGGGTGCGGAATGCGTGTTATAGCGTAAGTGGCACACTGGTAACGGGTTGGGAATCAGGGTGGGGTGAAGACGGCCGGGATAGGCTCAACGGGAGGGGTTTCGGGGCAGGCGGTCAGGGGTGCACTCCCGCGCTTGGTGGAAATGCCTGTGGCCGATAGGTTGGGCATCCATTTCAATTGACGTTGCTTGGGGCGCCTTTTGGGCGGCAGCCCTTAGAGCTCGTTGGCCCGGTAGTACTGCGGCGTGGTGGAGGGGAGAGGGTTGGTGAAGGTGGTCTGACCTGCGGTGTTGGTCAGGCGCAGCACCTCCAGCCAGTTGGTGAGGGGCTGGAGCAGGTTGGTCGTGCCGAGGATGGAATAGACGCGGTTGGTCACGCCTTGGAGCCTCATCGCCAGGCTTCCATTCGCGAGCACCTGGAGGTTGGTCAACAGGACTGACGGGTGCACCAGGACATTCAGACTGACCGCGCGATTCGTGTTGCCCCTGCCACCCGTCAGGTTAGTGAAGCCAACCACCGCGGAGTAGTTGCTGGCGATCAGGCTATTGGCGTTGGCATTTAGGCTGACTGTGACGTTGGTCTTCGCCCCGGCTGCCAGCGTCCCGTTGCTCGCCGAGAGCGAGAGCCAGGCGGCGGACTTCGACGCGGACCAGTTGAGGCTGGCCCCGCCCGAGTTGGTCAGGGTGTAGGTGGTCGAGGACGGATTGAACGGGCCGCCGGCAAAACCGCTGGCGGCGAAACCTGAGGTCGGGCTAACGCCCAACTGGGCAGGAATAACGGTGTAGGTGGCCGAAATCGTAGTGAGCTGGCCGGCTGTGACTTGCTGGCTGCTGCTTGACGGCTGGGCCCAGCCCGGAATCTGCTGAAACTCGATCGTCGCCGGGCTCCCGGGGGCCACCGTAATGGTAAAGGGGGTGGTAGGATTCCAGGTCCCAGCTCCCTGCAACCGCCATGCCGCGCCTGCCGCCACCGCCGCCGCCGGCTCGATGTCCACCTGCACGTAGGCCAACTGCCCGGCGCTCCCGCCGGCGGTGATGGTGATCACGCCCCCGCCGGTGTAGTTTGTGCCCGAATCACCAAGCAATTGAGCCGATGTGATCAGGTTGACTACGTTGCTGTCAATGCCCCGGACCAGCGAGGCATACGGCACCACGCCGTTATAGAGCGTTCCAAGGTACACCCCCGCTGGATAGTAATATCCGTTGTACTGCACATAGAACGGCCCCCCGCTGTTGCCCGGATAGCTCAGGAACCACTGCGCCAGGTACACCTGCTGGTCGCTCACCGGGTCGGTTGCCAGGCTCAACGGATACGGCTGCGGCCCCGTCTGATACATCGTGCCCGGCAGGATGCTGGCATCGCCCAGCGAAGAGCCGTCCACGGGATACCCCACGAGCAGCTTCTGGCTGATGCTGGTCAGCCACGAGTTGGGCGTCGCATCCGATGACAGATAGCCTCCGCACCCGCCGCCCGCTACCGGGGACGGAAAATACAGCGCCGCCGCGTCCAGGTTGCGCGACTGCGGGCTGGACTGCTCGGGGGCGAACCCGCCCAGTAAATCATTCGTGCGCTGCGCTGCGTAGCCGCTCAGCAGATACCAGCCCCGCGCGGCCTGAGGCTGGGGCATGAAGACGTTGGCTTCCTGCCGGAACCACCAATAGACCTGGCTGACATAGGATAAGGTCTGGTCGTTGAACACGAGGTGGGCGGCCGTCAGCACCACATTGGTCTGCACCGCAACGCCGCTGCCGTAGCCCAGATCCGACTGCAACTGCCCGTTGAACCCGTAGGGATAGTCGGCCAGGTCGTTAATGCTGTTGGTCGGCACCGGCGCCGGCAGGCAAACCCCGGACGGCGCCGACTGAGCGAGCAGGTAACTGGCGAGGATGGCGGTGGTCGTGCCGGCGGACACTTGCACCGCCTGGCTGGCGGGCTTCGAGTAGCCGCTCACCGGCTCGAACTCGATAGCATAAGTGTCCGGCAGCAGGTTGGCGGCAGTAGAACCCGGCGGCCGCCAGGCCCCTTCGCCCAGGAAGCGCCAGCCGGCGCCGCCGGGCACGGTCGGTCCTATATTCACGGTGAGCGATCCTGTATTAGTCGTGCCCAGGAAATTGGAGGTCGGGTAATACTGGTTGGTCACGAACGTCGTCGCTCCACCCGGTATGGGGAACGCGGGCAGCGGGATTGCCAGCCAACCGGGCGCATTACGACACTCGACGGTGTAATTGCCCGGCACCAGGTTGCCTGCCGTGTCGCCGCTGTTGCGCCAGGCCAGCTCCCAGGGGAAGCGCCATTGGCCATTGGCCTCGGGCGGCAGAAGCGTTACGACGAGTTGCCCGCTCATGGGGGGCTGGGCGTAGGCTTGCAGATTCGCTGTCCCGTACGCAGTCAGAACCCCTTTGCGAATCGTGTTGTTGTCTGTATCGGCAATATAGAGGTTGCCGGCGGCGTCCAGCGCGATGCCGCAGGCATTATAGAAGCGCGCCGCGCTGCCCGCGCCGTCAGCCGCTCCGGGGCTGCCATTCAGCCCACCTATGGTGCTCACCACCCAGTCCGTTCCCACGGGGGTGATCTTGCGGATGGTATAGAAAGCCGTCACATAAAGATTGCCCGCCCTGTCTACCGCAATGCCATAGGGTTGAGTAAACGACGCATTGGCTCCCGTGCCGTCGGCGCTGCCATAATGCCCTGCTGAACCGGCGATAGTAGTCACGACCCAGTTCGGCCCCACAGGTGTGATCTGGCGAATCGTGTAATTGTATATGTCCGCAACGTAAACCCTGCCTGCGGTGTCCACCGCCACGCCAATGGGAGTGTTAAATTGAGCCGCGCCGTTGGTGCCGTCGGCGCTGCCCTGGCCACTGGACAACGCAGAGCCGGCAATGGTCTTCACGACCCAGTTAGCGCCCACGGGCGTGATTTTCCGAATAGTGTTGTCGCCATCCGCCACGTAGAGGTTAGTGGCGCTGTCTGCGGTAATGGCTAGAGGACCCCAAAACCGCGCCGCGCTGTTCGTTCCATCGTCGCTGCCATATTGTCCGGCCAGCCCGGCAATGGTGCTGACCATCCCGGCGGGCGTGATCTTCCGAATCGTGTAGTTCCACATGTCCGCCACGTAGAGATTGCCGGCGGCGTCCACGGCGACAGCCCCCGGACCATTAAACCGCGCGTTGCTGCCCGCGCCGTCGGCGCTGCCGGACTGGCCGGAAAGTCCGGCAATGGTGCTGACCAGCCCGGCGCTCGTTATTTTCCGGATGGTGTGGTTGTAAGTGTCTGCCACGTAGACATTGCCCGAGCTGCCGACCGCCACGCCGTAAGGCCAGTTGAAGCGTGCGGTTTGAGGCGCGCCGTCAGCACTGCCCCGGCTTGTTGCGCCGGCGAGGGTCGTCACCACTCCGGCCGAAGTGATCTCGCGAATCAGGTTATTGTACATATCCGCCACGAAGACGGTGCCCGCGCTGGTGTCCACCGCAACGCCCTCAGGCGCGTTGAATTGGGCATTGGTTCCCGTGCCGTCGGCCATACCCCCCGGTCCGGGCCAGCCGGCCAGGGTGCCCGTCACCCAGTTGGTCCCCACCGGTGTGATCCTCCGAAGGGCATTGTTCTGGCAGTCTGCCACAAAGAGATTGGTGGTGGCATCCACAACGATGCCGGAAGGCAGGTAGAATCGCGCGTCGCCGTTGGTGCCATCCGCATACCCGCCAAAATCCATCCATTGGGGCGGCTGGCCGGCAATCGTGCTGACCATCCAGTTCGTGCCCAGGGGCGTGAGCTTTCGAATGGTGTGATTGTAGGTATCGGCAACATACAAATTGGTTGCGCCGTCCATGGCCAGGGCCATGGAGCCCTCGACAGACATCGAGTACCCCCCACCGAACTGCGCATTGGTGCCAAGGCCATCCGCGCTCCCGGACCATCCCACTCTGCCAGCGATGGTAATCACGACCCAGTTGGTGCCCGCCGGCGTGATTTCCCGAATCGTGCAATTGCCCGCATCAGCCACATACACATTGCCCGCCCGGTCCACCGCCACACCCTGGGGGAAGGAAAACTGCGCCGTATCATTCGTGCCGTCGGCACTGCCGTAACTACCGGCAAGCCCGGCGATGGTGCTGACGGCCCCTGCGGGCGTGATCTTGCGTATCGTGTAATTGTAGTAGTCCGCTACGTAGAGATTGCCCGCCCGGTCCACAGCAATACCGCGTGGCTCATTAAATCGCGCGGCGCTGTTAGTGCCATCGGCGCTGCCCGAACTGCCGGCAAACCCGGCGATGGTGGTGACTACCCCGGCGGGCGTGATCTTCCGTATCACGTTGTCCCAACTGTCCGCGACGTAGAGATTGCCCGCCCTGTCCATAGTAACGCCAACGGGCTGGTAGAACTGCGCGTCGCTGCCCACGCCGTCCGCGCTGCCCATGCTGGAGCGGCCCGCCACGGTGGTAAAGGTGTAGGCGCCAGAATAGGGGGAGTAAGGAGACACATATTGTGCCTCGAATGCTCCGATGTCGCTGCCGTCCGAGGCCTTATCCACTCCAGGCCAGTCCGAGATGCGAGGCTGCCCGCGCTGGTCGGTGGCGCTGGCGAGGGCTGGGATGGCATTCCGGTTGCCCTGGTCAATGGCCGGGCTGCCCGTAAGCAGCGCATGCGTCCAGGTCGGGCCGCCGTTGTCCTGTAAC
>DATKNZ010000443.1:0-4093 GCA_035541055.1 Candidatus Acidiferrum sp. | reverse complement strand
GTCAAGCCGAGGGCCCGGAACGCCACGATGCGCGTTGCCTCCAGCGTGCCCAGGTTCAGGGGCACGACGAAGGTGAGCAGGTCGAACCACATGCCCAGAAACCAGGCGGTCGCGGCGATCACCAACGCCGCGTGCCCCGGGGCTACCAGGTGCAGGAACAGCCCGGTTTGGGCAATGCCGATCGAATACCCGACCAGGTGCCAGCCAATAGCCAGGGCCAGGTCCCGGGGCCGTTCGCGGTAGAACCGCTTCAGGGCCTCGTCCACCGCGCTCATTCGCCGGGCCACGTTCTCCAGTTGGCGGCCTCCAAGCTTGCGCGCCGCCAGCCATCGGGCCGCGGCGCCCAGCTTCCCCCGGACCTGCAGCCAGAGCAGCACCAGCATGCCCGCCGCGACCAGGACCCCGCTGCCCAGCATCCCCAGCCAAAGGCCCGGCGGCAGACGGACTCGCCACAGCACCAGCGCCGCCCCCAGCGCCACAAACAGCACGTGCGCCAGCGAAAAGCACACCTTGCCAATCAGCACCCCGCTGGCTGCTTCCGCCCGGTGGTTATCCGCCGCGAGCAGCACGCCCTTGCTGAGCTCGCCCCCCAGCGCCGCCGTCGGCGTGAGATAGTTTATCGCGTACCCCGCCATGCGAATGCCGAACAGCGTCCGCCACGGCAACGAGCGGTGCGGCTCGCTCAGGCAGTGGCGCCACCCCAGCACATGGATCATTTCGGCGACTCCTTCGCCAAGGATGAGCGGGATCAGCCACCAGCCGAGCAGGCCCAGCTCGCGCCACAGCTCGCGCAGGCCCATTCTGGCGAGCACGTACGCGAAGCAGCCCACCCCCACCGCCAGCAGCACCGCGTGAAGCTTTCTCATGCTTCCCCCATGTTACCAGTGAACCGGGGCGTGGGGGCGGAAGTCCGAAACCCGAAGCCCGAAGGCCGAAAGAAGGCCGAAATCCGATGTCCGAAGCGGCCGGCTAGTACCTCTTTTAACGCAGAGACGCCGAGAGCGCAGAGGTACGCAGAGAAGACAAACTCTCTGCTTCCAGCTTCTCTGCGTACCTCTGCGCGCTCTGCGTCTCTGCGTTGAGGTAGTCCACTCTTGTGCGCCAAACCGCTTCGGGTTTCGGGCTTCGGCCTTCTTTCGGCCTTCGGATTTTGGCCTTCGGGCTTGGCTGCCGGATGCCACTGAAAACGTCCAGGAGCCCTTCTCATCCCGTTCCCGTCGGCTGCGTCGGAATGCTGAAACGCGCGCAATACTGCGCGAAGCGCGGCGCCTCACCACGAACAAACCCCACCAGGTCCGTCGCCGCCCGCCTCGCGTGGCTGCGCCGGTATCGCGTCCGGGCGGGAATCAGCCGTCGCATCCGTTCCTCCGCCCGCGCGCTGAGCGGGGCTCCGAGCTGGCGGTAGATCCGGCGCACCGTGGCCAGCGGATTGCCGACCAGCTCAGTGTAACTCACATCAATGAACCGCTCAGCCAGCTCGGGATGCGCATCGCGGAACCGAATGAAGAGCTCAACCCCCTCGGCGAGAATGCGCGCCTCGCGTGCGCCGAGCGCCTCGGCACTGCCAGGCCGCGTAAAGAGCCCGTGCAGCACCTCGGTGAGATGGTAGGAGGAGTTCAGCACGTCTATCGGGTTGCGATGCGTCTGGATCACCACGGCATCCGGAAAGACGTCAAAGAGTTCGGCCAGGCCATACACGTGATCTGGCGACTTCAACACCCAGCGCCGCACGGGCCGGCCAAGCTGCAGGTGCTGCAGAAACCGCCGCTGCCACGCGTAGGCGGGCCGGAGGTCCGCCGCGCGCAGGAAGGCTTCGTATCGGGGAATCCGGCAGGTCGAAATGAATTCCTGCGACAGGAACGTGTAGCTATGAATCGCCACGCACTCGTGCGGTGTGAGCGCGCGCATCGGGAACACCGCGTCGGCCTCTGGCGCCAGCCTGCGGAACCACCACAGGCAGGCCGCCGCCCGACGGATGCGCGGATCGCGCCCCCCCGGTGCCAGGGCCGGACTCGGCACCGGGAACATCACCTCGTAAACGCGCGGCGCCCGGTGCTCCGGGTCTTCGGAAAGCAATTCATGCAGGAACGTCGAGCCGCTCCGGGGCATGCCGGTGATGAAGACCGGGCGCTCGATGGGTTGTTCACCCAAGGCGTCCGCCTGCCCACGCCAATGTTCCGCCAGGCGAAGCCGCGTCTCAAGCAACTCGCGCAGATGGACGCGCATCAGGTAGCGTCCCAGCGGATGCAGGTTCGCCTCCGCCTCCAGGCTGTCTGTAAGGATGGATAACGCCGGCTCTACTCCCGGCTCGCCGAAGTCCATCAGCCCTGTGCGCCGCCTGGCTTCGTCGCAAAGCCCAGGGCCTTCCAGGAACCAAAAACGGCGGCTCAGCCAGTCGCCCCACCCCGACTGCCGTATCTGCGACGCCGCGGCACTATGCCCCGTCTGTTCCAGGTGGCTACACTCCATTTCCAGGCTTGTTCTCCTTGTCCGCTGGACGATTCCAGCGTACCTCATCGCCGGGGCAACGTCAATGGCTCGGCAATAAGGTGGAGAGCCCAGACAGGTAGGGATGCCTCGCCGAGGCGTCCGAGTTCCGGCGGCGGCGGACGCCTCGGCGAGGCGTCCCTACCCTGCGCTACCGCTTTGCTGAGATCTCCAGCATCCGCTGGATCGGCACTTGCGCGCGCCGGAGGATATCGGCCGGTAGCTCGATTCGCGGCGAGAGCTTCTTCATGCAGTCGCGCACCTTCTCGAGCGTGTTCATCTTCATGTATTTGCACTCGCTGCAGCGGCACGGGTCCGTCGGGGCGCGCAGCGCGTCAAACGTCGGCGCGCAGATGAAATCCTTTCCGGGGCACTCCTTCTGCAGCCGGTGCAGAATGCCGGATTCGGTGACTACGATGAACTGCTTCGCCGGGCTGGTGCGGCAATACGTCACCATCTTCTCGGTCGAGCACACCGCGTCGGCCAATTCGCGCACCTCGTGCAGGCTCTCGGGATGCACGACCACCTTGGCCTCGGGATAGGCGGCCTTGGCGCGCAGCAGGCTCTCGCGCCGGAACTCCACGTGCGCGTAACAATTGCCCCGCCACAGCGTCATCGGGCGGCCCGTCTGCTCGATCACCCACTCCCCCAGGTTCTCGTCGGGCACGAACAGCAGGTCCTTGTCTTTGGGGCAGGCATTGACGATCTGGACCGCGTTGCCGCTCGTGCAGATGACGTCGCTGAGCGCCTTCACCGCGGCGCTGCAATTCACGTAGGCAATCGTGTAGAAGTTGGGATTGGTCTTCTGAAACGACGCCAGCTTGTCCGCCGGGCAGGCCTCCTCCAGCGAGCAGCCCGCGCCTTTGTCCGGCAGGACGACGGTCTTCTCCGGGCTGAGTATCTTGGCCGTCTCGGCCATGAAATGCACCCCGCTGAACACGATCACGTCGGCGGTAGTCTGGGCAGCCTGCTGCGAAAGCCCCAGCGAGTCGCCCACGTAGTCCGCCACGTCCTGGATTTCCGGCACCTGGTAGTTGTGGGCCAGGATCACCGCATTAAGCTGCTTCTTGAGCACCATGATCTCGCGCGCGAGCGCGTCCAGTTCCGCGCGCGGCAAAGCCCGGCGAACCGGGAACCGGTCCACGCCCGGAATGGCGATAGCAGATGATTCGGTCATCACCTCTAAGCTAAGGGCGCAGCCAAAAGCAGTCAATTTCGCCCAGAGCCTGGCGAAAGAGGCCAAGCGTCTCATTTCTGGACAGCCCACCACTCTCAGCGCCCTATCATCCAGCCGGCTTCCCCGTTACCCCTCCGTCACCTCGCCGTTACCGCACCGGAGAACCACTAACTTCAAGTTAGAGGTTCTCCGGTGAGGTAACGGCGAGGTGACGGAGGGGTAACGGCGGGATTGGGGCGCTGAGCTGCCGAAGGGACTGGATTCGGGCGCCTATGCGCGCGAATGGCTGGATTGCCGGCCGGTGAGGTAGAGGAAGACGGTCAGCAGCAGGAACGGGAGAAGGGCCAAGGCGTCAGCGTTGGCGCCGCCGAAGAAGGGGTTGGAGGTTTCGGCCCAGTGGGTGAGGCGGGCGTCGAGGTCCGTGGTGAC
>DATKNZ010000442.1:0-15978 GCA_035541055.1 Candidatus Acidiferrum sp. | reverse complement strand
GTCACCACGGACCTCGACGCCCGCCTCACCCACTGGGCCGAAACCTCCAACCCCTTCTTCGGCGGCGCCAACGCTGACGCCTTGGCCCTTCTCCCGTTCCTGCTGCTGACCGTCTTCCTCTACCTCACCGGCCGGCAATCCGGCCATTCCCGCGAATAGCCGCCCGAATCCAGTCCCTTCGGCAGCTCAGCGCCCCGATCCCGCCGTATCCCCTCCGTCACCTCGCCGTTACCTCACCGGAGAACCTCTAACTTCAAGTTAGAGGTTCTCCGGTGAGGTAACGGTGTGCATAGGGAGGGGATAGGGATGGGACAGGGACAGTTCTGGTGGGGTCGGGTTTCCAAGTGCCTCGGGCCTAGCAGGTTGCGGTTTATTGCAGGGACGGCTTCCGGATGCGGCAGGGCGGGCTTCGGCTTGAGAATACGGCCTAGTCGAGTGTTATCTTCGTAAGTAGTGCTACGTCGTGGGTTCGGGGCCGGCGGGGGTGGCCTGCGCGAAGCTGGCGCGAGTTCCTGCCGGATTCCGTAGCGACAGCCTCATCAGCATAGTGTATCAGGACCCCCGACCCGATCTGGAGCGGCTGAAGTCGCTGGGGTTCCAGTGCCGGTCTTTGGAGATAACGAGGGCGATGCTCGGGGTGTAGCCCGAATACTCCCCAGCGCGGCATGGTGGCAAGCGAGGAGTGCGGATCGGGAATAGCCGATAGCCAATAGCCAATAGCCAAGCCGGCTCAGAGCAGTTTGATCTGCGCCTGCTCCTGCTCGACGGCTTCGCTCAGGCCGGGGCGGCGGCCGTTGCGCCGTTCGATGGTGTGCTTGTCCACGGCGGGATCGAACGGCACAGGGTAATGACCGTCGTAGCACGCCATGCAGAAGGAGTCGGCGGGCAGGCCGGTGGCTTTGACCATGCCGGCTTGCGAGAGGTAGTGCAGGGAGTCCGCGCTGAGGTATTTGCGGATTTCTTCCTGGGAATGGTTGGCCGCCATGAGCTTGTTGCGGTCGGGGAAATCAATGCCATAGACGCAGGGATTCATGTGGGGCGGGCAGCTCACCAGCACGTGCACCTCTTTGGCCCCGGCTTCCTTCAAGTTGTTGACGCGCGCCTTGCAGGTCGTGCCGCGCACGATGGAGTCGTCCACGACGATGACGCGCTTGCCCTTCACGAGCTCTTCGATCAGGTTGAGCTTTACCCGGACGTCGAAGTCCCGGATGAGCTGCGAGGGTTGGAGGAAGCTGCGCCCGACGTAATGGTTGCGGACGAAGGCCATTTCGAAGGGGATGCCCGATTCGAGCGAGTAGCCCAGCGCGGCACAGTTACCGCTGTCCGGCACGGGAACCACGACGTCCGCCTCGATGGGGAACTCGCGAGCCAACTGGCGGCCCATCTCCACACGCACTTTGTAGACGTTGCGGTTGGCGATGGTGCTGTCGGGCCGCGCGAAATAGACGTATTCGAAGATGCAGAACGCGCGGCGCTGATGCTCGGGGAAAGCCTGCGCGCTGCTCACGCCCTTCTCATTGATGACCACGACTTCACCCGGTTCGACGTCGCGCACATACCTGGCGTGGATGAGGTCCAGCGCGCAGGTTTCGCTGGCCAGCACCCAGGCGTCGTCCAGCCTGCCCAGGCACAAGGGGCGGAAGCCATGCGGGTCGCGCACGCCGATCAGCTCCTTCTCGGTCATGATCACGAGCGAGTAAGCGCCTTCGATGCGGCGGAGAGCGTGGAGCAGGGTGCTGCGTTCGCCGTTGGTGGCGGGCTGGGCCATCAGGTGCAGGATGATCTCGCTGTCCACGGTGGTCTGGAAGATGGAGCCGCGGGCTTCGAGGGTCTCGCGGAGCTGGGCGGCGTTGGTCAGGTTGCCGTTGTGGGCGATGGCCAGTTGGCCGCAGGCGCAATCCACCGTGAGCGGCTGGGCATTACGCAAGTGCGAGGAGCCAGTGGTCGAGTAGCGCGTGTGGCCGATGGCGATCGAGCCGACCAGCTCGTGGAGGACGTCGCCCTTGAAGACCTGCGATACCAACCCCATGCCTCTGTGGGCGCGGAGTTGCTTGCCGTCGGAGGTGACGATGCCGGCGCTCTCCTGCCCGCGATGCTGCAGCGCGTAGAGGCCGTAGTACGTCAGCTCCGCAGCGTTCGGGTGACCGTACACGCCGAAAACGCCGCAGTAATGCTTCGGATAGCACTGTGCGGGGGACAACGTTGGCTCGTGCCGCATTTCCACTACCTTGAAACAATAGCGGTAAGTGGCGCGGTATTGAAGTGGTATTTAGGCTTGGCTCGAGGTCAATTCACCGCGTCCAGGCAGTCCCGCACCGCCAGCGCCAGCTTGTGAGGATGGTAGGGTTTTTGCAGGTAATGCTGTCCGCTGCGCCCGGCGAAGTCCTTGCCGACGACGTCGGCGCTGTAGCCACTCGTAAAGATGACCTTGAGCCCGGGTCGCTCCGCCCGGAGCTTTTCCGCCAGTTCCCTCCCGTTGATGCGGTCGGGCATCACCAGGTCGGTCAGGAGCAAGTCGATCTTGTGCCGGCTTTTGCGCCAGATCTGGAGCGCCTGGCGGCCGGACTCCGCCGGGAGGACCTGGTAGCCGTAGCGGGTGAGGAGGCCGCAGACCAGTTCGCGAACGGGGGCTTCGTCTTCGACCACGAGGATCGTTTCCTTGCCGCCGCGCGCGACCTGTTCGCCTGAAGATTCGGCGACGGCTTCGGCGGACTCGGCGCTCCGCGGCAGGAACACCTTGAAGGTGGCGCCCTTTCCCGGCTCGCTGGCGACCTCAATCCAGCCGTGGTGCTGCTTGAGGATGCCATACACGGTGGCGAGCCCGAGGCCGGTGCCTTTGCCTACCTCCTTGGTGGTGAAGAACGGCTCGAAGATGCGGCGCAAGTTCTCGGGCGGGATGCCGCAGCCCGTGTCCGTGACGCTCAGGCAGACGAAGCGGCCAGACTGCCCCTCCGGGTGGGCCGTCCCCGGACCTGCCGTGAGTTCGGCGGTGGAAATCCTGATGGCCAGCAGCCCGCCTTTGGGCATGGCGTCCCGGGAGTTGACGGCCAGATTGAGCAGGACCTGCTCCATCATGCCAGCGTCCGCGTGCACGAATGCCGGGCGGGGGGAATAGTTCAACTGGAGGGCGATGTCCTCCCCCAGCAGGCGGCCCAGCATCTTGGTCATGTTGCTGACAACCTCATTCATGTCGAGACGCCGGGGCTGCATCATCTGGCGGCGGCCAAACGCGAGCAATTGGCGCGTCAGCGCGGCGGCGCGCTCGGCAGCCTGGCCAATCTGCTGGGCGGAACGCGCGCCGGCTTCCGTCAGCGCCTTGCTCGCGCTCAGCAGGGAAGCGTGGCCCTGAATGACGGTGAGAATGTTGTTGAAGTCATGGGCAACGCCGCCCGCCAGTTGGCCGATGGCTTCCATTTTCTGGGATTGCCGCAACTGCTCCTCAAGGCGCCGTTGCTCGGTGATGTCACGATACAGGCCCAGCAGCAATGAGGGGTGCCCGCGCAACGCGACAAACGAGCTGGACTCCTCGAACGTCAGCACCTTGCCGTTGTGCAGGGTGATGCGGCGCTCGACCTGGTTCTCGGTTGCCTGCTCGCGGAACCGCCGGCGGTACTGCTCCAGCATCTCCTCCCCCGGCACGGTTTGGGTGTAAACCACGGTGAACGGCTTGCCCTCCAATTGCTCGCGCGGCAGGCCGACCATCGTGCAGAACGCCTGGTTGGCGGCCACGATCGCGCCCTGCTCGTCGGTGAGCAGCATGCCGTCGGCTGAGTTCTCCCACACGGAGTGAAAGAGCATTTCCGAGCTGCGCAGGGCTGCCTCCGCGAGTTTGCGGTCCGTCATGTCTCTCACGTGCAGCAGCACGGCGGGCTGCCCGGCGTAGTTGATCCGGTTGGCGCGCACTTCGACGGCGACTGAGCGCCCGTCATGGGTCCAGCTTGCCCCCTCAATCTGCTGCACTTTGCCCTCAGCCAGGAGTTGGAATTCGCGGCGCACTGCCTCCCGCGACTCGGGCGGGACGAGGTCGCAGACGCCTTTGCCGACCAGGTTCTCCCGCGTCGTGCCGTGGAGCTGGCACCCGGCGGGGTTGACGTCCAGCACGGTCCCGGCGAAGTCCTCAACGAAGATGGCGTCGGGGGAACCTTGGAACAGTTCGCGGAAACGCAGTTCGCTTTCGCGGAGGGCCCGTTCCGCATGGATGCGTTCGAGGGCGCCGCCGCAATGGTCTGCCAGCGTTTGCAGCGTATTCAGGTGCTGCGTGTCGTAGGCCTTGAGAGTGTAGCTTTGGATGGAAAGGATGCCGATGACCTTGGTGCGGTTGCGGATCGGGACGAGCATCAACGACGCGGAGGGGCGCGTCACGTCGCCAATGGGGATCACGTCGTCGGGCATGCTCAGCGGTTCGGAGCGGAGAATCAGTTCCGCGCCCTGTGTCACGACACGTTGCGCCATGCCGCTGGGCTTTCTGCCCTCGCTGGTGGTCGGAATGTCGAAGCGCTGCCCGGTGCGGTCGGTATCCACATTCAGGATGGAATAGACGAGCTGCTCCTCGGCCGAATACAGGTCCAGGGTGAAGACATCCCAGGTAAACAAGTCGTCGGCCACGGAGCGGATGATGCGGGCCGCCTCCATGGGCGAGGTGGCCGAGCTGAGGCTTTGGCCCAGCTTCGCGAGGGCGGCATCCCGGTGCTCGACGCGCCTGCGCTCGGTGATGTCGTTGGCCATGGTGAGTGATGCCGGCCGGCCATGGAACAGCATGGGACTCCACTTGATCTCGACGTCTATCAGGCTGCCGTCCTTTTTCCTGTGGCGCCAGACACCCGCCAGGCCCATACGGGCGGGGGTTTCCGCCGATAGGAGCTTGTGCAGGTATTCCACCATCGCGGGCCCCTCCTCCCCCGTCCCAAGGTCCTGCACGGTCATCCCGAGAAACTCCTCACGCGAATAGCCGTAATGCTGGATCGCCGCATCGTTCACCTGCAGGAAAGCGAGCGTCTCCTGGTCGAATACCCACATGGGGATCGGGTTGCCGTCGAAGATCAGGCGATACTGCTTTTCACTCTCGCGCACCTCGGCTTCGGCCCGCTTGCGGTCGCTGACGTCGCGAGAGTTGACGACGATGCCCTCCATTTCGGCATCGCCCAACCGGCTTTGTCCGACGGCCTCGAGGAAGCGCCAGGAGCCGTCCCGGTGCCGGAAGCGGAACTCGAGGGTGACGGTTTCATCGGGGTGGTGGAGGCCGTATTCGAACGCCTGACGCACGCGAGGGAGGTCTCTGGGGCTGATGAGCCCGAAGGCGTTCTGGCCGGCCAGCTCCTTGGGGTCGTAACCGAGCACGCGCTTGACCGAGGGGCTGTTATAAACGAAATCCCCCGCGGGATTGAGGATGGTGAGGATGTCCAGGGAGTTCTCGGTCAGGGCACGGAAGTACTTCTCGCGCCGGGTCAATTCGGTTTCGACGCGCCGGCGCTGGCGCCGCTCCTCCGCTTCGTGCACGGCGCGGGTAATCGCCGGAATCAGACGTTCGGGCCATTGCTTGAGGACGTAATCGGTAACGCCCGTCCGGAGGCTCTCGATGGCTGATTGCTCGCCGAGGTTGCCGGAGACCAGCAGGAAAGGGGTGTCGGGGCACTTCTCCCGAGCCAGGCAGAGGGCTTCGAGACCGTTATAGGTGGGCAGGAGGTAATCTGCCAGGATGATGTCGAATTTGCCGGGGGCCAGGGCCGCTTCGAATTCCGCGCGGGTGCCGGCCAAGGCTGCCTCGACCTGAAAGCCTTCGCTTTCAAGCAAGGAGCGTACCAGATCGCAATAATCCGGGTCGTCTTCGAGGTGCAGTATGCGCAGAGGCCTGGTCATGACAGAATGATCCTGCACGAACAGCGGTTGAGACAGCATTCGGGGTGCCAGTTTGGCCCTTGCCGCGACCCGGAACCCTGCTCGTGGAACGGCGGCAGGCCGCTGGGTAGGGACGCCTCGCCGAGGCGTCCGCCGCCCCCGCCACACGGACGCCTCGGCGAGGCGTCCTTACCCGTGAGAAACGCTCGGCCTGGTGGGCCTACTCCCGCCGGGCGGCGAGATACCGCTCCGCCTCGATAGCTGCGGCGCAGCCCATACCGGCGGCCGTCACGGCCTGGCGATAGACGTGGTCGGCGCAGTCTCCGGCTACGAAAACGCCGGGCACGTTCGTCGCCGCGCCGGATTGGGGGATAATATACCCGTTTTCGTCCAGCTTGACGGCGCCCTTGAAGACATGAGTGTTCGGAACGTGACCAATGGCCACGAACACCCCTGCGCAATCAAGGACCCGCTCGGCCTGCGTCTTGAGGTTCTTCAAGCGAACGCCGACAACCTTGTCCTGCTTAACGTCCAGGATTTCGGTGATTACCGAGTCCCAGATGGGCTGGATTTTCGGGTGGCCTAGCGCCCGTTCGGCCATGATTTTGGAGGCGCGCAGCGTGTCGCGGCGATGGACCAGATACACGACCGAGCCGAAACGGGTCAGGTAGATGGCTTCTTCGCAGGCGGAATCGCCCCCGCCGGCTACGACCAGCGGTTGGCTTCTGAAATGCGGCAGGGCTCCGTCGCAGGTGGCGCAATACGTAACGCCTTTGTTCTCCAGCAGACGTTCGCTGTCCAGGCCCAGGTGGCGATGGCCCGCCCCGCTGGCGATGATGAGCGTTTCGGTTTGAATAGATTCCCCGTCGGCGGTCAGGGCCAGCGGCTGCCCCGAAAGGTCGGCGGCTTCGACGGTGGCGTACTTGATGCGCGCGCCGAAGCGTTCGGCTTGCTTCTGCATCCGGACCATCAATTCGTGGCCGTCAATGCCCTCGGGGAAGCCGGGGTAGTTCTCGACCACGGTGGTCGTGGCCAGGAGCCCTCCCGGATGGGTGCCGGTTAATACCAGGGGCTGCAGGTTTGCCCGGGCTGTATAGAGGGCTGCCGTGAGGCCGGCGCAGCCGGAGCCTATAATGACCACTTTTTCCATAGGGAGGCGCAACTTAGTTGCGGAAGAACCGCGTGGCAAGCGGCGAACGGCTTGCCGCGCCGCCGAGTTGTGCTTTCGTATAGTGTGTCCCAGAAACCCTATGACGCACTGGTGATCGGCGGCGGGCCCGGCGGCAGCTCGGCGGCCACCTTTCTGGCGCGGGCGGGCAAACGCGTGCTGGTGCTCGAGAAGGAGCACTTCCCCCGCTTCCATATCGGCGAGTCGCTGCTGCCCTACAACCACAGCTTGTTCGCGGAAATGGGGATCCTGCCCAAGCTCCAGGCAGCCGGCTTCCCGGATAAACTCGGCGCCCAATTCCTCTTGGGCAACGCCACCCGCGGCATCAAGCTGGCCTTCCGCGACAGCCGCTTCGCGCGGCAAACCAGGGCTTTCCAGGTCGAGCGCTCCCGGTTCGACCAAATGCTGCTGGAGCACGCGCGCAGTTCGGGGGCCGAGGTGCGCGAGGGGTGGACAGTAAGGCGCTTTACTCGGCAGGATGGCCACGTCTCCGTGGAGGCCCATGCCGATAGCGGGGAAAGCGCTGTGCTGAACGCGGCCTTCCTGGTGGACGCCAGCGGGCGTGGCAACATGACTGGCAACCAGGAAGGGCTGCGCGTCGTCCACCCCAAGCTGAAGAAGGTGGCTGTATTCGGCCAGTTTGAAGGGGTGGGCGTGGATGAGGGGCCGACGGGGACGGACATCGTCATTGTGCGCCTGGCGAACAAGTGGTTCTGGCTGATCCCGCTTTCGGCGACGAAGGTCAGCGTGGGCTGTGTCATGGACCAGGCGGAGCTGGCCAGTTCCCGCCAAAGCTCTCCCGCGGAGGTGTTCCACCAGATTTGGCAATCCAGCACGGCGATGCGCCAGCGCATGCAGCACGCGCGCCCGGTCAATGCCATGCAGACTGCCAGCGATTTCTCGTACCATAACCGGCGCCTTGCCGGCCCGCGGCTGCTGCGCGTGGGCGATGCGGCCGGCTTCATGGACCCGATCTTCTCGGCTGGGGTGTATCTGGCGATGAACTCGGGCAAGCTCGCGGCGGAGGTGGTGCTCAATTCACTGGCTGCCGGGGATGATGGCAGCCCGCGATTGCCGCTCTACGAGAGGCGGGTGTCTCGCGCTATGAAGGCCTACTGGGAGCTGGTGGAGGCCTTCTACACCACGCCGTTCATGGAGCTGTTCCTGCAGCCGCGCTCACCGTTCAGCCTGCACGATGCGATTATTGCCCTCCTGGCGGGCGAGTTGGACGGCGGCTGGGCACTGAGCTGGCGGCGGCGCTACTTCTTTTCCCTGGTCAAGCTGCAAAGACGCTTTCGCCTCGCGCCGCACGTTACCTTCGCCGATCCACACCCGGGTTGAAACGGCGACACGCCCCCGGGTAGGGACGCCTCGCCGAGGCGTCCGCCGCCGCCAAAAGACGGACGCCTCGGCGAGGCGCCCCTACCAGAGTGAATTCTTCGGCTCAGGCGGTCTGTAGCGACATGATCTCGGGTTGCTTGCTCTCGCGCCTCGAGTCCGAACCCCCGGAGAAGGCGAGATAGAGCACGGCTGGAACAGTGGTTAGCGGCAGAATCAGAAACAAAGCAACCCAGGCGCTTTTGCCCCGCGCCTGGGTGATTTTTACCGACCAGACGACAAACGCCACCAGGTTGAGGAAAGGGAGCAGATGGGCGAGGAACCACCACCCGGACATTCCGGCAGCGCGTATAAGAGGATAGAACTGCAGGACAGGCAGCCAGGCCAGCAGCCCGGGCGGATGGCCTGCCTTGCGGCAGATCAGCATGAAGCAATACGACTGGAGCGCATAGAGCAGCGCCAAGGTTCCCAAAATGGCCAGGAACACCGTATTGCTCGTCAGTGCCAGCACGGTGGGCCGGTGGGCGGAGGCCGCCTGCCATCGCTTACGCAGGTTCTGCTGCACCTCCTTCATCTGGGGTGTTTCCAGCCTCGCCACCTGCGTCCGGGCCCAGGATGCCGGGCCATTGGTGCTCAACTTGGGCTTTTCCGCACTCGCGTAACCGAGCTTCTCGCGAGCTTCCAAGGGGAGGTCAGCGACCTTGATGCTGCTCATCCCCCCGGAGTGGACAATGAAGATGTAGCTCTTGGCTTTGGTGGTGACTGTCACATTCGTGTACGTCTGTGTCCCAATCTGGAGCAGTGGGAATGCCTCTTCCTCGGAAGCCCCGGCGCCGAAGGGCAGCACCAACAGGGCGGTCAGCACCAGCCAGACGAATCTGGCGTCGGCCTCAGGCTGCTGCTGACAGGTTCTGATCAATGGAATTCGGGCGGTCGGCACGACCGGGCCGGGCGCCCTGCAGAATGCGACTGCAGCCCGCGTGCCAGCCCAGCGGGGTTTGCGCGGCGAAGATGGGGTGTGCTACCTTGCTCTGCAGCTCCGGCGGTAGTTTTCCCGCCCGGAGCGCGAGCTAAGTGAGAAGCGAAAGGAGACGATGCGAATAGCCCAGGTTGCCCCGCTCTACGAAAGTGTGCCGCCCAAATACTACGGCGGCACGGAGCGGGTTGTCTCCTACCTGACGGAAGCCCTGGTCCGGATGGGCCATGAGGTCACGCTGTACGCGAGCGGCGATTCGGTGACCAGCGCCCGATTGCGTCCGGCCTGCGAGAATGCGCTGCGACTCGACACCAGCAGCACCGATCCCACCGCCGACCACATCTTTATGGCGGAGAAGCTTTTCCAGGAAGCCGGAGAGTTCGACCTCGTTCATTCGCACATGGATTACCTGGCGTTGCCGCTTCTGCGCCGGATGCGGACGCCTCATGTAACGACGCTGCATGGGCGGCTGAATATCACGAACCTGGTGAACCTGTATCGCGAGTTCAGGGACGAGCCGCTCACCTCGATTTCGGACCATCAGCGGGTGCCGCTCGAGTGGGCCAACTGGCAGGCCACCGTTTACCACGGGCTGCCCGAAGACCTGTACGGGTTTCATGAACAGGCGGGCGAGTACCTCGCCTTTCTGGGCCGGTTCAGCCCGGAGAAGCGGGCCGAGGATGCCATCGAGATCGCGCGGCGCGCCGGCCTGCCGCTCAAGATCGCCGCGAAGGTGGACAAACGCGACGTCGAGTATTTCGAGTCGGTCGTTAAGCCGCTGCTGCTGCAGGGGCATGTGGAGTTCGTCGGCGAGATTGGCGAGGCGGACAAGGCCGAGTTTCTCGGCAACGCGCTGGCGCTGCTGTTCCCGATAGATTGGCCGGAACCGTTTGGCTTGGTGATGATCGAGGCCATGGCCTGTGGCACGCCGGTCATCGCCCGCGGGCGCGGCTCCGTGCCGGAGATCGTGGAGGACGGCCTAAACGGTTTCGTGTTCGAGGAAAATGATGAGGCCGTCGAAGCCATCGCCCGGCTCAACCAGGTGAGCCGCCGACGATGCCGACAGCAGTTTGAGCAGCGGTTCACGGCTGCCCGCATGGCGCAGGATTATGTGCAGGTCTATGAGCGGCTGATTGAAGCCAAGTCTCTGCCCCTTCCCGACCTCGACAGGGATGGCGCGCTCGGGCCGCAGTTTCCTCGAGGCAAAGGCCCGTCCCGCTTTCGGGATGCGGCGTAGCCGTAATGGATCCCTGCCGTGAGCGACACGATTGAAGTCAGCGGCCAGCATTTCATCCGCGCCAACGCGTCCATGGCGGACTTGGGCACGCGGGTGCTGAAACATGCGGACACGTTCGCCGTTTTCGATCGTCATGGGGATATCCGGCCTCTCGGCTTCGAGAACCACGGCGTGTATCACGGCGGGACGCGCTACGTGTCGCATTGGAAGCTGGGCATTAGCGGCACCAGCCCCTTGCTGCTGAGTTCCACCGTCAAAGAGGATAACGACTTTCTGGTGGTGGATCTCACCAACCCCGCGCTTCGCCTGGGACCAGGGCGCCTGTTGCCGCATGGCGTGCTGCACCTCGTGCGCACCGGCTTCCTGTGGCAGGGAAGTCTGTTCGAGCGCATCGAAATCTCCAATTTTGCGCGGGGCTCGGTCACGCTGAAGCTGGAGCTGGCCTTCGGCGCCGACTACGTGGATGTTTTCGAAGTGCGGGGCACCAACCGCAAGGCCCGCGGGCGGATGCTCGCCCCGGAAGTCCACCGCAACCGGGTGGTTGTCGGCTACGAGGGCCTCGACGCCGTGGTGCGCCAGACGGTCTTCTCTTTCGGCGAAGTGGCGAAGGAAATCTCGCCCGGACGGGCCGTCTTCGAATTGCAGCTCCAGGCCCATGAACGCCGGTGCTTCGAGTCGAGGATCACGTTCCTGAGCGAGCGAAAGCCCTTGAACGGGGAAGCCTTCCAGGCGGCGTTCGACCAGGTCAACTCGGCCTACAATGACTACCGCAAGCGCATCACCCTGGTCGAGACCTCGAACCCCCAGTTCAATGAGTGGCTCTACCAATCCCGTGCGGACCTGCACATGCTGCTCACCCGCACCGCCTGCGGGCCTTACCCGTATGCCGGGATTCCCTGGTTCAGTTGCATCTTCGGCAGGGACGGGATCATCACCGCCCTGGAGACCTTATGGACGGACCCGCAGATCGCGCACGGAGTGCTGTGTTACCTGGCATCCAAGCAGGCCAGGAACACCGACCCCGAGGGCGATGCCCAACCGGGCAAGATCCTGCATGAGGAGCGCGGCGGGGAAATGGCCGCGCTGCACGAGGTGCCCTTCGGGCTGTATTATGGCTCCGTGGATGTCACCCCGCTGTGGCTGATCCTGGCGAGCGCCTACTTCGAACGGACCGACGACCGCGAACTCATCGAGCAACTGTGGCCCAATATCGAACGCGCGCTGACCTGGATTGATCAATACGGGGACCTCGATGGCGACGGCTTCGTGGAATACCGTGGCCAAGCCAAAGGCGGGCTGGCTAACCAGGGTTGGAAGGACTCGGAGGATGCGATCTTTCACGCCGACGGGACGCTGGCGTCCCCTCCCATCGCGCTGTGTGAAGTCCAGGCGTATGTGTATGAGGCCAAGGTCAAATGCTCCCACTTGGCCGGGGTGCTGGGGCACCATGAGCTGGCGGAAGACCTGCGCAAGGCGGCGCACCGGCTCCGTAGCCGGTTCCATCAGGCCTTCTGGTGTGAGGACATCCAGACTTACGCGCTGGCCCTGGACGGCGACAAAAGGCCCTGTCGCGTGCGCAGCTCCAACGCCGGCCAATGCCTTTTCGCCGGCATCGCCCAGCCCGAGGCCGCCGCGCATATCAAAGACCAGCTCACTGGCGACACGTTCTTCAGCGGGTGGGGCATCCGTACGGTGGCCAGCACCGAGGCGCTCTACAATCCCAGCTCCTATCACAACGGCTCCGTCTGGCCGCATGACAACGCGCTCGTGGCCGCAGGCTTTGCCCGCTACGGCTTCCGCGAGGCCGCCCTCCGCATCCTGACCGCCCTGTTCGATGCCAGCCGATTCATGGACCTCAACCGGCTGCCTGAACTGTATTGCGGCTTCGAGCGCCGGCGCGGCGAAGGCCCAACCCTTTATCCGGTGGCCTGCAACCCGCAGGCCTGGTCCTCCGCTGCGGTATTTTACCTCATCCAATCCTGCCTCGGGATACGCTTCGACACCGCCGCCGCCCGGGTCCTGTTCGATAATCCCCGCCTGCCGCCAGCCATCGAGCGCATGGAGATCAAGAACCTGAAGGTAGGCTCCGGGGCGGTGGACCTCACCCTGATCCGGCAGGAACGCAATGTGGCCGTGAGCGTGGGCCATCGCATCGGCAAGATCGAGGTCGGGATCATCCATTAGCGGGGCGTTTTCACTTCCGCGCGGCCCGGGCAACTGCTACAACGCGGGGCATGTCCGCTAAGCTCACTCTGGGATTCCTGGGCGCCGGTAAAATGGCCACGGCGCTGGCCAAAGGCTTTATCCGCGCCGGCCTCGTCACCGCGAAACAAGTGCTTGCCAGCGATCCGAGCGCTGCGGCGCGCGCTGCGTTCAGCAAGGAGACGGCTGCCCGGACCACGGCGTCCAACGTCGAGCTGGCGGAGTTTGCCCAGGTGCTGATGCTGGCGGTGAAGCCGGACTATGCATCCGGCGTGCTGGCCGATATCCGCGGCGTCTTCACAGACCGGCATCTGCTCATCTCCATTGCCGCGGGCGTGCCCTTGGCGAAGATCGAGGCCGGCCTGGGCGGCGGGCGGCTCATCCGCGTCATGCCCAATACCCCGGCGCTGGTCGGGGCGTCGGCCACCGCTTTCGCGCTCGGCAAGGCCGCCCGGCCGGAGGACGGCGAATTAGCGCAGAAGCTCTTTTCGTCCGTCGGCGTCGCCTTCCAGGTGAAGGAGGCCTTGCTGGACGCGGTGACGGGCTTGAGCGGGAGCGGCCCGGCCTACGTCTATCTATTCATCGAGGGGCTCAGCGACGGCGGCGTAGCGTCCGGCCTGCCGCGGGACGTGGCGACCCGGCTGGCGGCCCAGACCGTGCTGGGCAGCGCCAGGATGGTGCTCGAGACCGGCCTTCATCCCGGCGCGCTGAAGGACATGGTCACCAGCCCCGGCGGCACAACCATCGAGGGCCTGCACGAGTTGGAAAAAGGCAAAGTGCGCGGCGCGCTGATCAGCGCGGTGCGAGCGGCGTCCGAGAAGTCACGGAAGCTGGGGGCGGGCTGAGACGTGGTGCGTGTTCCGTGTTGCCTGTTGCGTCTTGCGTGATCACGCACCACGCAGCACGCGCCACGACTCATCAGGCGGCTCGCCCCACGCCCGCCGCCTCCCGTTTCACGAGCAACGTCCTTACGTCCACCGCCTCCATTCCCGCCGCCCGGATGGCTTTCATGCCCAAGTCGGTATCCTCGTACGCGCGGCAGAACTGCGGCGGCACGCCAATGCGGCGGGCCGCCTCCAGGAAAATATCCGGGGCCGGCTTCTGGCGCACGACGTCTTCGCTGGTCACCACGGTCTGGAACAGGTGCCGTATGCCCAGCCGGTTGAGCACTTGCTCGATGGCCTTGCGCGTGCCGCCCGAGGCTACCGCCAGGGGAATCCGGCCGTAACTCTCCCGCGCGACGCCGACGACCGCGTTGATGGGCTCGACCTGGGCGATGAGCGGCAGGTAGGCAGCCTCCTTCTCGCCGGCTATGGCCAGGTGATCCAGGGCGAGGCCACGCTCCGCCAGCAGCAGCTTGACAATGTCACGGGCCGGGACGCCGCCCAGCGCGTAGAATCGCTGCTCGGTCAGCGCCAGGTTGTAGCGCTCCGCAACGGCCTGCCATGCCCGCCAATGCAGCGGCATCGTGTCCGCCAGGGTGCCGTCACAATCGAAGATGAGCCCCTGAGGGAAGGGCGGCTGATGATTCTGCTTCTGCTGAGCCATAAATTAGAAAACCCTGGGGGCGCTCGGAAGTCAATCCATGTCTCTCCCTTCAGGTTCCGATAGCAATACCACCCGCGAGAGCCGGGCCGCGCCAGACGCTGTCTCATACACACCGCGGCGGCTGCGTCCTCGTTCTCGTTCTCTTCCTCGTCCTCGGCTTGTCCGCCGTTTTCGACGGAGGAGGACGAGAACGAGGACGAGGACGCAGCCGCAGGCACATTGATGAGTTAGCTTCTAACGTCCCGGCGCCTCCACCGTCTCCTTCATGCCGTTCGTCGCCGCTTCCTCGAGCCGGGCATTGGCGATTTGGAGGTAGCTCGCGGCGATGGGGTTGTTCTCCCACTCCAGGCGCAGCGAGCGCTCGAACCAGGGCCGGGCGGCGGCGTAATCGCCCAACTGCACGTAGTGCAGCCCGATGTTCGCCATGGTGAAGTAGCCGTTGGGGTCCAGCTCATCCGCGCGGTTGAAGTAAGGGTCGGCCTCCGCGAAACGGTCCAGCCAGTCGAGGCACCAGCCGTAGCGCAAATAACCGTACCCGTCCCAGCGATTGAGCTTGATGGTGCGGCCATACCAATCCATGGCCTGCGTCGCCAGCTCGCGGTAGTTGTCTCCACCCTCCGAGCTTTGGATGCGGTAACACTCGCCGATCGCGAAGGGGGTCTCGGGGTTCATGGGTTCAGCCGCGTAGGCCTGCTTGAGCAAGGCCGTCCGGGCTGCCGAGAAGTTAGGCGCCGCTTCCGCGCGATGCAGGTAAACGAATTCCCGGGTGCGACGCCAGCCCTGGCCGGCCAGGTAGAAGACCGCCCCCAGCAGCACCAGGCTGGCCGCCACGCGTGCCAGCACGCCGGCGCGGGCCCAATACTGCTCGGTCGCGTGGCGCAAATGGCTGCTCAGCAGTGCCATGAGGGTCACCACCAGGATGGCATTGGCGGGGATGTGCATGTTGAAGTCACACACCGAGTGCGCCAGGATGGCCAGCAAGCCCGCTGAGGCGCCGAGGACAAAGGCCAGCTTGTTGCTGCTGCGGCGGCCCCGCAGGTCGTTCGCGCCCCCGCCCACCGAGGACCAGCATTTCACCACGCCCCAGGCGAGCAGGCCCCAGGCCGCGCCGACCAGAAACACGCCCACCACGCCCCAGTCCGTCAGCGTGTTCAGGATATCGTTGTGCGCCCAGGCCGGGCGTCGCTGGACCGCGTCGGGCCGGAATTCGCGGAAACGGTAGTCGTAGTGCGCCGGGCCGACACCCCACCAGACATTCTCGTGCCAGATCTTCACCGCCGCCTGCCACAGCTCGGCCCGCGTGTCGCCATTGGAGGCGGTTGGCACGTCAATCTGTCGCAGCCGGGTTTGGAATGCGAAGCTGTGGGGCAGAATCACGACCGCTCCGCCGACGATCACGACGAGCAGCGCGAGCGAGGCCAACCGGTGCCCGCGTTGGAAGAGCAGTACGCCAAAGAAGACCACCAGGCTCAGCGCCGTGGCCACCCAGGTGCCGCGCGAGAGGGTCACCACAATTCCAGCGAGAATCGCCAGGGCGGCATAGCCCATGAACACCTTGAGCACCGGCTTGAAACGGCTGGCCAGGGTGAAGGCCAGGCCGAGCGGCAGGACCATCTCCAGGAACCCGCCCAGGTGGTTCGGACACACATAGGTGGCGGTCGCCCGGTGAGGATA